>DATAKF010000038.1:0-21266 GCA_036261775.1 Polyangiaceae bacterium | reverse complement strand
CGACCGTGCTGTTCCGCTTCTCGGGCCCGTTCGATTTTGCGACGCTCCCCGTGGAAGCGGTGCAGTTCGTCGACGTCACCGATCCGGCCAAGGGCCGCAACGTAGGCTGGCGTCGCTTCTATACCGACGCGCGAACCAACTACATTTGCGACAACTTCGTGGCCGTGTCGCCGCCGTTCGGTAGGCCGCTCGAGCCCGGTCACACCTACGCCGTGTACATCTTGAGTGAGGCGGGCGGCGTCACCTTGACCGGTCGCGGCGATGGCAAGGCCGTCGTGGCCTCCGAGAACATGGCTGCCGTGCTCAAGAACGCTGCGCCGGCCGACGCCAAGCTGAAGGCCGCCCACGTGGCGTTTGCGCCGCTGCGCGCCTACCTGGCTGCCGAGAACGAGCCGGTTGCCAACGTGCTCACGGCCAGCGTGTTCACGGTCGCCGACGTGCGTAAGCCAATGACCGACCTGGCCGCCGCCGTGGCCGCCGCCGACGCGCCGACCGCCAGCGACTGGGTCAAATGCGGTGGCGCCGAGCCGTCGCCGTGCGCCGACGTGGAAGGGGACCGCGATTGCGGCGCCGACGTGGAAGGGTACGACGAGTACCATGCGCTGCTCTCGATCCCGGTTTACCAGCAGGGCACCGCGCCGTACCTCACGCCCAAGGACGGCGGCGGCATCGACACGACCAAGCCGCGCACCGAGGAAGTGTGCATGTCGATCACGGTGCCCGAAGGCCCGGCTCCGGCTGCCGGCTGGCCCGCGGTCGTGTTCGCTCACGGTACCGGCGGTAACTTCCGTAACCACGTACGCGACGAAGTGGCGGGCGTGTTGGCGGCGGCTTCGTCTCAGTTTGCGGTCATCGGCATCGATCAGGTCGAGCACGGCCCGCGCCGGGGTGACTCGAAGGAGTCGCCCAACAACCTGTTCTTCAACTTCTTGAACCCTGCCGTGACGCGCGGCAACCCGCTGCAAGGCGCGGCTGATCAGCTGAGCGTAGCGCGCTTTGCCAAGGCGCTCGACGCCAGCGCCGCCACCACCACGGGCGAGGCCATCAAGGTCGACGGCAGCAAGCTGTTCTTCTTCGGACACTCGCAGGGCTCGACCGAGGGCAGCCTCATGTTGCCCTTCGGCGACGACTACAAGGCAGCCGTGCTGTCCGGCAACGGCGCCAGCCTGCGCGACGCGCTGCGCACCAAGACCAAGCCTGAAAACATCGCGGGTGTGCTGCCGTTGGTGCTGCAGGATCCTGCCATGTCCGACCCCGATCTGGGCCCGGGCGTGACTCAGAATCACCCGGTGCTGTCGCTGCTGCAGCAGTGGATTGACCCGGCGGATCCGCTCAATTTTTCCAGCTTGATCGGCAAGCCGCTCACCGGTCACACCGGCAAGCACGCCTTCCAAACCTTCGGCATCGAAGACACCTACAGCCCGCCGGTCACGATGGCGACGTTCGCGCTAGCTGGCGGCTTCGTGCAAGTGACGCCGGACGCCAGCGCTGATCCGGCGTTCGACGACGAAGAGTTCACCAGCAAGCTGCTGAAACCCGTCGCGCTGGGCTACAAGGCCGCCGCCAACGGCTTCACGCTCGGGCTGCGCCAGTACGGCGCGCCCTCCACCAGCGACGGTCACTTCGTAGTCTTCGACACCCAAGCCGCCAACGACGACATGGTGCTCTTCCTGAACGGCGCCGCCAGCGCCGCGACGCCGCCCGTCATCGGGAAATAGGCGCACCGGCCGAGATCGCAGGAAGGCGGGAAGGCGGGAAGGCGAGAGCAGCGCATTCGTTGTTCGGAGAGACCGAACAACGAATGCGGCTTCCGTTGGCCAGCCTGCGTTGACACGTCCAGACGAGACTGAGGCGAGGAGGTGGTTAGTGGCCCCACCCACAATCTCTTCCCGCCTTCCCGCCTTCCTGCAATCACGCTTAGCGAATGCTGGAGCGGTTGGTGGCGACCATGACGAGCCTATCGAAGCCGAGGGCGTTGCCGCCGGACGGAGGCATACCTTCGACCAGCGACGCCAAGAAGGGCTCGTCGAGCGGATAGACCGGGCGTTTTTCGGCCTGACGGCGCTTGGCTTCCGTGACCATGCGGCGCCGCTGCTCGACCGGATCGGTCAGCTCGCCATAGGCGTTGCAGAGCTCGACGCCGCCAAAGTACAGCTCGGCGCGCTCGGCGACGCTCGGATCGCTCGCGTGAGGTCGTGACAGCGCGGCTTGCGAGATCGGGTAGTGCGTCAAAAAGACCGGGCGGGGGTGCTGAGCCAGCGCTGGCTCGACCTCGGCCACCAGCAGCTCGAAGTAGCGATTCTCGTCGCGAGCCGCCAGGCGCGCCGCGTCCTTGATGCCGGCGTAGCGCGCGAAGGCTTCGCGTACCGTCAAGCGCTCGAAGGGCTTGCCGACGCTGACCTTGCGGTTTCCCAGCACGAACACGTCGTCTTCACCCGCTAGGCTGCGCACCACGCTGCGCACCAGCGCTTCGGTGTCGGCAAGCACCTCTTCGAGCCCCGCGAAGGCCCGGTACCATTCGAGCATCGTGAACTCGGGCGCGTGAAGCGGCCCTTGCTCGTCGGCGCGCGCCACGCGAGCGAGCTGAAAAATCCGCGGCATTCCGCCGACGAGCAGCCGCTTCATCTCGAGCTCGGGCGAGGTGATCAGGTACTGGCCGCTGGCCGCGACGGCGTCGACGTGAAAGTCCACGCCGGGCGCCGGGACGCGCAGCGGGGTCGACACCTCGACGAAGCCGCGCTCGGCAAAGAAGGCGCGCGTGGCGGCCGCGGCTCTAGCGAAGTCGCGCAGGCGTTCGGCTTCCCCGGCGAAGACCGAGCGGTAGAACTCGCCGTGAGCGGTCGGGGTCGGGCAGGCTCGACGTGAGATCAGCGAGCCGTGGGTCAGGCGCTTTTCGGCGGGGCGCCCGGACACCACGACCAAGTCGCCAGGCTCGACGACGACGGCGCGGGCCATCTCCACCGCGACGCGCGCGAAGGCGTCGGCTACGACCACCAGCTTGCCGTCCACGTTGAAGACGCGACCCGCCAGCTCGACGCGACGGCCGGTGCCTTCGACGCCGCTACCCCAGTCGCTGGGCGACAGGCGAATGCTGCCCGCCGGCATGTCAGCCGCCGAACGCCCGCACGGCAAATTCGGCTATTTGCGCGCCAATCCAGGGGCCGGTGGCGACCAACACCGCCACCACGACCAAGAGCCGGGGCAAGTGCCCGAGCGTGTGATCTTGAATCTGTGTGGCCGCCTGCACGACCGAGACGACGAGGCCGATCAGCGCAGCCGCACCCACGACCGGCAACGCCACCGCCACCGACAGCAAGAGCGCTTGCTGTCCGAGGCTCGTGAGGTCACCGAGCGAAGGCATCAGTCAGCGCCGCCCTGGCCGCCGCTGCTCGCGTTGCCCGCGCCACCCGTCGTAGCGCCCGCGGCCGGAGCGCCGCCGTCGACGGCGGGGACGCCGCCTGTCGTGCCGCTACCGCTCGAGCCGGGGGCGCCGCCTGCGCTCTGGCCTGCAGACGTGCCGCCAGCGGCGTCGCTTCCGGCGCCTGCTGCGCCGCCCGCACCCGCCGCTCCATCACCCGGGTCGGGGGTGCCCGTGTCGACGCCGCTCGGCGTGCAGCGCCCGGTGCGATCGGTCTCGCTCACGGGACAGCAGCGGTCGGCGTTTTGCTCACGCAGCTGAGAGGCCTTCACGCAGACCAGACCGTCGTCGCAGTCGGCGTCGCCGTTCTTCGCGTTGTCGCAGCGCTCGCCTTCACCCTGTTGCGAGCAACCCGGCGCCGACACGAGGGCGACGACAGAGAGGAACGAGAAGACAGCGACAGAACGAAGCACTGAGGACATGGCGGCGGTGTCCTAACATTGAATTCTATTGTTTTCCACCCGTCGGTGGCCCCAGCGTCCCCCGTGACACGCGATTTCACCACGGGTTTTGCGCCCGGCCTCGCCGGGTTCCCGACCCACCTCTCAGATCCGATCGAGATCTGCTTTCGCCAAAAGTCGGGTGACCTCGTTCCAGATCCCGCGGCTCGCCGCGGGATCCTTCGCTGCTGGTTACGGCGTATCCTCTTCAGCCCTCGCCGCGCTGGCGCTCTTCTTTGGCTTCCACGGCTGCCGAGAACAGGCGCACGTACGAGACCGCGCTCGAAATCGAGAAAACCAATGACGTGTAGATGAGCGCTCGGCCCACGTAGACTAGGTCGACCATGCCCAGGTCGAGCCCGGGCAGGCTCAGGTGGTACGGGTAGCCCAAGATCAGCGCCAGAATGCCGATCATCTGCAGGGCGGTCTTCGACTTGCCGTCGTCGCCGGCGGCGATGACCACGCCCTCGCTGCTGGCAATGCCGCGCAGAGCGGTGACCGACAGCTCCCGCGCGAGCAGCACCGTCACGGCCCACTCGGAGATGCGGCCCATCGGCACCATGTAGATGAGCGACGCCATCACCAGCAGTTTGTCGGCGAGCGGGTCGAGGAACTTACCGAGCACGCTGACGACGTTCATCTTGCGCGCCAGGTAGCCGTCCAAAAGATCGGTCAGAGCTGCGCCCGAGTAGACGAGCGCCGCCAGCACGCAGTCTTCGGGCGTGCCGCGGTCGAGCAGCAAGATCACGAGCGGGATCGCGAACACGCGCGCGAACGTCAAGAGGTTGGGCAGGTTCAGCGCGTCTTGGCGCAAGGAGCGCCGACGCCGCAGACGCTCGCCCCGCGAGCTCACTACTCCTTCGCCGTCGTTTTCGTCGCTCATCGCGTTAGATCCAAGAGCAGCGCGCCTTCGCCGCTGAAAGCCACGGCGCCCGGCAGCCGACCGGGCGCGGCGTCGGTTTCGACGGCTTGGCCCAGCAAGCGCCCGGTCCAGCCGATCACGTCGTCGACGCGCACGACCGCTTGCGTCTCTTGGCCGACGCTGAGCGCCGACACCGGGCCGTGCGTCTCGAGCACCGCGAAGCCTTTGCCCGACAGCTGCACCATCGCGACCGGCTCGCGCCCACCGGCTGCCAGGCGGCCATTTTCGTAGCGAACGGTGCTCTCGAAGGCGAGCAGGCTCGCTTCGCGCACGTACACGAACTCGTCGGCCAGCTCGAGCGCCCACAGCATGCGGTCGCGGCCAGCGATGATGACGGCGCGGGCGGCGCCTTCGTAGCCGTGCCACACGTTGGCACCCGCGCCGAACGGCTCGCCCGTTTCGCGGCCCCGTAGGCGGCGCATCAAGGCCGTCGGCGCGATGGCGTTGCCGCTGAACACGACGGTCGACAACACGTCGGAGCGAGCCGAAAAGCCTTCGCTCGTCACGCACGTGCCGATGCGGGTGCCGGTGACCAGCACCTTGGCGGGTGGCTCGGGAAACGCCAGGCCTCCTTCCAGCGCCAGCGCGCCCGACGTTGCCTGGGGGGCGCGCAGCGAGGGCTGGGGGGCGCGCAGCGAAGGCGGCGGCGGCACCGAGTCGCGGCCGAGCTCCGAAGGATCCGAGATGGCGGGCACCGCCGGTCCGAGCCGCCCGACCAGCGAAGGCATGCGGCGCTGCTTCGGCAACGGCGGCACCGAAGCGTCGCCCAGCTCGACCGCGCGCCAGCGCCCGGACCGCGAAGGATCCGACTCGTCGTCGGCCGGGGCGCGCGAAAAGCCGCCTTCGCGGCCGTCCAGCTCCTGCACGGCGTCGGCCGCGGCTAGCCGCACCTCCGCGCGCTCGGGGTCCGGTTCCTGCTGCGGCTGAGCTTGCTCGGCCAGCAGCCGTTGCATGCGGCGAGCAAGGTTGGGCTGGCCGGCTTTCTCGAAAGCGGCTTCGGCCTTGGCCAGCTCGCCCAGGCGCTCGAACGTCAGCCCCAAGTAACCCCAGGCCCGCACATGGTCGGGCACGCGCTGGATGACTTCTTCCAGCACGTCGCGCGCCAAGTGCATCTGACCGGTCTTGAGGTAGCAGAGCCCGAGGTTCACGCGCGGGCTCACCTCGTTGGGGCGGTCCTTGATGATCTCTTCGTAGATGCCGATGGCGCGCGGGTAGAGACCGAGCCGAAAGTACACGACGCCGAGTAGCCCTTGGCCCTCGGTGTCCTGCGGCTGGAGCTTCAGAGCTCGTTCGAGCTCCTCCTTGGCTTGCGGAACGCAGTTGTCCTGCAGGAGCTCGCTGCCGCGGTACAGGTGATACAAAAAGTCTTCGCCGTCGAAGCTGCCCGCTGACGGCGGCACCTCGGAGTCCGACTTGGGTGGCGCTAGCCGCGAGGAGCGCGAGCTGAGCGGTCCCTGCGCAGCCCGCTGCGAGAGGGGCCCACCGGAGCTCAGGCTTGGATCGGAGTCGTCACCCATAGAGTGGCCGCAGGCTACCTTGAGGCCTACGCCGTAGCTTGGCTTTTCGCCGCCCGCACCGCGTCATCCAGGGAAAATCGCGCTTCGTGCAGCGCCCGGCCCACGATGGCGCCCACGATGCCGGAGCCGGCTTGGGCGAGCGCGCTCAGGTGGGCCAGGGTCCCGACGCCGCCGCTCGCGATGACCGGCACGTTGGTTTCGCGCCCCAGGCGCGCCGTCGCCTCGATGTTCGGGCCGACCTCGGTGCCGTCGCGGTCGATGTCCGTGTACAGGGCGGCCGCCAGCGCATGCTTCGACAGCTCGCGCACCAGGTCGGTGGCCAGGCGCTCCGACTGGTCGAGCCAGCCAGCGGTCGCGACTTTGCCATCGCGCGCGTCGACCGCGATGATGATGCGGCCCGGATAGGCGAGCGCCGCTTGCTCGATCAGCTCCGGCTGCTTCAGCGCGGCGGTGCCGAGCACCACGCGCTCCACGCCCAGGTCGAAGTAGCTCTTCACGGCGTCGAACGAGCGCACGCCGCCGCCGACCTGCACGCCGCTGCCGAACGACTTCACCAGCCGCGTCACGAGATCGCGCTGCACGGCGCGTCCGGCTTTGGCGCCCTCCAGGTCGACCACGTGCAAACGCTTCACGTGCCCCGACCAGCCCGCAGCCAAAACAGGCGGGTTGTCGTGGTACACGGTCACGTCCTCGTAGCGCCCCTTGAGGAGCCGCACGGCCTTGCCGTCGAGCAGATCGATCGCCGGAATCACTTCCATGGCGGCCGCTTACGACACTTTCAGCTCGTGAGGAAGCGCCGGAGCAGCGCAATGCCAGCGGCCTGGCTTTTTTCGGGGTGAAACTGCGTGGCCATGACGTTGTCGCGCGCCACGGCGGCGGTGACGACGTTTTGACCGTGCTGCACGGTGGCCTTCACGACGCCCGGCTCGGTGGGCACCGCGTGGAACGAATGCACGAAGTACACGTAGCTGTTTGGGCCCCCAGCGGCTTCGAGCAGCGCGTGGCCGCCGCTTTGCAGCTCGAGCGCGTTCCAACCCATGTGCGGGATCTTGATGTCGGGGCCGCCCACCAGTTTGTCGACGCTGCCCTTGAACCAGCCGAACCCGACGGCCCCGGGCGCTTCTTCGCTGCTCTCGAACAGGATCTGCAGGCCCAGGCAGATGCCCAGGTACGGTGAGCCGGCGCGCATCTTTTCGAGGACGCTTTCGCCCAGCCCGCCTTGGCCGAGCCGCGCGGCGGCGTCCCGAAACCCGCCTTGGCCCGGCACCACCAGGCGATCGGCGGCGCGCACGACCTCGGGCGAGTCGGTGCGGATCACCTCGGTGCCGTCCGGCGCGGCCGCGCGCAGCGCTTGCACGACGCTCTGCAGGTTGCCCATGCCGTAGTCCACGACGGCGACTCGCGTAGTCACACCAGCATTCCTTTGGTGGAGGGCACCCCGGGTGCCCGCGGGTCGAGCTCGGTCGCCATGCGCAGTGCCTTGGAGAACGCCTTGAAGCTGATCTCGACGATGTGGTGCAGGTTGTGACCGTCGTGCAGGACCATGTGCAGATTGGCCTGCGCGGTGCGGGCAAATGCCTCGAAGAACACCTCGGCCAGCTCGACGTCCCAGGTGCCGATTTTGGCCTTGGGCATCGGGATCTTCCAAACGAAGTACGGGCGCCCGGACAGATCCATGGCGACCGTGACCAGGGCTTCGTCCATCGGCAACGTGGCCGAGCCGTAGCGGCGGATGCCTTTGTGATCGCCCAGGGCGGTGCGCACGGCTTCGCCGAGCACGATGCCGATGTCCTCGGTCGTGTGGTGGCCGTCGATCTCGACGTCACCCACGGCTTTGACGGTCAGGTCCACCGTGCCGTGCCGCGCGATCTGGTCCAGCATGTGCGACAAGAAGGGCAGGGGCGTGTCGATCGACGCAAGGCCGGTGCCGTCCAGGTTCACCTCGACCGTGATCTCGGTTTCGCGGGTCTTGCGCGTGATTTTGGCGGTGCGTGCAGCAGTCATTTCAAGTCCTCGATTTTCCAGAGCCCGCGCTCGCGCACCAGCTCGACCGAGCCACCGGCGCCGAAGGCCAGCGTGGCGCGATCTCCAAACAGCTCGACTTTGGCGGTGGGCAGCGAGGCGCGCAGCGCGCCGGTCAGCCGGTCCATGTCGGCGCGCTCTTCGCCTTCCCACGCCTTCTTGAGCTCGGTGGGCGTGAGCCCCTCGCGTTGATCCTCGGGCACGAACTTGAGCAGCACGTCGAAGCGACGATTCTCGTACGCGCGCAGGAACGCGCGCACGGCGGCTTCCGGCGTGCGCTGGCTGTACAGATCGATCGCGGAGGCGTCGACGTGCCAGGCGCCCTGTTCGTAGACGAGCAAGATGGACGACTCGCCATCCGGCCCCGTGACCGTCGCAGTGACTCGCGGCGGGGCTGCTTGAGGCCGCCGAAGGCTCTGAGCCAGCTCGCGTGCTTCTTCAGGATTTTCCTTTAAGATTCGCTGGAACTGCTCGAATGATATCGTTTTTTTGGACTCGACGCTGAGCAGCGCGTAGGCCTCTGCCGCGCGCCCGCCCTCGACAGCCAACGAGTAGTCGTGCAGCACCCGTTCCGGATCGGCGCCCGCAGAAGCGCCACAGGCGGGGGTCAATCCGACCAAGAGGAGCAGCAGTCCGGCGCGCAGCATCGACGCCGGGAATTACCACACCGCACGCCCCCTCGCGACTTCCAGCACGCGTGCGATCGCAGGAAGGCGGGAAGGCGGGAAGGGTTTCTTTCGGGGTGACCTGATCCGCCCTACCTGGTCGGGCTAACCCGGCAGATCTGCCGAGCCCCAAGAAATCTCACTTCCCGCCTTCCCGCCTTCCTGCGATCCCCGAACGTGTTCGCCCCTGGACGTAACCGTTTGCGGTAGTACTGTGAGGATTATGCGTGGCGGCGAGCGCCCGGGTGAGCCCGAGCAGATTCTGATTCTGCCTTTGCGGAATTCCGTATTGTTTCCGATGTCGGTCGTCCCGATCAACGTCGGGCGGCCGCGCAGCGTGCGCTTGGTGGAGGAGCTGGCCGGCGAGGACAGCGCCTTGGTCGGGGTGCTGACGCAGCGCAACGCCGACACCGTCGAGCCGGGCTTCGAAGACCTGTACGCCATCGGCACCTTGGCCCGCGTGGTCAAGGTCATCCGCCTCGGGCCTTCGAACTACAGCGTCGTCCTGAACGGCCTCGGCCGCTTCAAGCTGCGCCAGCCCAACGGGCTCGAGCCGTACATGAAGGCCGAGATCGAGCGTGTGGTGGAGCCCACCGAGATGGGGCCGGATCTGCGCGAGCTGGGCCGCAAGCTGCGTGAAAGCACCCGCCAGGTGCTGGGTCTTCTGCCCAACCTACCCAAGGAAACCGCCAGCATCCTCGACAACGTGCGTGAGCCCGGCGCGCTCGCGGATCTCATCGCCTCCAACTTCCCGGAAGAGCACGCCAGCATCGCCGTGCGCCAACGCATCCTCGAAGCCTTCGACGTGAAGGAGCGCGTGGGCTTGGTGCTCGGCATGGTCGAGCGTCAGCTCGAGGTGCTGCGCGTCAAGGACGAGATCTCCTCACTGGTGCAGACCGAGCTGAGCCGCTCGCAGCGCGACTACGCGCTGCGCCAGCAGATGAAGACGATCAAAGAGGAGCTGGGCGAGGCCAGCGACGACGACGAGGTCGAGCAGCTGCGCGACCGCATCGCCCGCGCCGAGCTGCCGCCCGAGGCCGAGAAGACGGCGCGAAAGCAGCTGTCCCGGCTGAGCGGTATGCAGCCCCAGTCGGCCGAATTTCAGGTCACCCGCACCTATGTAGAGTGGCTGGCGGATCTGCCCTGGAACCGCACCACGCCCGATCGCATCGACGTGAAGGAAGTGCGGCGCTGCTTGGACGAGGACCACTTTGGCCTCGAGCGCGTCAAGAAGCGCATCGTCGAGTACTCGGCCATCCGCCAGCTGCGCAAAGACAAGAAGGGACCCATCCTCTTGTTCGTCGGCCCGCCCGGCGTCGGCAAGACGTCGCTCGGCCGCTCCATCGCACGCGCCATGGGGCGCCGCTACGGCCGCATCTCGCTCGGCGGGGTGCGTGACGAAGCCGAGATCCGCGGTCACCGTCGTACTTATGTAGGCGCGCTGCCCGGGCGCATCATGCAGGCCCTCAAGAAGGTGGGCTGTCGCAACCCGGTCTTGGTGCTCGACGAGGTCGACAAGATGGGCTCCGACATGCGCGGAGATCCGGCGGCCGCCCTGCTCGAGGTGCTGGACCCCGCGCAGAACGACACCTTCCAAGATCACTACATCGATCTACCGTTCGACCTGTCGGAGGTGATGTTCATCGCC
This sequence comes from Polyangiaceae bacterium, assembly GCA_036261775.1. Classification (GTDB taxonomy): domain Bacteria; phylum Myxococcota_A; class Polyangia; order Polyangiales; family Polyangiaceae; genus PMG-095. Next base: position 10,634 of record DATAKF010000038.1, on the reverse strand, counting down.
ACCGCCAACTACCGCTGGAACATCCCCGACGCCCTGCGCGACCGCCTGGAGATGATCGAGGTGCCGGGCTACACGCGCAACGAGAAATGCTCGATTGCGCGGCAGTTCTTGGTGCCGAAGCAGATCAAGGAGCACGGGCTCACGACCGCTCAGATCGAGTTCGAGAAAGAGGGCATCGAGTGCCTGGTCGACTCGTACACGCACGAGGCCGGCGTCCGTAACCTCGAGCGCGAGGTCGCGGCGGTCTGTCGTGACGTCACGGTCAAGATCGCCGACGGCAGCGCGGCCGCGCACACCGTCGTAACGGCCGAGCTGGTGCGCGAGCTGCTCGGACCCGAAAAACATCACCCCGAGCTGTCGGAGCGCAAGCTGGCGCCCGGCATCGCGGTCGGCATGTCGGTTTCGGGCGCTGGTGGCGATTTGCTGTTCATCGAAGCGACCAAGATGCCAGGCAAGGGTGAGATCTTCATCACCGGCAGCCTGCGCAACGTCATGAAGGAGTCGGCCGCGACCGCGGTGTCGTTCGTGCGCTCACGCGCCGACCGGCTCCGGCTGGATCCGCAGTGGCTCAAGTCGATCGACCTGCACCTGCACGTGCCGCGTGGCGGGTCGGCGCGCGACGCCGCAAGCGCTGGCGTGGCCATGTTCGTGGCCGTCACGTCGCTCTTGCTCCGAGCACCCGTGAAGCCACACGTCGCGGTCGCCGGAGAGCTCACGTTGCGCGGTAGCGTGCTACCCGTCGGCGGCATCAAAGACCAGGTTTTGGCGGCTCACCGCGCCGGCATCCGCGAGATCGTCTTGCCCGCCCAAAATGCTCGTGATCTCGAGGAAGTACCGGCCGAAGTTAAGGCTGATTTGACCTTCCATTTGGTGTCGCGCCTCGACGAGGTGCTGCCTCTGGTACTGGCTGAGCCCGAAGCAGATCCGGACGAAGACGAAGCAGCGCCGCCAGCCGCGGGCGAAGCCCACGTTTAGGAATGAGGCGTGGGGGTTGAGGATTGAGCTGAAGCTTGTCGTCGACTGAGATGCCGCGCTTCCTCACCTCACGTACCGAGCGCGGCGCGCTGCTCGTCGCCGCCGTCCTGCTCGGTGCGATCGGCTTTCTGCCCCAGTTTGGTGGACCAGGCTACGAGTCGGCGCTCGCAGGCGGCCTCATCCTGCCCAGCATCGCAGCCATCGCGACTGCCCTGCTGGTCGCCAGGCGCCAACTGCCAACTCCCTTCGATGCCCTAGGCCGCGGCGTTTCGCTCGGCTCCGTCCTGGCCCTGGCCGGAGCCGGCATCGCCACGCTGCACGGCGTCCGCACCGGCTTCTGTGATGCGCCGCTCGGCTATGAGCTTTGGGCGACCGGGCCGGGGCCGGGCGCGGCGCTCGGCGGGGCTTGGGGAGCCGGCGCGGGGCTTTTGGCGTTGCGCTTCGAGCGGGCGCGGCTCGCGGCGGTGCTGCTGGCGCTGGCGGGCCCTGTGGGCGGCGTCGCGATCGGCTTTTGGCGCTTCTACACGAGCCCGATGGTGTTCGGCTTCGATCCGTTCGTCGGCTACTTCGCCGGGCCGCTCTACGACACCGTGGTCGATCCGGGCGTGCGGCTTTTGAGCTACCGCCTCGGCTCTCTGGGCAGCTTGCTCGGCTTCGCGGTGCTGGCCTGGCACCTGGAGCTCGACGAAAAGAGCCGTTTTTACCTGGTTTCACGTGGTCGCCCCGGCGTGGTGGCGGCCGGCGCGCTGGCCGCGGGCCTCAGCCTCGCCGTCACCCTGTGTGGCGCGCGGCTCGGGCACTGGAGCACGACGCGCAGCATCGAAGAGGGGCTTGGCCGCAGCTTCACGGCAGCGCGTTGTGAGGTCGTGTACTCGGCGGGCGTACCCAGCGCGGACGCGCAGCGCGTGGCCGACGAGTGTAACGGGCACCTTCATGAAGTGGAGGCCTACCTGGGCGCTCGCGGGCCCGAGAAGGTCAAAGTCTTCTTGTTTGCGTCCGACGGCGAGAAGGGCGCGTACATGGGCGCGACCCACACGTACATCGCCAAGCCCTGGCGGGGTGAGGTCTACGTGCAGGCCGCTGGCTTTCCGCACCCCACGCTCGGACACGAGCTGGCGCACGTGGTGAGCGGCAGCTTTGGCAGCGGACCGTTTCGGATCGCGGGGCCTGCGGGCGGGTGGATCCCCGATCCAGGCCGCATCGAAGGCATCGCGGTGGCGGCGTCGCCGGGTGAGGACGACGACTTCACGCTGCTCGAGTGGTCCAAGGCGTTGCTCGACCTGAACCTGCTGCCCGAGATGCAGTCGGTGTTCCGGCTCGGCTTCTTGGCGAAGTCTTCCAGCACGGCGTACACGGTGGCGGGCGCGTTCGTGAGCTGGCTGCACGAGCACTACGGCGCCGAGGCGCTGCGCGGTTGGTACGGCGGTCAGCGCATCGAAGACGTGACGCACGGTAAGTCGTTCGGGGCGCTGGACGCCGAGTTCCGCGCAGATTTGGCCAAGATTCAGCTGCGGCCGGAGCTCTTGGCCATGGCCAAAGCGCGCTTCGATCGGCCTTCGATCTTCGGGCGTTTGTGCCCGCGGCGCGTCGACCGCGACCTGGCCATGGCCGAAGGGCGGCTCGGCTCCGGGGACATCTTTGGCGCGCGCGAAGCGTTCGAGAAGCTGCTCGAATTGGAGCGTGACAACACGCGCGCTCGTTTGGGTCTCGCGCAGTGCAACGTGCGCCAAGGCGACTTGGACTCAGCGGTGAAGCGCTACGAAGCCCTGGCGACCGATCCTCGGCTTTCGGTGCTGGAGCGCGCGGCCGCGCTCGAGGCGCGCGGCGACGTGCAGGTGATGGCCGATGATCCGGCTGGCGCCGTAGAAGCCTACGCCGCCGTGGCCAAGCTGGACGCGGACGAAGACCGTCAGCGCACCTTGGAGGTCAAAACCCTGCTGGCGGCCTCCAAGCCCGGTACGGGCATGCGCACGCTGCTGATCGGCGAGCCGCGCCTCGGCCCTAGCTGGGACGAAGCCGCGCCCATCTTGGGCGCTGAAGCGGCGCGCGGTGATCCGCTGTCGCAGTACCTGGTGGGTCGGAACCTGTGGCTGCACGGCCGCCCCGAGGCAGCGCTTCGATACCTGGACGCCGCGCTCGATCCAGATCCGAAACAGCCGCGTTCGACGGGCGTCGACTGGCCGCCGGCGCCGAGCATCGTACGGGAGAGCTTGCGGCTGCGCGTCTTGATCACCTGCTACGACAAGCGCTTCGACCGCGAGAAGGGCCGCGAAGCTTTTAGGCGGTTTGACTCGGATCCGGGCGTGCCCGCGGCCAAAAAAGCCGCGACGAGGCGCTTCGCGCTGCGCTGCGGCTTGTGACAGGGCAGTTGGCAGTTGGCAGCCGCTCTCGTGCTGCGAACTGCCAACTAGCTAGCCGACGTTGCTACCCAGCCCGCGCATCAAATACTTCTGGGTGAAGCCAAATAGGGCCAACGCGGGAAGGCTCAGTAGCGTGCTGCCGGCCATGATGATGTGCCAGCGCACGCCGGAGCCTTGTTCGCGAAGCAGCGCGATGCCGAGCGGCAGCGTCCGCACCTGGTCGTCGATGGTCATGACCAAGGGCCAGAAGTAGTCGTTCCAGTGATGCACGAAGCTGATCAGGAAAAACGCGACCAGCGACGGCGCCAGCAGCGGCGGCAGGACCCGGTACACGATGTAAAGCTCGCTCGCGCCGTCGAGCCGCGCGGCTTCGATAAGTGAGTTGGGGATCGAGAGCAGCGCTTGCCGGAGCAAGAACGTGCCGAACGCGCTGACCGCGAACGGCAGCACCAGCGCGGCCAGCGTGTTCACGAGCCCGAGCGCCGAGAACAGCGTGAAGGTCGGCACGAAGCGCAGCTCGGCGGGGATGAGCAGGGCCGACATTACGAGCGCGAAGGCGGCGCCGCGCAGCCGAAAGTCGAGCTTGGCCAACGCGTAGGCGGCCGGTAGCGCGACGGCGATCTGGAGCGCTGCGATCAGGAGCGCCATCAGGGTGGTCAAGCCGACGTAGCGCGCGACCGGCAGCGCGCGAAACACCTCGGCGTAGGCACTGAGCCGCAGCTCGGCCGGCAACGCCACGGGCGCCTTCAGCAGCTCTTGCGGCGTCTTGAGGCTGGTCAGCAACATCCAGGCGTACGGAAACAGCCATAGAAAGGCCGCCAGCAGGGCAAACCCGAGCGCCAAGCGCCGCACCGAGCGTTCACCGATCACGCCGGCTCCTCGCTGCGAAAGGCGCGCAGCTTGAGCCACGTGAGCCCGGACAATACCAAAAAGAACACGACCACCAGCGCGCTGGCGCGCCCGACCCGCAAGTCGCGGAACAGCTGCTCGTAGATCGCGTACACCAGCACCGTGGTCGAACGCACGGGGCCACCCTGGGTGAGCAGCCGCACCACGTCGAACAGCTGAAAGCTGGCGATCAAGCTGGTGGTGGCGACGAAGGCGGCGGTCGGACGGAGCAGCGGCAGCGTGATGCGGCGAAGCCGCGTCAGCGGCCCGGCGCCGTCGAGCGCCGCGGCTTCTTGCATTTCGGGCGGTAGGCTGGCGAGCCCCGACAAGAACACGACCATGGCGTAGCCCGTGACCTTCCACAGCACGATCAGCGCCACCGTGAGCGGCGCCATGCTGGTGCTGGTCAGCCACTTCACCCTGCTGACGCCCACGGCCGACAGCAGCTGATTCACGACGCCCGCGTCGGCGTCGAAGATCCACAAGAAGAGCAGCCCCACGCTGACCCACGACACCACATAAGCGCTGAAAACCGCGCTTCTGGCCAGCGCCGCCAGGCGCCCGGGCCGATTGACCGCCAGCGCCAAAGCCAGGCCCAGCACCAGCGAGCCGGCCACCACCACCACGCTTATCAGCAAGGTCGTCCCGAGCGCGCTCAGCAGCTCGCCGGTGCCGAAGATGGCGCGGTAATTGGCCAGGCCAATGAAGCGCGGCGGCGTCAGCAGATCCCACTCGTAGAAGCTGCTGTGCAGCGCCGACAGCAGCGGATACACGAAGAACACCGCGAGCAGCAGCAGCATCGGCGACAGCAGCCAAAACGGCTGGCTCGGGCGGCTGGGCTTCACAGCTGGTTCTCCGCCGCCAGGCGCCGAGCTTCGCTGAGCGCGCGAGCCGGCTCGAGCCTCTCCAAGACCGCCGCTTCCAGGCTCGGCTGCACGACCTCGCGCTGGATGCGAAACAGGTTCTTGGACCAAGGCCACGGCTCGGCCACGCTGAGCTGGTCGAGCGCCACGCGGTAGTTCGGGTGCTTGGCGTAAAAGCCGCTCGCTTCGAGCTGCTGCGCGGCGTCGGTCGTGACGGGCAAGTAGCCGGTTTCGCTCGACCAAAAAGCAGCCGCTGCTGGCTGGAGCAAGAAGCGCACGAAGCGCCAGGCGGCTTGTTTCAGCTCGGCCGGAGCGCTCTTGAGGAGCACGAAATGCGTGCCGCCCGTCGGTACCGAGCCGCGCAGACCGCGCGGCAACGGCAGGGCTTGCACGGGAAAGTCCGCGGTTTCCTCCAGGTAGCGCACGAACGCGGTCGAGCTCCAGATCATCGCCACGCGCCCCGCCAGGAAGTCTTGGCTCAGCTGCTCCCAGGCGTTGTAGTCGCGGCCGGGCGGCTGCTTCATGGTGCCGCTCTCCACCAGCCGTTGCCAGAACGCCAAGGCGCGCACGCCTGCTTCACCGCCGAGCGACACGCGCCCGTCCGGCTCGACGATGGCGCCGCCCGCCTGGCCCACCAGCGCGGCCCAGTACCACCAGTCGATGGGGCAACCGAAGCCAAAGCGCCCTGGCACCGTGAGGTTCCGCGCCACCTGCTGCAGCCCCTCCCAGCTGTCGGGCACGCCTTGCTGGCGCTCGAACAGCCGTCGATTCACGTATGCGATCGGCGTCGAGCGGTTGAATGGCAGCACCACGAGCGGCCGCTCGGCGCCGCCGCGGAACGAGCCGGCCTGGCCCAGCGCCGGGTGCAATGGCAACGCGCGGGCGCCCGGGTAGTCGTCGAGCGGCTCCAGCACGCCGGCCTCGAACAAGTACGGCACCACCTCGCCGACGACGTGAGTGAGTGGTGGGGCGGCGCCGGCCGCCAGCGCGGTGCGCAACTTGGCGAGTCCCTCGAAGTAGTCGCCCTGAAAGACCGCCTGTACCCAGACGTGCTGTTGGGAGTGATTGAAGCGGTCGACCAAGCTGGTCAAGGTGGCGCGGTTGCGGCCGCCGTAGGTGAACCAGAACGGCACCGACACGCGCCCCGGCGGCGCGCCATTCACGGCGCAGCCAGCGGCGCCGCCGCCGGTGGAAAGAGCGGCAGTGCTGAGCAAGAACGCCCGGCGCTTCATCGCCAATGCTATAGCCGGGCGGCTTTCCGTGTTGCTCGTCAAACTGCAGCTTCGGCCGCTGGCTCTTACTTTCGCCGCGCTTTGTGCCGCCCTGCCGGCGTGCCGATCGCGTGACGAGGCTCGAGACTCGCCGGTCCCGGCCCCGGTAGCGCTGCCTGCGGCCTCGGCGTGGGCTGCGTCGTCGTCCGCCGCATCGGCCTCGAGCGGCGCCCAGCAGCCACCCGCCACGCCGCCCGAGCCCCAAGCCCGTTGTGCGCCAGGCCAGCAGCTGATCCCCGGCGGCAAGGTGTGGCTCGGCTCGGATCCGAAAGAGCACTTCTCCGACGACGAAAGCCCGCGCTTCCAGACCGAGCTCGCGCCGTATTGCCTGGACGAGACCGAAGTCACGGTCGCGGCCTACCGCGCCTGCGTCCAAAAAGGCGCCTGCACCAAGCCGAACAACAAGCAGTTTCACTGCAACGACCGCTACCCCGATCGCCAGCAGCACCCGATCAACTGCGTGACCTGGAAGCAAGCCGACCAGTTCTGCACCGCGCAAGGTCAACGGCTGCCGACCGAAGCCGAGTGGGAGTACGCGGCGCGGGGAGGGGAGAAGTACCTGGAGTACTCGTGGGGAAACGAGAACCCCGACGGCCGCACGTGCTGGAAGCAGCCGCACAGCTGCGCCGTGAAGAGCTTTGCGCCGGGCGCTTTCGGCCTCTTCGACATGACCGGCAACGTTTGGGAGTGGGTGGGGGACTATTACGGCCCCTATCCTTGGCCGCCCCAAACCGGGTTTTCGCGCGTCTATCGGGGCGGCAGTTGGTCGCGGCGCTTCGAAAAATGGCTGCACACGCGGTTGCGCAACCGCGAGTCCGAGAGCTTCTCCGGCTCGCACTTGGGACTGCGCTGTGCCTTGTCACCCGCAGGGGTGAAGTGTCCGTTCGGCGCCGACGCGAGTGGTCGTTGCCTTGCAGGCGTGCTCGAGCGCGCCTGCGAGGCTCCGCGCATCTGGAACGGCGCCCGCTGCGCCAAGCCGGGCGAGCCGCAGTGCCGCGAAGGCTGGCAAGTGGTCGCTGGACACGGCTGTGTGCCCGCCGAAGAAGCGACGCCGCCCGACGTGGATCTGGAGGCGGAAAAGGCCGGGGTGGTGCGGGTGCCGGCGCCTCAGTTCGAGACGGATTGCGCCCAGAACTTTCACGGGCGGCCGCACGCCTTCACCTATTCGGGTGGCACCCATCGTGGCCGTAATTTGGTAAGTCGGAGTGCAGGATGCAAAAACCGAGACGTGGGCGTTGGCTTCAACTCCACCTGCTGCCCTTAGCCGCGGCGTGCGCCTCCGCGCCGCCGCCAAGTCCCCCAGCGCCTTCTGCGGCCTCTGCGGCGCCCCCACCCGCAACGACACCTCCAAGCTCCAGCGCAGCGGCACTGGTCGCCAGCGCGCCCGCTGAAGCCCAAGAAACCTCCCCGCCTCCCCGCCTCCCTGTTGATTCGCCTGCGACGCCTGCCGCCACGCTGCCGCCCGCCGCGCCCGCGGAGCTTCCCAAGGGCTCGCGCGTGCTGCAAGTGGGCGACTCGTTCGCGGCGGCGCTGGGCGTGGAGCTCGGTAAGCTCCTCAAGCAGTCGGGCGTGCGCACGTCGCTCGAGACCAAGACGCCGAGCTACATCGGCGACTGGGCGTTTGGTCCGGTCTTGCGCAAAGCCATCTCCGACTACAACCCGGACTTGGTGCTGATCACGCTGGGCGCCAACGAGGTCGAGATCCCGGTGCCGGCGCAGCGCGTGGGGCCCATCCAACGCCTCGTCAAAACCCTGGGGGGCCGGCCTTGCGTGTGGATTTTGCCGCCCTTATGGAAGCAAGACACCGGGCTGATGCAAGTGATCAAGGACAACGCCAGCCCCTGCCAGGTGCTCGATTCGTCGGTGCTGGTGCCGGCTTTGCCGCGCGGGCCCGATCACATCCATCCGAGCAGTGAAGGCCGCGTGAAGTGGGCGGCGGCGGTGTTCGATTGGCTGAAGCAGGCGCGCGAGCCGCAAGGTCCGCGGCCTTGGTCCCTGCGCGGCGGGCCGTTGTGAGCGACGAGGGCGGCCGTTCGTACCTGCCGTGGGTGATGGCCGCGCTGGTGCTCGTAGTCGGCGGCGCCAAGTTGGACGCCGCGCGCCCACTGGTGGCGCGTGGGCTGGCCTTGGCGATTCCGGTCGTGCCGGTAGCGCTGGCCGTCAAGCGCGTGGAAGGCGGCGCTCTCAACGTCGAACGCGCCGCGACTGCCGTCGGCTGGCTCACCATCTTGGCCGGCGAGGCCTGCGTGCTCGGCGGCTTGTTCCACCTCGGCCCGGTCGAAGGGGTCGTGCCGTTCGCGCGCGTCGCGCTGTACGTGGCGGTGCTGGCGGCGCTGGTCGTGCACACGCTCGAGGCGCGCAGCCAAGGTAAGGCTCGCTACGCCGGCTACGTCGGCATCGCTGCGGGCTTCGCCATCTACCTATCGAACCACACCAGCCCCGACACGTTTGGGGCCGTGTTTGGTGCGCTGTTCGTGGGCATGCTGCTCGGCGGCGGCACGGGGCTGCTCACCGGCGAGCTCTTGGGCCGCGTGTTCAAAAAGCCCGACCCAAAGGCCAAAGCTTAGCTTCAGAGGCTAGCTCTCCGACAGCACGATCAAGCGATCGAGCACGGCGCGCTCGTCGCTCGTCAAGAGCCCACGTTCACCGCGCAGCCCGTCGACGTAATACGTGAACAGCTGCCGGTCGAAATCTCCCACCGACAACACCACGCTCTCGAACGAGCTGGCCGTCTCCGAGCTCATGGCCCGTCGCGCGGCCAAGTGCAGCTCGACCACGTAGTCGATCCACGCCGACTGACCGGTCCAGCGCGCGAGCGAGAGCGAGTGACGCGAAGCCAGCACGCAGACTTCCTCGGGCACCGTGAGGCCCGCGGTCGCGCCCTGCAAGATGCGCTTGAGGTGCGAAGACAGCACGCGCCGCGCTTCGTCGAGGTTGCCGTTGGCGGCGAGGCGCTCGGCCAGAGCACCTATCACCTCCAGGGCGTCGGCACGCGCCGTCGATGGCACGCCCGAGGTGCGGCTGCGCAGCGCTTTCAGATCGGCCGAGCGAGACGAGGGCGGTCCATTGTCCTGCGCGTCGATGGCAAGCTCGTCCAAGTGCAGCTCGAGCTTGCCGAACGACTCACGCCCTTGGGCCGGCAGCGTCGTCGGCGCCGGAATGCGCGGGCTCGGTGGGATGACCGGAATCGAACGCGCAGGCTCGTCGCGCCGTACCCGCAGCGGAGCCACGCGTGCGTCGGGGCGCGCTTCGAACAGCGAAATCTCGGTCGTGCCGATCAGCAGCCGATCGCCTTCGCGGAGTAGGGCACTGTGGGTAATGCGCGTACCGTTCACGTACACGCCGTTCGTGCTGTGCAGGTCTTCTACGACCACCGAGTCGTCACGAACGCTGATGCGCGCGTGCATGCGCGAAACCAGGCCGTCATCGATCATCACGTCGCACTCCGGCAGGCGACCGGCGAGCAGCGAGCCTTCGCGCAGCTCGAGCTCGCTGACCGGCGTGATGATGCTCACGGGCGCTCGCATCAGCGGCGGACGGTCACGCAAGTCAGCGGCAGGTGGAACGCTCGGAGCAGGTGCACGCACGACCGGGGTCGCTCGCGGCGTGATAATCCTCATCGAACGTGCATGTTATCCCGCAAGGGCGGGAAACGAAGCCAAAACTTCCCGGATTCGCGGCCATTTCTAACCGTCCGGCTGTGGCATTCTTGCCGGGGCGCAGCGCGGGTAGGGTCTGTCGACCGCCGCGCGACACCCAATCACGCATTGCAGGGTTGGTAAACCCAACGCCCCAAAGACTGGCCTCGCGGTCGGTCACCGCGGAGCCGTCTCGTTCCATCTGGAGCCATCGCCTCGGGCGAACCGGCTCTTGGGTGCAGCGCGGCAGTGCCGCGCTGGCTTTTTTGCTTTGGGTGACTCCAGCGAGAATCGAACTCGCGTTACCGGCGTGAGAGGCGAGATTGGATCACACGATCCAGCAGGAAACAAGCCGGATCCGTTGTTTGGTAGGGCAGGGGCAGAACCCCAGAAAACCCCGGAGAACGGATCGGAGGGGCAAAACTCGTGGCCTAAACTCGAAAACCCACTGGTTTTTTGCATGGGTCGGCCAGAAGTGCCGCGGTTTGATCCCCGTCCCCCCGCGCCCCGCGCCATGACCCTTCCGACTGGCGTAGCGGCGGTCGTTTGCAAGTGCGCTGCAGCACTGGCCGACGCCGTCCACGGCGTGTAGAAACAGAATCGGCCATGCGGTCAGAACGAGATCCAGGACGTCGGCTG
>DATAKF010000032.1:0-10083 GCA_036261775.1 Polyangiaceae bacterium | reverse complement strand
CGGGCAAGTTCACCTTACGAAACTCGGTGCCGGTCACGCCGGTCATGCCGTAGAACGTCGCCAGCTCTTGGTTGACGTAAGTGTAAGGGGCCGTCAGCGCCGAGGTCCAAGTGCCCGGACTGTCAGCGTCGAAGATCTCGTGCTCGAGGAACGTTTGCGTCTCTTCGCGTAAAGCTTCGGCGAAGGGCTTCGTGTAGACCGGGAACTCTTCCTTGTCGCGCGCCAGGTTCGAGAGGCCGTTGATGGGCAACAGGTAGTCGAAGAAATAGCGAACGACGGGCTTGGCTTGCGGAGAGTCGACCAAGCGCTGGGCCTGCGCCTTCACGCCTTCAGCTGTCGCCAGTTGGCCGCTGGCCGCCGCCATGCGCAGCGCCTCGTCGGGGATGGTGCCCCAAAACATGAACGACAGGCGCGCGGCCAATTCGTCGGCGGTGGGGCGACGGAGCCCGGGCTGATCTGCGGCAGGGGTGCCGAGCTCGACGCGGTACAAGAACTCGGGCCCCTGCAGAGTAGCTTCGATCACGGCAGCCACGCCGGACGCGAACGTAGCTTTGCCCTTCACGGTGTTGAGCAGCGACAAGAAGCTGTCGATCTCGGCCGGCAATAGCGCACGGTGATAGGCCCGCGAGACCACGTTCGTGATCACGGTGCGGGCACAGGCGTCGTCGGGCGCGGCGCTGCTGGCGCACGCCGCCAACTTACCGAGGGCTTCGGGCGTTGCAGTGGCGCGCCCCGCGACCTCCGCAGCGACGCTGGCGTACTTGCTGGCCAGATTGCTGGAGACCGACAGCAGGGCGGCGTCGTTGCCGAAGACGTTGCCGGTGCGGGAGATCGTTTCGGGGGGCAGGCCAAGGCCGGCGTCGGTGTCGTCACCGAACAGATCACGCACGGCGTTGCTGTACTCGAAGCGCGTGAGACGACGGACGGGCGCGCTGCCCGGGTGCGGGGTCTTGCACATCTCCGAGGTCGGTAAGGTGCTGCCACCGCTCACGCCGGCGCCGCCGGTGTTGCTACCGCCGCTGCCGGCGCCGCCCGCGCCGCCGGCTTGGCCGCTCGGGCCCTTGCCGAGGTCCGCCGAGCAACCGCCCAACCACGCAGCCAAGACTGGCGCAAAAAGGCCCAACCAAGTCGCCTGGCGCCCTGAAGGCACGCTCATCCTCGAAGCTGACATCCGGGCTCCTTCACCCTGCGAGCTCCACACGCGGCTCACTGTTGATGAGTGCGGTCACCTTTCGGGATCCATGCGCACTTGTGGGAAAGATTCGCTGCTTTGGTCCCGTTCGCCAGCTGCTTGGACTCGTGCGCGCAACTCAGGTGGGCACGGGTAAGTGCGGGTAGGGCAAGGCTGTCGTCACTGCTTCGCTCGGCGGCCTCGAGTAGACACTGTGTGTGGCGCTTCGGTGGAACAGCTCGATCTGTCTCGTCCATGGGGTCGGCGCTCCAACTCACGATCGCCCGAACGACTTCGACGTCGCCGAAGCACGCGCCGTAGACAGCGGCGCAGCTCCCAGGCGCACTTCACGGCCTCCGATCGAGGGGAGAAGCAGCCAGCTGACCGCATGGGTAGCGCCGTGCTAGAGCACGCCGGCTTTGTCCGAGGCGCCCGCCGAACCACAGCCCAAAAAGCGGTCGCGCATCCGCTTTCCAGCGGAGCTGCCGATCTCCGCGCGCGTCGCCGACATCGTGGCGGCGCTCGAGCAGCACCAGGTGGTGATCGTGGTAGGCGCGACCGGGTCCGGTAAGACGACCCAACTACCCAAGCTGGCGCTCGAGATGGGGCGGGGCGGCAAAAAGCAGATCGGCGTGACCCAGCCGCGCCGCATCGCCGCTACCAGCGTGGCCGCTCGCGTCGCCAAGGAACTGGAGTGCGAGCTGGGCCAGGAGGTCGGCTACCAGATTCGCTTCGAGGATCGAACCTGTGACGCCACGTGGGTCAAGTTCATGACCGACGGCATCCTGCTGGCCGAGATTCAGGGTGACCGCACGCTCTCGACTTACGACACGCTGATCATCGACGAAGCGCACGAGCGCAGCCTGACGATTGATTTCGTGCTCGGCTGGCTCCGGCGCATTCTGCCCGAGCGCCCGGATCTGAAGGTCATCGTCAGCTCCGCGACCATCGAGGCCGACAGGTTTTCGGAGTTCTTTGGCGGCGCGCCGGTCGTGCAGGTCGAAGGCCGCACGTTTCCGGTGGAGGTGCTGTACGAGCCACCAGTCGAAGACGCGGATTTGGCCGACGCCGTGGCCGACGCCGTCGCCAACGTGACGTCGCTCGACCCGCGGGGCGACATCTTGGTGTTCCTGCCGGGCGAGCGCGAAATTCGCGAAGCCGAGCAGGCGCTGAATGGCCGCAATCTGCGCCATACTCAGATTCAGCCGCTGTATTCGCGGCTCTCGGCGGCCGAGCAAGCCCGGGTGTTCGCCAGTATTTCGCAGCGGCGCGTGATTTTGGCGACCAACGTCGCCGAGACGTCGCTCACGATTCCGGGCATCGTTTACGTCATCGATACGGGCGTGGCGCGCCTGTCTCGCTACGACCCACGCACGGGCACGACGCGGCTCCAGGTGGAGGCGATTTCGCAGGCCAGCGCTGACCAGCGCAAGGGGCGCTGCGGTCGCGTCCGCGAAGGCATCTGCGTGCGGCTCTATGACGAACAGAGCTTCTCGTCCCGGCCGGCCTTCACCGATCCCGAGATGAAGCGCAGCGGCATGGCTGGCGTCATCTTGCGCATGAAGTCGCTCGGGCTCGGCGACGTCGAAGATTTCCCATTCTTGGATCCGCCGCACGCGCGCTCGATCAGCGAAGGTTATCGCGTGTTGCAAGAGCTGGGCGCGCTCGACGACGAGCGTGCGCTGACGCCGCTCGGCCGACAACTGGCGCGCTTTCCGGTCGACCCCCGCATTGGTCGCATGATCTTGGCTGGCGCCGAGCACGGCTGCTTGGCGGAAATCCTGGTGCTGGCTGCGGGCCTGAACATTCAAGACCCGCGCGAACGCCCGCGAGGCCTCGAGCAGAAGGTCGACCAGCTGCACCTGCGCTTTCGCGACGAGCGCTCCGACTTTGCTGGCATCTTGAAGTTGTGGGCGTTCGTGCGCGAGCAAGAAGCGCGCGGCACCTCGCAGCTGCGTCGCGCCTGCAAGGAGAACTTCTTGTCGTTCTTGCGGGTCCGTGAATGGCGAGAGGTGCATCGCCAGCTCGAAGAAGTGGTCAAAGAGCTGCGCATCGGCGGGCGCGGGCCCAAGCGGCAGCCAGCCAGCAAGCCTGCTGGAGCCAACGGCGGCGCAAACACGGGCGACGCGATTCACCTCGCCCTGCTCAGCGGTCTCTTGTCGCGCATCGGCCAGTGGAACGCCGAGCAGCGCGTGTACTTGGGCGCCCGACAGACGCGCTTCATGCTGCACCCTGCCTCGGGCCTGGCCAAAAAACCGCCAGCTTGGGTGATGGCGTTCGAGCTGGTCGAGACCACCCAGCTGTTCGCGCGCACGGCGGCCAAGGTCGAGCCCGAGTGGCTGGACAGGGTCGGCGGCCACCTGCTCAAGCGCAGCTACTCGGACCCGCATTGGTCCGAAAAATCGGCGCGCGCTTCGGTGCGTGAGCACGCGACGCTGTTCGGTCTTCCAGTCCTACGGGACCGCAGCGTGGACTACGCCACGCTTTCGCCCAGTCGAGCCCGCTTGATGTTCATCGAGCATGCGCTGGTGCGCGGTGAGTACAAGAGCCGCGGCCGGTTTCAGGAGCACAACAAGCAGCTGTTGGCCGAGGTGGCGCGCCTCCGTGACAAGGCACGCCAGAGCGACATGTTGGCCGACGACGAGCTGCTCCTCGCGTTCTTCGATCGGCGCGTGCCCGAAGAGGTCGTCAACGGCAAGACGTTCGAGGCTTGGCGAGAGCAAGCCGAGGTCCGCGAGCCCGGGCTCTTGCTGCTCGCGCTGTCCGACGTGGTTTCGCAAGACCAGCAACTGCTGCCCGAGCACTATCCCGACGAGCTTTTGGTGCACGGCGTGTCACTGCCGGCCAGCTACCGCTTCGATCCTTCGGCGGACGACGACGGTGTCACCTTGACGGTGCCGCTCGCTTTCTTGCCTCAGCTGGCGCGTGGCGAGCTGAGTTGGACGATTCCGGCCTGGCACCAGGCGAAAATTGCGGCTTTGCTCGAGGAATTGCCGCGCGCGCTGCGCCGGGAGCTGGGCCCGTTGCCGCCGCTAGCGGCCAAGCTGGCTCGACACCTTTCGAAGCCAGAAGGGCCAATGCTCGAAGCCTTGAGCCGCGCGCTGTTCGAGCTGGCGGGGGCGGACGTGGAAGCGAACGCGTTCCGCGCCGACGCTATTCCGGCGTACTTGCGCTTCAATTGTCGCATCGTCGGTGAGCGCGGACAGCTTGTCGCGCAGGGGCGTGACGTGCCGGCGCTGCTCGAGCAACACGCTGCGCGCGCACGCGACGCCGTGCGGCAGGCGCCAAGAGAGGCGCAGTGGGAGCGCTCGGAGCTTTCGAGCTGGGACGTGGGCGAGCTACCAAGCTTCGTCACTCGCACCGTGCTGGGCGCCGAGCTGCGCTCGTATCCGGCGCTCGTCGATCGGCAGCGCTCGGTGGCGCTGAGCCTGTTCGAGACGCCCGAAGCCGCGGACGACGCGCACCTGGGCGGCGTGCGGCGCCTGCTGCTGCTCGCTACGAAGAGCTCGCTCGCGGCCCTCGGTAAACGCGCACCCTCGCCGTTTTCGCGACGTTTGGGCTTGCCCGCGCCCCGCGCCGAGGTCGACTCGTTTCGAGAGCTGGTGTTGACGCGAGTGGTGAGCGACGCGTTCGGGCTGCATCCAGGCGCCGAGCTGCCGCGCAGTAAGCCGGCTTTCGAGCAGCTGCTCGCGGCCGGTTTGCCGCGGCTCACGCCCGTTTTCGAGCTGACGACCCGTCTTTTGGGGCAAGCCGGCGCCGAGGTCGACAAGACGCTGCGTGCCTTGGATAGCGCGGCCAAGCAGCCGAGCGGCGTCCTGGTGTCGGCTGATCTCAAAGCGCAGCTCGAGCTGCTGCTGGCGCCCGACACGTTGCAGCACGCCGAGCTCGGCCGGCTCGAGCACTACCCGCGCTACCTGCGCGCAGCTCAAGCGCGGTTGACACGCGCCATCAACGATCCCCGCAAAGACGCGAGCAAGGCAGAGCCGTTCACGCCCGTTTGGCAGGCGTTCTTGGCCAAACGCGCAAGTCTCCGCGACCAGCCAGCTGCGCGCCGCTTTCTCTTCTTGCTCGAAGAGCTCCGGGTCTCGCTGTTCGCGCCGGAGCTCAAGCCAGCGCAGCCGGTCAGCGTTGCCGCAGCGACTCAAGCTCTCGCCGCGTTACGCTGACCCCCTCGAGTAGAGCGAGCGTCTCAGTTTGCGATTGATTCATCGGGCCGGTTAATGCAGACAGCTTACCAATCCACGACGTTCTCCGATGTAGTCAAGCGTGCGTCCAGATCGAGCAGCGGCGGTGCTGATGAGCGCCGCGGTGAACGTTGCTAAACCTTGCCCTCGCATGTGACGCTCAGAGGTCGAGCTACGCGGCGGGTCCTTCAAGTCCATGAGCAACAAGCCGGTACGGCCCTCCCAGCCGTCGTTCTCCGACATCGAGCCCGGGTCCAAGGTCCAGCCGCCGCCGTCGGCTGGCATGCGGGGCATCATCGACGCGCTGTTGCAAGGGTCGCTGGTCGAGTTGTTTCAAGCCTACGGCGTAGCGATTGCCCCGCTGCCGCGCGACGTTCGAGCCGAGCCTGAACGTTACCCGGAGCTCTCCGCGCTGATTGGCTTCAGCGCAGCGAGCGACGGCAAGTGCGCGAGCGCCAACGGACGCTTGAGCTTGTCGATGCCTCCCGAAGTGGTGGACGTCATGCAGGCCAGCCGATCCTTGCAGGTGCGACACGCCGACTGGTCGCGCGAGCTGGTCAACCAGCTGATGGGGCGCTTCAAGAATCGGCTTCTGCCCTTTGGTGCCAAGCTACAGGCGGGTCTGCCCAGCTCCATTGGGCGCGAGGCTCTAGAGGCCCAAATGGCTCGCGCAGCCAATCGCCGCGTTTACCGCGCGCGTACGCTGCGCGGCGAGATCGTCGCCACTCTGGAGGGCACGCTGAACGAAGCGGAGCTGTCGTACACGGCACCGATCAGCGCCCCCGCCGAAGGCGAAATGATCTTGTTCTGAGGCCCAAAGCGGGCCGTGGGACGGACGCTAAAGAGCGGCCCGAGGTGGACGTTGAGCCGAGCATGCGCGACTGCTTGCTGGTAGTGCTGGCGGACAGCTTGGCCGACGGAGGCCGGAAGGCTGCCATCGCATTTGGCGTGGCGCTGGCGGCCCTCTCCAACGGCACCAGCGTTCACCTGTTCTTGTCACTCGAGTCGGCGCGGCTGGGCACGCCGACTGGCGCGGATGACATCAGGCCGCGCGGCTTTTCGGAGCCGCTGAGCGAGTACATCCGCCACTTCGTCGAGCTCGGCGGCAAGCTCGAGGTCTGCTCGTCGTGTTTCGAAGAGTACTGTCAGAACTTGCCCAAGGACGAGCGGGGCAAGCCCGAGCTGCGACCTGGAACGAGCATTCACAGCTTGGGCGTCGTCGCCGAGCGCGCCGGTACGATGCCGGTCGTCACGTTTTGAAGCCCTGGCTTGCGGGCCACGCGCCTTGGCGTTAGTGGTCGAGCGGTTTGGATAGAACAGCCGTTTTCGTCGACGCGGGTTACTTGTTCGCGTCAGGCTCGCGCGCCCTCTCGAAGACGGGGGGCAAGCTCTTGCGTTCGCAGCTGCACCTCGATCACGAAGTCGTGCTCGAGTTGCTGGCGCGCTTGGTGACCGAGCTGACGGGACTGCCGCTCCTCCGCATCTACTGGTACGACGGCGCCTCGGTGGGGCCCAACGCTGCCCACATTGCGCTCGCGTACCGGCCGAGCTTGAAGCTGCGCTTGGGCCAGGTCGACGCCCGCGGCCAACAGCAAGGCGTCGACGCGCTGTTGATCTCCGACCTGGTCACACTGGCGAAGAACCACGCCTGCGCGGACGCGCTCCTGCTGACGGGTGACGACGACATTCGGCCCGGCGTCGAGCAGGCGCAGGAGCACGGCGTGCGGGTTCACCTGTTGGGCATTCCGCCAGCGCGTGAGAACCAAGCCGCCGCGCTCGTGCAGGCCGCAGACAGCGTGCGCGAGCTCACGCTCGACGAGCTGCGCGGTTTCTTGAGCCTAGCGGCCAAGAAGCAAAGCGCTGACTGACACGAGCGGCACGTCGGGTTCTAGGCGGGGGGCACCAGGGACGCGGCAAGGCCGTCCAAGATGTCGTGTTCGCTGACCAAGAGCTGGTCGATGTCGAACTCCTTCATGATGGTCGACAGCACCGCGGCGCCGCCGACGATCACCTCGGCGCGCGCCGGCTCGGCGAGCAGGGTGCGGCGCTTCGTCAGCGTGGCGGCGCACAGGCGCGCGAACTGCGCCTCGACCTGAGGGCGGCTGAGGCGGCTGTGATGCGTCTGGGTGCTGTCGTACTTGGTGAGGCCTAGCTGCATGGCAGAGAGCGCCGTGACGGTGCCCGCCAGACCGATGACCGTGCGAGCGCGCCCCACGTCCATCACCGCCCTCACGCGCTCCAGCTGCTGCCGCACGTCGGCCGCGACTGCCGCCAGCTGTTCGGCGCTCGGCGGGTCCGCTTTCAAGTGACGCTCGGTCATGCGCACGCAGCCCATTTGCGTCGAGACCAAAGCCAAGGGCTCTCGAGAGTCTGGCTCGCCGCTGCCCAGCGCAAACTCGGTCGAGCCACCGCCCAGGTCGATGATCAAAAAAGGCGCGTCTGCTGGCTGCAAGCCGCGCGTGGCGCCTTGGAACGACAAACGCGCTTCTTCTTCGCCGCTCAAGAGCTCGGGTCGCACGCCCAACGCTCGTTCGACCGCGTCGAAGAATTGCTGGCTGTTCTGCGCGTCACGGGCGGCGCTGGTGGCGGTCGCGCGCGCCCGCTCGACGCCATGGCGCTGCATCAGCGTCCGGTACTCGCGGAGCACGTTCGTGGTGCGCTGCATGGCGTCGTCAGCCAGTACGCCCGTGACGTCCACGCCCTGACCGAGCCGCGTCATCCGCATCGGCCGCTCCAGCTCGCGCCCCGTCTCGTCGGCGATCAGCAGCCGAACGGAGTTGGTTCCAATGTCGATGGCGGCGACGTTCACGCGGCGACTATACTGCCGCCCCGTGACGCTGCGCCCGTACCAAACCGAAGCCATCGACGCCGTCCTCTCGGCGCGCCGGGCCGGGGTGCGGCGCATATTGGTCTGCCTGCCGACCGGCGCCGGCAAAACGGTGATTTTTTCGCGCCTGGCGCAGCTCGCCCAGCGCCAAGTCTTGGTGCTGGCCCACCGCGAAGAGCTGCTGCTGCAAGCCAAAGAAAAGCTCGAGCACGCGCTGGGCGGCCAGCAGGTCGTCGCCATCGAGCGGGGCGCCGAGCGCGCCGCGGCCGACGCCAAGGTCCTGGTGTGCTCGATTCGCTCGCTGCACGAAGAACGCCTGGCCCAGGTGCTGCGCGGCCGCAACCTCGGCTTGGTCATCTACGACGAGTGCCATCACGCTGCGGCCGACGACAACCTGCGCGTCTTGCGCCAGCTAGGCGCGTTCGACGCCGCCTGGACGGGAACTTTGCTCGGCTTTACCGCCACCACCGCGCGCGGCGACGGCAAGGGTCTCGACAGCGTGTTCGAGCGCATCGTCTATTCGCGCTCGCTGCCCGATTTGATCGCTGACGGCTACCTATCCAAGCTGCGCGGCTTTCGCGTCACCACCAGCGCCGATCTGACGCGCCTGTCGTCCACGGGCCTCGATTTTCGCGAAGAAGAGCTGGCCGAAGCGGTCGACATCGAAGAGCGCAACGCGCTCGTGGCGCGCACCATCCAAGAGCTGGCGCGCGATCGCCGCACCATCGCGTTTTGCGTCACCGTCAATCACGCGCGCAACTTGTGCCAATCGCTCAATCTCCTGGGCGTGCCGGCCGGCATCGTGCACGGCGCCATGAAGCCCGATGTGCGGGCCCAAGCGCTGGCCGACTTTCGCGCTGGCGTGGTGCAGGTGCTGTGCAACGTCGCGGTCTTGACCGAAGGCTTCGACGATCCGGGCGTCTCCTGCGTCGCGATGGCGCGCCCCACCCGCTCCGAAGGCTTGTACGCGCAGTGCGTCGGCCGCGGCACGCGCCTGCATCCCGGCAAGCAAGATTGCCTGATCCTGGACTTCGTGGACGTCTCCCAGTTGAGCCTGTGCAGCTTGCCCTCGCTGTTCGGCGTGCCGCGTGAGCTCGATTTGCGTGGAGAAGACGTCAGTCGCGCGCGCCAAGCCTGGCAGCAAATCTTGCTCGATCACCCGGGCTTCGAGCTGGAGGCCGGCAGCTTCACCTTGCCGGAGATCCAACAGCGCGCCGAGAGCTTCGACCCGCTGACGCTGGAGACGAACGCCGAGGTGCTGGCGATCTCGGCCAATGCTTGGTTCTCGCTCGGGCGGCATGGCCTGGGGCTGCACTTCGAACGCCGGCCGGGCGTCGCGAGCGAGGTCACGGTGCTGGCGCGCGCAGCTCGCGGCAAGCGCTGGGAGGTGAGCATCGATGGGCGCGTGCAAGAGCGCTTCTCGAGCATCGAAGCCGCGGTCGAAGCCGTCGACTACGAGCTGTCGCGGCGCGGTCGTGAGGTAGCGGGCTCTGCTCGGCCCGAAGCTGCTTGGCGACAGGCTCGAGCAGAAGCGCTGCGTTTGAGCGTGTGGCAGCGGGTAGTCGGGGCCTCTGCGGGCACGCGGCTTGGCTTGGGTACCCAAGTCAAGATGGGAGGCTGAGAGTGGGTGCCGCCAAGGCTACGCGCCAATCTCGCGTTTGAGGCCGATCAAAGTGAATAGCTCCATGCGCGCGGCCGCGTCTTTCAAAAAGATGCCGTGCAGGTTGCTGGTCGTGGTCCACGAACCAGGCTTTTTTACCCCGCGGTAGCACATGCAGAAGTGCTGGCACTGCAAGATGACCGCGACGCCTTGCGGTTGCAGGTGCGTAGCGATGGCGTCGCTGATCTGCTTGGTCAGTTTTTCTTGCACTTGCAGTCGCTTGGCGAACACGTCCACCACG
>DATAKF010000208.1:0-7002 GCA_036261775.1 Polyangiaceae bacterium | reverse complement strand
CCGTTCCTCGTAAACCAAGAGCGCCGGCGAATCGATCTCGTCGACGTTGCTGACCCCGTAAGTCTTGGGATCGAGGTCGAGCATCAGCTCTGCAGCTCCACGATCATCTCGATCTCTACGGCGATGTTGGTCGGCAGTGAGCCCATGCCGACGGCGCTGCGCGCGCCCACACCGTCGTCCGGCCCCCAAACGGCTGCAAAGAGCTCACTGGCGCCGTTGATGACCGTCGGGTGCTCCTGAAAGTCGGGCGTGGCGTTGACCATCCCGAGCACCTTGATCACCCGCCGCACGCGCGTGAGCGAGCCCAGGTTTGCTTTCAATGTCGCCAAGAGCGCCAAGCCGACTTGGCGTGCCGCCAGCTTGCCCTCTTCGAGCGTCAGGTCGGCGCCGACCTTGCCGGTGATGAGTGACTTGTCGGGGCGGAGCGGGCCGTGACCGGACAGGTAGGCCAGGTTGCCGACGGTGACGATCGGCTTGTAGACCCCGACCGGCTTGGGGGCAGGGGGTAGCGTCAGGTTCAGCTCGGCGAAGCGCGCATCGGCGTCCATTCCCCCTACTATCAGCCTTTTTGCCACCAGCGCCGCAAGCAATTTTGCTCGTCTCCATGATCCGTTTCGGCGCGCTATGCTGAGGTCATGAGGTCGAGCCAGGGGTTGGCGTTGCTGGTAGCGTTGCTGATGGGTTGCAGTAGCGGGAAGGCCAAGCACCCGCAGCGGATGAACGACACCATTCGCTACCGGTTGCCGCTGCGTGACAATCCCGTCAGCTCGCGCGAGGCGTCGCGCTGCTTTGCCGAGTGCCAGCCGGCGCCCACGCCGAAGCAGTACATCGAGTGCCTCGAGCTGTGCCCCGGGTTCGAGAAGACTCCGGGTGAAGTCTGTGAAGAAACGGATCGCCCGCCCGAGTCGGCGTGCTTTACGGTGCGCAAGATCCCGGTCAAGAACGAGCCTCCGCCCGGGCTGGTGGTGCTGGCCGTCGTTGGGCAGATCGCGCTGGTGGTTGGTGCGGTTTCGCTTTGCAACGTGTCCAGCACGCAATGTCGAATCCAGAATTTCCCGCCGCCCAAGTGATTGGCGGTACGGATTGGCGGCACCTGGATTGGCGGTAACCCGCGGGTTCCGCTAGAAGCGGGCGTGGTCTTCGTTCCCAAGTACACCCTGGTCGGTGAGGCAAGCGCGCCCAAGCTCGGCCTCTTGCTGCACGGCGCGCTCGGCAGCGGCAACAACCTGCGCAGCTTGGCGACCAAGCTTTGCAAGCTGCGGCCCGAGTACCGTTTCTGTTTGGTCGATTTGCGGCACCACGGTGAGTCGCAGGGCGCGCCACCGCCCAACACTCTCGAGGCTTGCGCCCGAGATTTGAGCGCGCTCATCGAGCAGCTGGGCCAAGAGCCCGAGGTGCTCGCGGGGCACTCGTTCGGCGGCAAGACGGCGCTGATGTTCGCGCAGTTGTTCCCCGGCCGAGCGCGCCAAATCTGGGTGCTGGATTCGAACCCCGGCAGTCAGGAACCAACGGCTGCCAACGAGGTCATCCGCGTCATTCAAGCCGTCCGCTCTACCACCACGCCCGCAGCAGATCGGGCGCTCGTGATCGCCGAGCTCGGCGCGCAAGGCCTCAGCCCGGGTACGTCGAATTGGCTCGCGACCAACCTAGTGAGACAGGCTGACAGACAGCCGGACGGTTTCGTGTGGCGCTTCAATCTCGACGCCATCTACGAGCTGATGCTCGACTACTTTCGTGTGGACCTTTGGCCGGTCCTAGAGTCTCGAGCAACCGAGACGGACTTTCGCGTCGTAGTGGCTGAAAACAGCGATCGCTGGGCGCCGGAGAATCGCGCGCGTTTGCAGGCGCTGGTCGAAACCGTTCCCCAGGCGCAAATCAGTGTTCGCAGTGGCGGAACAGTCGCGCTGCACATCGTGCCCAACGCCGGCCACTGGCTGCATGTCGACAATCCCGCGTTCTTGCTGGAGCTAATGGGCCAGAATTTGTACTAGCCTGGCGCCTTCCCAGCGTGAAATCGGAGGAGTTTCAGATGCGACGTTCTTACTCAGGTTACTTGTGGTCCACGCTCGCGGCGGCTGCGCTGCTCGCTTGCGGCGGTGCGCAACCCGCTCCCGCTACGCCGGCTGAGCCCGGCGCCGAGCCTGCTGCCGACGGCGCTGCCGCGGGCGGCGGTGACGTGTGGAGCGACACCATGTCCGACAAGGAAAAGGGCGCCTTCATGAAGAAGAAGGTCATGCCCGCCATGTCCAAGGTGTTCAAAGATCACGACGCCAAGGAGTACGCGGAGTTCAATTGCAAGACCTGTCACGGTCCGCAATTCAAGGCGCACCCGGTCGACTTTTTGCCCACGCTCCACTTCAAGGACGGCAAGCTGGTAGAGGGCGAGAAGCAGCCGGAGATGGCGAAGTTCATGCACGACAGCGTCACGCCGGCCATGGCCGAGCTGTTCGGCAAGCCCGCGTACGATCCCGCGACGAAGCAAGGCTTCGGCTGCGGTGGCTGCCACAAGATTGAGATGTGAGTAGCGTTTTCGCGACCGGCCTGCGCGCGCTCGTCAGGGCGTGCAGGTCGGGTCGCGGGGCAAGCTGAGGTAGAGCTTGCCGAGGGCGTTGGGGGAGCCGTCGGCGTTCAGCAGGCGCGCGTTGGGGATAGGATCAGCGCTGAACCAGGCGTAGCGGAACACGTCGGTGCGCGCCTCCAAGATTGGAATGGCTTCGCGCATGTACTTTTCCTGACCGGCGACTGAAGTGTCGCCACCGTACGCGCACGCAAACTCGGTCAGCCACACGGGCTTGCCGAATTGCTTGAACATGTCGAGGTACGAATTGAGCGACTTGCCGTCGCAGTTGTACCAATGCACTGCGACGTAATCGACCTGACAGTTGGCGCAGGCGGCGAAGAAGTCCTTCAAGTACGCGGCCGGGTTGGTGCCGTTGCAGGGCCCCGTGCCGGTCTTGTCGTCGCCGCAGTAGTTGACGGCCGGCGACACAATCTCGAGGTTGTGCGCTTTGGCGACGGCCTCGACCTTGGGCCAGTCGGCGGCGGCTTGCGCTGCTGTCAGGTTGGCTTGCGAATGGAAGTTCGGCTCGTTGTAGCCGAGCAAGTATTTGGCGTCCGTGCGAATGGCCTTGCTCGCGTCATCGACGTTCATGCCACCGTTGGCCATCATCGGCACGAACTCGAGCCCAGCGCCCACGCCTTGCGCGCTGATGTTCCAGCGGTACCACCAGGTCAGCTGCGAATTGACTTCAGCGTTGTCGAGCTTGCCTCCGGGCCACGCGATGCCGCGCTTGCAATCGTGAGGGGTGACGCTCGTGCTGCCACCGGCGCCCGCGGTGCCGGTGCCGCCGGCGACGCTCGCGCCCGCGGTGCCGGTGCCGCCATTCGGCATGCTGCTGCTGCCGCCCGTGGTCGCGTTGCCGGCCGAGGAGGTGCTGCTCGTGCCTGCACGGTTGCCTGCTCCGCCGTTACTCGAGCTACTAGCGCCGGTGCCCGCTCCCACCTGTTGGCCAGCGCCACCGTTGTCGAATCCTCCGCTCGCAGCGGAGTCACCGGCGGTGTTGCCGCTGACGCACCCACCTAGGCCGACAAGGGCTCCCACCCAGAGCAGTGTTCGCGAACGCAGCGAATGCATGGTTCTTGCGGTGAATGTCCGGATGGGCGGGTTTGTAGCTGGATTTCGCACGAGCCTGCGGGCCGGTGCGACGTCACGTAGCACCGGCGCTACGCTCCGACAGTGGACCTGGACGCGAGCACACTAGCCGCCGGCTTTTTGGTATCGGGCGTCGGCTTCGTGCTCTTCAGCTACGGCCGCAAGATGAGTAGGTTTCCGCACCTCATCATGGGCCTGGTGCTGATGGTGTTTCCGTACTTCGTCCCCGGCGTGCTGTTGATGTTCGGCATCACCGCGCTCTTGTGCGGCTTGCTCTACCTCGCAACTCGCGCAGGTTACTGACACACGGTGGCGTTCAGCTGCAGCGTGTCGAAGTAGAAGACGCTGTCCCACGCGTAGGCGACCAGATCGAACGAATAGTCGTTACCGGCCATCTCTTTCACGTCGGACTTGAGGGCGTTGTAGCTGAACATCTTGAACGCTGGGGCGGCGCTCGAAGCCGCCTCGAAGCTGTGAAACTGCGAGAAGGGGCGCGTGCCGCCGTTTTCGTAGAACGCCGCGACCACGTAGTCGTCCTCGGGCGCCTTCGTGCCGACGGTTGCGCGATACCAACCCGTCAGGGTGAGAGCAACGGTGCCTTCCGGAATCGTCACCCACTGGAGCAGGTCGCTGTAGTCTTGTTCCTCCGCGGCCGGGCCAGCCGGGCCAAATTTCGCCACGTTCGTGCCGGAATGCGCGCCTGCTAGCGTCACCACGTTGGTCCCGTCGCTGCCCGAATCGACCCATTCGATGGCCGAGAGGTCAAAATTGGGATCCACCAGTAGCTGAACCACGTCCTTGGGTCCCGACACGCAACCAATGCCGACAGTGCAAACCTCGCACTGGCTGCTGTCGCATAGCGTGTCCTTTGGCGTATGCACGCACGCGCCAGCGCTGCAGCTATCGGTCGTGCAATCGATCTCGTCGTCACACTGCGCCGCCGTCGTGCAGTCGGGGACGGGAGGCTCGCCGCCCGCGCCAGCTGTCGCGCTGCCCTTGCCGCCCGTCGACGCCTTGCCGCCAATATCGCTGCCGGCAGTGCCGTCGCCACCTTCACCGCCGTTGGCGCCAGTGTTGCTGCCGCTGCGCGATTCGGTGCCGCCCTTGCCCGCGCCCTCTCCGCCGCTCGCGTCCTCATCGAGCGCCGGATCAATCTCGTAACCGGAAACGCCAATGATGTTCGAGCAGGCACCCACGAGGGCCAACGCCAACAGACTGGACCCAGACCTAAGCAAGCCACCGCGCATAGCCCCGTCATCATCGCACACGCTCTCCGAGGGGTGTTACTTCCTCGCCGCCACCGTTTTGCGGGCTCCGCGTTGGAACGCTCCGGCCCGACCCCGCCCACCTCGCCGCCCGGCGCCATTGGCCGCAAAATTGGCCCTCACCCGGCTCAGCCCGCCCGCCGGTTTCGCTCTGACTGCAAGGGGTCGCTGTCGCGCGCGGGCTCGCCGTCACGCCCCTACGCGCACGACCACCTTGCCGACCGCGCGCCCCGATTCCACGTAGGCGACGGCCTCTGCTGCGCTTTCCAGCGGGAAGATCTTGTCCACGACAGGCCTGATGACGCCTTGGTCCACGAGCGCGCCGATCTTTTCCAGCTGCTCGCCGCTCGCGTGCATGAACAAATACTCGAAGCGCGCGTCTTTTCTTCGCGCCGCGGCGTCGACCTTGCGATTCAAGAACGTCAGGATCCAAACCAGCGGCAGGCTCAAGCCCCACGCGCGCGCGAACTTGCCGTCCGGCTTGCCGCCAATCGTCACCACCACGCCGCCTCGCTTGAGTGTGTCGAACGACCGCAGCAACGTATCGCCCGCCTGCGTGTCGAACACGACGTCTTGCTCTTTCGCCACGTCCTCGAAGCGCGTCGTCTTGTAGTCGATGGCAACATCAGCGCCGAGCGACCTGACTAGTGCATGATTTTTGGCACTCGTGGTCGTCGTCACGTGCGCGCCCAAATGCTTGGCTAGCTGAATCGCGAACGTGCCCACGCCGCCGGAGCCCGCGTGAATCAGCACCTTTTGCCCCGAGCTCAGCGCCGCCAAGTCCACCAGCGCCTGCCACGCCGTCAGCCCCACCAGCGGTAGCGACGCCGCTTGCACGTAGTCGAGGCTCTCCGGCTTCTTCGCCGCAGAGGTCTCGCGCACCACCGCAAACTCCGCGAAGCCACCAATCCGCCCCTTGTCGAGCCGCGCATACACGGCGTCACCCACCTTGAAGCGCGTCACCTCTGACCCCACCGCCTCCACATCGCCCGCCAGATCGTTCCCGAGCACCAACGGAAACGCATACTGAATCATCACCTTCACGCCGCCATCGCGAATCTTGTAGTCCACCGGATTCACACTCGCGGCCCGCACCCGCACCAAGACGTCTGCCGGCCCCACCTCGGGCCGTGGCAGCTCCATCAACTGAAGGGGGGCCTTGTAAGCCCGAATCGCTTGCGCCTTCATCGGCTGAGCACCAAAAATTCGCTGCCAACCTCACTTGCCGGGCGTTTCACGGCCGCACTATACACTCAGCGTGACCGGGCTCACTCCCATCACTCCCACCGAGCTCGACGCGATCATCGCCGCCCCCGGCGTCGACCTGCGCGTCCTCTACCTTTGGGGGCCCGACTGCCCCAACTGTGTCATCTTCAAACGTCAACTCGCGGAGTTGCTCGAGCAACTCCGCGACGTCGCCTTCACCCTCTACGCCCTCGACGTCTACGCCCATCCGGAAGTCGGCACCCGCTTCGCGATCTACGGCATTCCGCATTTTCTCCTGTTCAAATCCGGAAGAAAGCTAGGAAGAATGAGCGAGTTCCGTAGCGAACGCTTCTGGGCCGACGTGATCCGCGAACATGCTTAGCTGAAGGGCTGCCCAACCGCAGCTCCCTCGCAGAAGCTCACGTAGCGACACGCGGTCTCATTGTTCGGCACGCCGCGGGCTGCTGTCGTGCGGATAGCTCGTCGCGAGTACCTGCGAGATTCACAGGGAGGCGGGGAGGCGGGGAGGTCCGCGAGGCGAGAATCTTGGGGTTTCGCGCTGCCGCCCGCGAGGCCACAGGGGCATCGCGAGAACACCGAAGGCTTCGTGCTCTCCTCGAAAGAAAACCTGCATCGCGTCGTGGTGCGGCTCGAGATTCGCGGGGAGGCGGGGAGGTCCGCGAGCGAGATTTTTGGGGGGCGCGCTGCCGCCCGCGAGTCTGCAGCTCCATCGCGGGTTGAGCCTCCCTCGCTTCCGTTGACACGTCATGGAGCCCCATGCGTGTCCTTCCCAGATATACCGAAGAATTTCGCCAAGACGCCGTCAGGTTGATGAAAGGGACCGACCGGTCTTTCAGGCAACTGTCCGAAGATTTAGGC
>DATAKF010000017.1:0-4952 GCA_036261775.1 Polyangiaceae bacterium | reverse complement strand
GGGCGAAGCTGAAAGCCGCACGACTCGAGAACCCCTCGTAGCTGGTCTTCCGTGGGGCAAGCTGCGGCGGTGCCCGAGAACGTAATGTCATCCGCATAGCGAGTGTAGGCACACCGCCCGCCAAGTCGAACGAGCGCCTTGTCTAGGTCCGGGACCGCGAGGTTCGATATCGCCGGGCTTGCTCGACCGCCCTGCGGCAAGTGGCCCTGGAACGTGCTGAGACGTGCAAGCAGCGTGGCGGCTTGAAATGGAGCGCCCAGCCGCTGAAATAGCGACGTCACGCGCTCAACGTCGATCTCGTCGAAGAAGCCTCGGATATCCGCGGCTACGACGACTTCAGCATTTACGTGCATTGCTGCGTTGCTGCGAATGCTCCGTCCGCTGCGGAAGCCTTGGATATAGCTTGGCTGCTCGTGGACGTGCTGGGCGAGCGCAACCGCCAGCACGCGGTGAATGCGGCGCAGCGGGGCGCCAACCTCAAATACTCTGCGTGGTCTACGCCAAGGTACCTGGGGCAGGTCTATCGGCTTGTAGTAGCGATCGGGCTCGCGGAGGAAGGACTGCAGCGCGCGCGGCGTCGTCTGTAGGTGCGCACAGATGAGCTGAACGTTTCTGAGATCGGAGAACCGCAGTGGCAGCATCAGATGCCCGCCCGGGAAGGTAATCCGCTTTGGTGTTTCCTAAGTGCCTGCATTTGCCGGCCACGCGCGAGGCGTGAAACTTGTTCCCGAACGGGCACGCTTCAGGCTATCGGACTCGGCATGGGGTGAACAGGGAAACGTGTGAGCCGTGCCCTATGCAAGGGTGCATGCCGCGGCCGAGTGACCACAAGGAGGACAAGCTTTGTGCCAAACCTTAGAAGGGGACGTCGGCAGGGGAGCGACCCGCCAGAGCGGACCTGCGCAGCTTTCGGGAGCTTGCCAACGTTCGTCCCAAGGCTCGTTCCTCCCGTAGTAGTTCCTTGAGCGCCTCGTCCGCCTCCGCCTGTTGCACCGCCAGCACCTCGTCCGGATTCTCCTCCGCCCACTCGAGAAACTGCTCGGTCCGGCTCCGCCGCGGCGAGCCCTTGAACGAGCGCCGGTGCTTGTCGAACACGGGCACGAGCTCGGCCGGCAGGTTGTTGCGGACGGCGTCGTCGTCTTCTTGGGCACGTTCGCGCGCCGTCGAGCGCTCGGGCGGCTTCTTGCCGGCGCGGCGAATCTGGCGCTGGAAGACGCGCTCGTCGCGGAGCTCACTCTTGGCGGCGCTCTCAAGGCCGTGGCCGCGCTGCTTGGCTTCGGTCTTGCCCGTCGCGCAGGCGACCCGGCCGCGCTCGCGTTCGGCTTGGTGCTCGAGCGTGAGCCGACGCCGCTCGGCGGCCTGCCGTTCACGAACGCTGAGCAGCGCCGTTCGGCAGGTGTCGCGCGCGGCGCGAACCATCACGCGCCGTTCGGCCTTCGCCGCGTCGATCTTTGCGCGGAGCGCGGCCAAAGCTTCGCGGTCCTTTTGCCGGTGATGCTCGGCAATCTCGCGTTGGGTCTTGCGTCGGTCGGCGGTGAGCGTGGGCATGGTTCGCTACTTCCGCGGCTTGTGCTCGTAGTCGACGGCGTACCATTCGAGGAATTCGTCGGCGTAGTGGGTGGCGGCTTGGCGGCGGTCGATGGGTGAGAAGATGATGTTCCAGCGATCGCCGGGCGCGCCGAACTCGCGGACGTACTTCTTGGCGGCCACGCCCATGAGCGAAGCAAAGGCCTTCGGTGCGAGGGCGTGGTTGTACTTGCCGCGGTCCTTCTTCTTGGCGAGCGCCCGGAAGATGACGATCTTCTGTCGGTAGAGGGGCTCTTCGTTGTCGAGGTAGAGGGTGAGCTCGGTGGCTTCGGGGGTCATGGCGGACTCCGGGCGCAGCTGTGCCGATGCCGGGCGCGAGCGAGCGCGTCGGATAGGCGGAGCGGGTCGGTGCGCTCGTCGCGAATGGCGCAGACGAGACGGCTAGCGGAACTGGCGAGTCAGAAGCGGCGGCTGACTAGAGGCACTCCTCCAGTTCCATGTGGATCGAGCCGTTGAGGCCCGACACGGGAACATCACCTTCCGAGGTGGCTTGTGAGCTCACCATGAGCGAGCTGGTGCCGACGACGCGGTTGGCGCGAGCTCGGAGTTTGATGCTCGCCGGTGGCGTGCTTTCGCTGATGCCCAGGTCGCTGCCCAGTGTGAGCGGGAGCCAGACTTGCATCTGGCGAGCCTCGACGTCCTCCACGGTGGAGTTGATGACGTGAACGTTTTTGGCGTGGTTCGTGAAACTCGTGCCGCCGTCGAGCGAGACGTCGAGGTAGAGCACGACCTCGCCGCCCTCGTTGGTCGACGTGTTGATGACGTCGAGCGCGAGATTGGCGCGGTAGTGCAGGTCTGGCTTGGGGGCGTCGAGCGTGAGCACGAGCGCGTCTGGATCGCCGAAGCCGTCGGGGCTGATGACGTCGGGCACGGTGGGAATGGCCTGGGAGCCGCCCATCACGCTGGTGGCTTCGGTAAGGCGAATGCGCGCGCCGGGGCCTGGCGTGGCTCCCTTGCCGATAATCGGACCGGAGGGCGAGAGGCGAATGGGTGAATCACGCATGGATGTGTCCTTCTGTTGGTTGCTGCCGATGCAGCGCGGGCGATTCGACGCCCGGGGGTTTGGCTGGGGTGGCGGGCGCGGCGGCGCTCTCGCCAGCGAGCTGCTCGAGCGTCTCTTCATCGGGCCAGAGCGCGCCCTTCTTGATGTGGCCGACCGCGAACGGGCAGAGGTGGACGCCGCCTAGGTTCATGGAGAGCCGGAAGTCTTCCGCGACCCAGCCGCCGCCTTCGGGACCGCTCCAGGTGAAGGCGCTGTAGAAGCGACCGTGGACCTCGAACGACTCGGAGCGCTCTTCGAGCTCGAGGAGCAGCGAGCGCGGGATGGCGACGCAGCCGAGCCCGACCAGCCAAAGGCCGGGGTGGCCGGGCCAGCGCGATGCGGCCACTTTCGACGTGAGCGTCGCGTAAACGGCGGAGCAGGCGCGGCCGAGCTCGCGGGCCTTGTCGACGAGCGCCTGGGCCGTTTCTTCCGGCACTTCCATGTCATCGTCCAGCATCAGCACGACGTCGCGCTCGGGGTGCTCGCGGAGCTTTTCGCAGGCCCAAGACAGGGCGCGGCAACGCGCGAAGGCGACGTCGGCGGAGCCGCGCTCCATGAGCAGCAGAGCCCCGCGGTTCGAGAGGTTCTGCAGCGTCGCCTTGGTCTGCTTTTCGAGCTCGCGATTGGAGCTCATCACGACGAGCGTGTGCTTCATTTGCGTGCCTCCAAGATCGTGGATTCGAGCTGCGCGAGCTCAGGCCCCACGTCGCGGTGGTGGCCGTCGACGCCCTTGATCTCGCCGTGCCCGTAGGGGCAGCGGGTCACACGCGTGAAGCCAACGACGAGCAGTGCGCCGGCCGCGCTGTGCTCGGTCCACGCAGTCTGGTGTCCCCAACCGGTGAGCAACTCCCAAAGGGCGGCGCGCGTCCTCTCGGACCCGGTTGTGGGTAGGTCGAGGCCGGGCCGGCTGCCGAGCGCATCGGCGTAGGCGTCAGCCGCAGGGTTGATGGCGAGCTCGAGCGAGCGAGTCGTGAGGAAGCGGCCGATGTCCGGGAAGGCGACGCGCAGCACGCCACCGGGCTTCAGCACGCGCAGGGCTTCGCGGAAGAAGCCGAGGGCCTGGAGGAACGGAACGTGCTCGATGACGTGCTCGGCGAGGATGGCGGTGGCCGAACTGCCCTCGAATTTGAGGCGTTTTCGGATGTCGTGCTCCGGTCCCAGATTCCGCCACGGCAGTGGCAGCTGGTTCGGGCCGGCACCGAAATTGAGCAGCAGGTCCATGGCTTTCTCAGTGAGAGCAGCGGCGTACGCACGCGAGCGCCATGTGGTCGCGCAGGGTTTGCTCAGTCACGTGGCGATCGGTACCAGCGCGCTTGGGGCTCTTCTTGCGATGATGATGTCCGGCTCCCGTAGCAGGCTGCGCGCGGCGCTTGGGACGCTTGTGATGGTGAGCATGGGCGGCGCGGAGACGTTCGTGGTGCCCGCCCGTGGGGTGCGCGTGATGGTGAGCGCGCTTGCTGCTGCGCTTCTTCTTGTGGCCAGTCTTTTTGGGCATGGTTCGGTCCTTCGCGTTTGGCGCTACGAGCGCAAGATTTCGGGTTTGCGCGCTTGCTCCTGCTCTTCGAGGTCGCGGTATTGCGAGTAGAGAGCGATGAGCAGCGCGCGGTTCGACTCCGAGAGTGACGCGAAGATGTTCTTCACTTCAGATTCGCTCAGGGTCTTGAGGAACTTCCGGATCGCGAGCTGGCGCGCCATCACGTCGGCGGGCGTCGGCGATTCGGTCGAAAAAGCGCTGTGCAGCTGCGCGAGCGCGATCTGGCTCGAACTCGAAATGCAGGCCAGAATGCTCGAGATTTCCACCTCGGACAGGCAGGAGAAGAAGTGCCGAACCGCAGCGTCTTTGGGGTCGACCTCGGTCGCTGGAACGGCCGCTGGTGCTGCTGACAGCTGCGGCGCGCCGCCTGCGCCCATGAGCTTGGTCGCGAGGATGGGTAGCAATGCCGTGACTACGCCCATCAGCTCGTCGACCCGGCGCGCCTTCATCAGCTCTTTGGCCTCAGCGACGCGACGCTCATGCTCGCGATCGAGCAATCCCTGGTACTTCTCGAACATCGTCCAGTTTTGGTGCTCGGCCTTGCTGCGCGCGTCGCGCTCCCGCTCGAGCTCCGTCGACAATCGACCGATGAGGGCATCGCCTGCCGTGATGAACAGGCGATGGATGTTTTCGTCGTGCCGCATCGCGTGGGCGACGACGCCCTTGTCGGTGGCAGGCTCGGAGTCCTCGCCTTGCTTCGACAGGTGAAGGCCCGGCCGGATCAGGAAGGCGTGCTGGCTCTCGTGGTCGTCCCGATCGGCGCGGAATGCGTAGACGACGTAGCGTTGT
>DATAKF010000011.1:0-4724 GCA_036261775.1 Polyangiaceae bacterium | reverse complement strand
GTGGGTCCTTGAATGCCTCGAGTTGGTCCAAATGCGCTTGCACGGGTCCAATGATGTCTGCAAGCAGATTGCCAAAATGAGGATAGACGCTGGCTTTTGCGTGCTCGAAGAACGTCACCAGCCGTTCTCCAGCGACATCGAATGTCACAACAATTTTCGGCCGCTCGTCGACCCCAGGACACAACGCAACGGCTTCGGTAACCACAAGTGCGTCGAGCGTGAAGGGACGCCAAGGTTTCACCAACACTGCGTGCACGGCCTTGCACACTTCCTTGTATGCGAACGACAGCTGTTGAATCTGTCGCCGCAGCTTCTGCTCGTCCTTCATCCCCAACGTGCAAGCCTTCAGCATAAGCTCGGTAGGCGTCTGAAAGTCTCCGCCGCACTGATAGTTGTAGGCCGCCGCAAAGCGGGTCTTGTCGTCCTTCAAGCTCGCCAGAGAGAGCGTTGGTTGGTGGGGCGAGTCGGCCGCCCCCAGCAACGCGGCGGGCGCAACGGATACTCCTGCCTCTGTGCCTTCCAACGACGTGCGAATTGCTGCGCTGGCGAGTTCAATAGCAGACGCAGCACCTGCACGATCGAGAGCAGGCGATCGAACTCCAGTATTTCTGAGACGACGCTGACTTCGCGCCCGCGAGTATGCCGCCTCAGCCTTCCCAATCGCGCCCATGTTCTGACGCCAGAGAGTGATCGTCTCGTCCGCTTCTCTAAGAATCAGCGCATCAATGGCTGCGTTGTCGGGGATAGCGAGAGGCGCTGCCGCATTCGGATCCGCTACTGCGGGAAGCGTGAAGACGCCAACTAGCAGCGCAGTGCGCAATGGTAAGCCGCGAGACGTCATCGCCAGACCCCCTCACCCGCCCAGTGGTGCTCTTCCGATTCATCGCTGGCAATTGACTTGCTCACACCGTTAACGGTCGCTGAAAGGGCTAGGTTCTTCAGCGTCTTGCCTGGGAACCAAAGCGACCACTTGAGAACGTGCGTGGCTGAAGCTGCGGTCGTGAAGCTCACGACCACCCGCCCTCGTCCCGAAAGCGCCGCGTCCGCCAGGACCGTCGCTCTACCATTATCAATCACGTAGTAGACCTGCGCCCGCTGCTGACCGTCCCACACAAACGTAAGTTGAACATTTTGGTTCGCCATGTCGGTACCGAGATCGAGACCCTACTCGGGACGGCCACAGGCGATCCCTCGCCCGAACATGTGAGGCGGCGCTAAACAAAGTCATACGCCCAATTGAACCGGAGGTCGGGCTCTGCGGCACCGTCAGCCCGCGTACTCGCGAGCGTCAGCGCCTATGCGCAGTGGGCGTGGCCCCGTCCCATCTTTGAGAGTTCGCCGACTGGCTCAGCTAGCCACCATCACGCCCGAGTGATCTTCCAAAGAATCGCCACAATTCTTCGCACCAGCCCGAGCGCGCGCTCCGCGTCACCCGCCGACACATGGCGCCAGGCGATAGCCTGGCGCAGCGCGTGCTGCGTCTCGCGCGCGCTGCCCGCCGCCGTATGGAACCGCGCACGCTTGTTTCCCGGATCCGACAGCGCCGCCTCCGCGCAGTTGAGCCCAATGCTACTTGCCGCGCGCCGTATTTGGTCTTCTAACGCTTTATCGCGGTTCTTGATGCGGGGCATCAACGGTACCAAAGCGTCGATCAGTTCGAGGCTGAGCTCTTCGAGTTGGAATGGCATCGTGGTTTCTCCGTTCTGCGTTTCGGTCTCGCCTGCTTGCGAGCCATAACCAGCCCAACAGCAGTGCCCGGAGCCGCAGTCGGGGCTGCGAGCGCAGCGAGCACCGGCGTAGCCGGCTTGGCCTCGACGGCGGCGAGGACACTGCCAAAATGAAATTCAACCGAGCAAGCAGCAGACGGACGGTGTCGTTACGTCGCTGCTCGAGCGAGATCGTGGGCGGGCTTCGCCCGGGATGCCGCCTGCGGCGGGGATAGCGTAAGCGGGCTTCGCCCGGGTGCCGCCTGCGGCGGGGATAGCGTGAGCGGGCTTCGCCCGGGTGCCGCCTACGGCGGGTAGAGGGGAGAGGTGGGCCTTCGGGGTGAGGTGGGCGCCTGCGGCGGGTGTCGTAAAGGGTGAGCGCCTGCGGCGGGTGACGTGGACGCCTGCGGCGCGCCGAAGGCGCGTTTACGATCGGCACTCACCCCGAAGGGTTACCCCTCCCGAGCGAAGCTCGCTCACCCCTCCCGAGCGAAGCTCGCCCACCCCTCCCCGAAGGCTCACCCCACCGCCCGCGCCTTCGGCGCGGCGCCCGCCTCTCCCGAGCGCAGCTCGCCCACCCCTCCCCTCCGCCTTCCGTCTCCGCCCCCCTCCCAACTCGACCCGCCACCGCCACAAAAGCTTCTGCAATCAGGCCGCGTTTCTGCAGCCCCACCCGCAAAAATGCCTCGCCTCGAAGTTTCTCCGCGTGTCCCTGTCGGCTCCGCCCTCCCCCGTCCGTAGTCGTCCCGCCGGCACGGAATTGGCAGTGGCGTAGTCTCTCAGCAGCAACCAAGGAGCAGCGTCATGTCAAAGGTGATCGCAGTCATGTCCGTGTCTCTGGACGGGTTCGTCGCCGATCGCGCCGATGGCGTGGCGGAGGTGTTCGACTGGTACTTCTCGGGTGACGTGCCCGTTCACACGGGCGGCTCGGATCCGATGACGTTCAAGCTGTCCCAGCCGAGCGCCAATCACGTGCTGGCCCTGACGTCCGAGCTGGGCGCGGTGCTGACGGGGCGCCGCACCTTCGAGGTCGCCCACGGTTGGGGCGGCAATCACTGGTGGGGACCGGCGTTCGTGCTGACGCATCACGTTCCCGACGGCTGGCCGCGGCCAAACTCGACGGTGCACTTCGTGACCGACGGGCTGGAGAGCGCGGTGTGGCAGGCGAAGAAGGCAGCAGACGCCACGGGGAAGAACGTGGCGGTGCACGGGGCGGAGACGATTCGGCAGCTGTTGGACGCGGGGCTGTTGGACGAGATGCAGATTGATATCGCTGCGGTTTTGTTGGGGACGGGGATACGGCTTTTTGAGGGGACGAGGGGGAGACTTGACGTGACGAAGAGCACGCAGGGAGAGGGAGTGACGCATTTGAGGTACTTGGTGAGGAAGATTTGAAGGGCGAGAGCGTGAGCGGGCTGCGCCCGGGGGCCGCCTGCGGCGGGGTGGGGGCAGAGGTGGGCCTTCGGGGTGGGGTGGGCGCCTGCGGCGGGTGACGTAAAGGGTGGGCGCGCTTCGCGCGGGAGAGGTGGGCCGCCTGCGGCGGGGTGAGGTGGGCCTGCGGGGAGAGGTGGACCGCCTGCGGCGGGGACGCGCCGGAGGCGCGATTACGATCGCCACTCTCCCCGAAGGCTCACCTCTCCCCGAAGGCTCACCCCACCCGCGCGAAGCGCGCCCACCTCTCCCGCATGCGCCGAAGGCGCGGCGCTCACCCCACCCGCGCGAAGCGCGCCCACCTCTCCCGGGCGAAGCCCGCTCACCTCTCCCCGAAGGCTCACCTCTCCCCGAAGGCTCGCCTCTCCCCGAAGGCTCACCTCTCCCGCACGCGCCGAAGGCGCGGCGCTCACCCCGCCTCGAAGGCTCGCCTCACCCGGGCGAAGCCGCTCACGCTGCCTTGGGAACGGCCCGCTCGGGGTGGTACACTGGTCTCGTGAGTTCTGAGGCCGAAGAAGCTGCACGCGCATTGAGGGCCGCGGCGCGGCGAGAGACGATGACGGTGGAGGTTGTGCCGCTTGGGACTCGAAAGCCGTCGCCGTATGCGGACAGCACCCCGGAAGAGCGGATCGCCGCTGCGGTGCGACTGATCACTCACCACCAAGCCATTCGAGGCGGCTTCTCGACACTGCCGCGTTCGCAGTGGCCCGGCGAAAAATTCCGGAGCCCGTGACGACTGTAGGCAAATTGCCTCAGGACTTTGCCGATCTCTTGATCGAGCTATCCAAAGCCGAGGCTGAGTTTCTGCTCGTCGGCGGATGGGCCGTCGTACTGTACGGGCACGTACGAGGTACCGACGACATGGATGTTTTCGTGCGGCCAACCGCTACGAACTCCGAAAAAGTGTTTGCTGCGCTGGAAGCCTTTGGTGCGCCGCTACGTGCCCACGGCGTCGAGCCGCGGCACTTTGCCAAAGAAGGCGACGCTTACCGATTCGGCATGGCGCCGTTCAAGGTCGAGGTCCTGAGCCAGATCAGCGGAGTATCCTTCGACGAAGCGCTTCAAGGGTCCCAGACCCTCGATCTTCAAGGCCATGCGGTTCCCTACATTGGCAAGCAAGCACTGATCGCCAACAAAAAAGCCGCTGGACGCCTCAAAGACTTGGCGGACGTCGAAGAGCTCGAACGGTTGAAGTGAAGGGCCTTTGCATGCCCACCGAAGCCGAGCTCCGCAAGGCCGCGCGTGCAAACGCCGACGTTCGCGTGTTTCGGCAGGGTGAGCAGGAAGCGGAAGCCGATGCAGATGCGTTGTACTGGGATCGCATTCCCGTCGACGAACGCGCCACGTTCGTGTGGAAGCTGAGTCTCGAGCAGCACACGCTCGCGACCCCGGGGCAACCCTACGTGCCGGGAATTTTCGATCTGTAGTGCGCATTACCCGCTAGCGTGCGGTCCACGGTCGGTGGGCGCGCTTCGCGCGGGTGAGGTGGACCGCCTGTGGCGGGGAGAGGTGAGCCGCCTGCGGCGGGGAGAGATGAGCCGCCTGCGGCGGGGAGAGGTGAGCCGCCTGCGGCGGGGAGAGGTGAGC
>DATAKF010000003.1:0-5669 GCA_036261775.1 Polyangiaceae bacterium | reverse complement strand
GGAGGTGCTGCAGAAGACGCCGCAGGAGACGCTATTTCTCGCGCCCGCCACGCAAGATCTGACCGCCGTGGAGTACGAGCTCTTCGACGAGAACCGCGGCACTCACTTGCGCTCGGTGCTGGAGAAGGGCGCACAAGACTTCGAGTTCGTGATCATCGACTCGCCCCCTTCCCTGGGCGTGCTCACGCTCAACGTGCTGGTCGCGGCAGAGCGCGTGATCGTACCGCTTCAGCCGGAGTACTATGCGCTCGAAGGCATCACCTACCTGATGGCCACCATCGATCGCGTCAAGAATTCGCTAAATCCTGGGCTTACGGTCGAGGGCATCGTGCTCACGATGTGGGATCCACGCAATCGCTTGGCGCACCAAGTGGCCGATGAGGTGCGCAAGCACTTCCGCGTGTTCGACTCGATCATTCCGCGCAACGTGCGCTTGTCGGAAGCGCCCTCGCACGGCCTGCCCGCCCTGCTCTACGACGTCGGCAGCAAAGGCGCGCAGGGTTACCTCAGCTTGGCGCACGAGCTGATTGGAGCGCCCGCGTGAGCGATCCGCGCAAGCCTCCGGCACGCGGCTTGGGCCGCGGCCTCGACGCGCTCTTGCCTGCTCGCATGCCGACGCAGCCCGAGCGCACGGGCAGCGTGCCTGGCGCGCCCGCGCCTAGCTACGGCGAAGGCAACGTCTTCTCCTGCCCCATCGACAAGATCGTGCCGCAGCGCGGACAGCCGCGTCAGCACTTCGACTCCGAGAAGCTCGACGAGCTCGCGTCGTCGCTGCGCGAGCACGGCTTGCTCGAGCCCCTGGTAGTGCGTCGGCGCGCTGGCGGAGACGACTTCGAGCTGATCGCCGGTGAGCGCCGCTGGCGCGCCGCGCAGCGCGCCGACCTGAAGCAAGTGCTGGTCGTCGTGCGCGACGTCTCGGCCAAAGACGCCTTCGAGCTGGCGCTGATCGAGAACATTCAGCGCGAGGACCTCGATCCCATCGAGTTTGCGGAAGCGATGGATCGCCTGGTCAGAGAGCACGGCTACAGCCAAGAGACCCTCGCGCAGCGCGTCGGCAAAGACCGCTCGACCATCGCCAACGCCCTCCGGCTTCTGCGCTTGCCCGCCAACGTCCGCGAGAAGGTGGTTCTGGGCGAACTGAGCGAGGGGCACGCTCGCGCGCTACTCGGCGCACCCGACGACAAGCAGCTCTCCGACCTCGCCGAAAAAGTCGTGCGTGGGCGGCTTTCCGTGCGTCAGACGGAAGCGCTCGTGCGTACCGCCAAGGACGGCAAAGCCACGCTCGGCGGCAAGGGCGCGTCGAGCGGTAAGGACAAACCCGCCAACGTCCGCGATCTCGAAGCCCGCCTGACCAAGCGCCTCGGCACCAAAGTGGAAGTGCGCGAGAAGGAAGGTAAAGGCGAGATCCTCATCAAATACGCGAGCTGGGACGAGCTGGATCGCTTGCTCGATGTGCTCTTGTAAATATCGCGCCTCGTGACGTCAGCTGGCGCACGAGCGACGGAACGACCGATTCGCTGGAAGCTTTCAGCGCGCCCCGACCATGATTTTTGACACGATCGGTGGGGCCTATGGGCACTAAGCTGATGGTGTTACAGGGAGCAATGGTGATGGGAACAAAGCTAGGGCAACGGTTGGGCGCGGTGTTGGGGATGGCGCTGCTGGCGGGGGCCTGCAGCGGTAGCTCCAAGACCACTGGATCGAAAGACCCAGACAAGCTTTGTGAACCGGGAGCCAGGTCTTGCGAGGGCCTGACGATCAAGGTCTGCAACGACGACGGCACCGCGCTCACGAGCGAAAAGACCTGCTCGCTTGGTTGCACGGACGGCAAGTGCGACGCCACCAGTGGCCCCGGCGTCTGCAACGACAACACCTGCACCGAGACGACGTGCCTGGCGAACACCAAGTTTTGCCAAGACGGCTCGGTGTGGAAGTGCGACGCCTCGGGCACCAGCAGCAAGCTGTCGCAAACCTGCGCCAAGAGCCAGTTCTGTCGCGAGGGCGAAGACACGGCCAGCTGCACCGACCAAACGTGCACGCCGGGCCAGGCCCTGTGCGATGGAGACTTTGCCACCAAGTGCGACGCCGACGGCACCGGTCCCGTCAAGGGAGGCCAGGACTGCGCAGCGAACAAGCAGACGTGCATCGACGGTGGTTGCGAAGACACGAAGTGCATTCCGGGCGCCAAGGTTTGCCAAAACGAAGACGTCTATCTGTGCGCCAAGAACGGCACCGACACGTCGCTACTCGCTGACTGCCAGGCGGGCAGCGTGTGCGATGGCGAAAAGCTGGCCTGCGCGCCCAAGGTTTGCGACATCGGCTCAATCGGCTGCGACGGTACGCGCGCCGTCAAGTGCAACGCCTACGGCAGCGACTGGGATCCGGCAGCTACGGACTGCGCGGCAGACAACAAGGTGTGCGTCGCCGGCTCGTGCAAAGAGCAGGTCTGCACGCCGAATGGCACCTTCTGCCAAAACGGCAACGTCTTTCAATGTGACCAGAACGGCGTATCGAGCTCGCTCTGGCAAACCTGCACGCCCAACTACTACCACTGCACGCCCTACCCCTCGAGCAACTACGCGACGTGCGACTACAACCAGTGCCAGCCGAACCAAAAGCTGTGCGACAACAACGTCATCCGCATTTGCAACGCCGACGGGTCGTGGCCCTCCGCCGGTACTCCCTGCGGTGACGATCAGTATTGCGAGAGCGGCGCCTGTAAGACGCGCGCGTGCGAGCCGCAAACCATCTTCTGCCAAGACGGCGACGTCTATGGTTGCGACTGGATCGGCTCGCGCGCCGACTTGTACCAAGACTGCCCGTCCCAGACGACCTGCAAGGTGACTAACGGCAGCTACTCCTGCGTCCCCATGCCTTGCACGCCCGGTGAGGTGGCCTGCCTCGGAAACAAAGTCGGCACCTGCGCGGCCGACGGGCAATCCATCAGCCAGGTCACCGAAGACTGCTCTGTAACCACCAGCATTTGCGGCAAAGACAACAAATGCGCCAAGACCGTGGTCGACATCCTGGGCGCCGACGAGCCCAACGGCGACATCAGCGAGTCGTCCGGCTACTTCATCGGTGACGTGATCGAGGTGAGCTCGGCGCGCAAGCTGACCGAGATGCAGCTCAACCTTTCCCTGCCGCCTCCGCGCACGGTGCGCTGGGTGGTATTCGAGCAAACTGCCGACACCAACTTCACCGCCAAGCAGGATTGGGTCGTCTCGAATCAATCGGGCAGCGGCTTCTTCAGCTCGGGCCCCATCAGCTACGCGCTCAAGGCCGGTAAGACGTACCTGTTCGGCGCCGTGATCACCGGCGGCAACACCTTCACCGCCTACCTCGACACGGGGCCGTTCGCCGTGAACGCGAGCTTTGGCACCGTGCTGGGCCGGGTCGAGAACCCCTACTCGTCGACGATGGGGGCCTGGATCGACACCGGCTATCTCTATCAAATGAAGCTCACGACGGCGCCCTGAGGCGTTCGTCGCGCTAGCGCACCAGCCGCAAACCCGGCTAGATCGGGGCTCATGTCCGAGGGCCCCGACTCCGAGCTCGACGCCGTCGTGATTGGCGGCGGCGTCATCGGGCTCGCCGTGGCGCGCGCCCTCGCCCTCCAAGGCCGCGCCGTCACGCTGCTCGAGGCCGAGTCGCGCCTGGGGCAGCACACCAGCTCCCGCAACTCCGAAGTCATCCACGCCGGCATCTACTACCCGCCCGGCTCCCTGAAGGCGCGCCTCTGCGTCCAAGGCAAGGCGCTCCTCTACGCCTACGCCGAGAAAAACAGTATCCCGCACCGCCGACTCGGCAAACTCATCGTCGCAGCGCGCGAAGACGAAGTACCGGCGCTCGAGAAAATCCGTACCAACGCCGAACAATGCGGTGTGACGGACTTAGAATGGCTCGAAACCAAAGACGTCACGGCGCTGGAGCCAGCGGTGAAAGCCGTGCGCGGCTTGTTCTCGCCATCGACCGGCATCATCGATAGCCATGCGTTCATGTCGGCATTGCGGAAAGACGCCGTGGAGCACGGCGCCGAAGTGGTGACGAGCAGCCCGGTGCTGGGCGGCCGCGTGCTTGATGCTGGCGGCTTCGAGCTCGAGATCGGCGGTGCCGAACCGACCACCGTACGCTGCAGCATGTTGGTCAATGCTGCGGGCCTGTGGGCGCAAAACGTAGCGCGATCGATGAAGGGCGTGCCCGCAAGCAGCATCCCTGCCCAATGCTTCGCGAAGGGCCACTACTTCACGCTCAACGGCAAATCGCCGTTCAGCCACTTGGTCTATCCAGTGCCGGTACCGGGCGGCTTGGGCGTCCATGTGACGCTCGACTTGGCCGGGCAAGCGCGCTTTGGGCCGGATGTGTCGTGGATTGACGGTGTCGACTACGGCTTTGAAGACGGACGGGAAGCGCGGTTTTACGAGGCGATTCGGGCGTATTTTCCGGCATTGAGCGATGGCGCGCTCACGCCGGGGCATACGGGGATTCGGCCGAAGCTGGGCGGCGCTGGGGAGGCGGCGCAAGACTTCGTGATTCAGGGGGAGAGCGCGCACGGCGTGCCGGGGCTCATCAATTTGTACGGGATCGAATCGCCGGGCCTCACGGCCGCGCTGCCGTTGGCCGAGCAAGTGCTCCCGCTCGCCGCGCCAGCGCACTAGTCGTCGCGATTTCTCGCAATCGCCTTGGGCGCGCCGCAGCCGCTTGGCAGGTTGCGCGCATGCTCCCGTATCGCGCGCTGTTTGGCTTGGGCCCGCTCGTTTGCCTGAGCCTGGCCAACAGCGCTCAGGCGGCGACCAGCGCGGGCTGCGGGGTGCAGGGTAAGCCGACCGGCGCGATCAAGCTGCAAGCCAGGGACGGTCGGGGCACCGTGCGCGAGTACGAGGTGCTGATCCCGGCGAGCTATACGCCCAGCACGCCCCTTGCCCTGACGTTCGTGTATCACGAGGCTGGCGGCACCTCCGCCAGCGCCAAGGCGATCGGCCTGCAAAGCGCGCCCGGGGCGGCCGCAGCGTCCATCTTCGTCTTTCCGCAAGGCGTGCCTTACCAGAGCGCTGGCGTCGGCTGGAACGACAGCTGCACCGGCTACGACATGCCGTTCTTCGACAACATGTTGGCGACGCTCGAGGCCAGTTACTGCATCGACCAGCAGCGCGTCTTTGCTGGCGGCTTTTCTTGGGGCTGCGACCACGTGACGTCGCTGGCGTGCTGTCGCGGCGATAGGCTACGCGCGATCGCGGCCGCCTCGTGCAGCGACGACTTCTCCGAGCCAGCCCGCTACCAGAGCTACCTCAACCCGACGTGCGCTGCCCCGACGCCGCCAGCCGTTCGCTTCACCCACGCGCTCTCGGATGACAACGCCTACCCGTCGCCACTCTTCGCCACCACCTCAGCCCTGTTTCGCTCGTGGAACGGCTGCTCCACCAGCTCCACAGCGACGCCCCCGAGCCCATGTCGCGCCTTCGACGGCTGCCGCTCACCGCTCATCGAATGCGCCTACCCAGGCCTCGGACACGCCCTCTCGAGCGGCTTCAGCGCGGAAACGTGGTCCTTCTTCAGCTCGCTTCCGACTACCTCCACGCCGACGCGAGTCGCTACGATTCCGGCAGGAACGAGCGGCGCGCACGTCGCGCTCGGCTTTCTGCTCCTGAGCGCCGACTGGCTAGGCCTCA
>DATAKF010000409.1:0-9796 GCA_036261775.1 Polyangiaceae bacterium | reverse complement strand
CCTCGTCATCAAAGGCAACAGCGTGCTGGTGGTCGAGCACGACCGCGACGCCATTTTGGCCGCTGATTACGTGCTCGACATGGGCCCCGGCGCGGGCGCGCTGGGCGGGCGCATCGTCGCCGAAGGCACGCCGCAGGCGCTGATGGCCGACGCCGCGTCGGTCACGGGCCCCTACTTGTCGGGCGAAAAGCGGCTGCCCATCCCGACGACACGCAAGCAGCCCAACGGCTCCTTGCTGCGCGTGATCGGCGCCAAGGCCCACAACCTCAAGAACGTGACGTTGTCGGTGCCGCTCGGCGTCATCGTCGCCGTCACGGGCGTCAGCGGCTCCGGTAAGAGCAGCTTGGTGGTCGACACCTTGCTCAGCGCCGTGCGCGCGCAGCTCTACGGCGCGACCGGGCTGGTCGGCAGCTGCGATCGCATCGAAGGGCTCGAGCACATCGACAAGGTGATCAGCATCGACCAGGCCCCGATTGGTCGCACGCCGCGCTCCAACCCCGCCACTTACACCGGCATTTTCACGCACCTGCGCGAGCTGTACGCGGGGCTGCCCGACGCGCGCGCGCGCGGCTACAAGCCCGGGCGATTCTCGTTCAACGTCAAAGGCGGCCGCTGCGAGGCCTGCCAGGGTGACGGCGTCTTGCGCGTCGAGATGCACTTCTTGCCCGACGTTTATGTCACCTGCGACGCCTGCAGCGGCAAGCGCTACAACCGCGAGACGCTGGAGGTGCGCTTCCGCGGCCTCAGCATCGCCGACGCGCTCGATCTCACGGTCGACGAAGCCTCCGACTTACTCGAGTCGATCCCGCGCATCGCGCAAAAGCTCGTGGCGCTGCGTCAGGTTGGGCTCGGTTACATTCAGCTCGGTCAACCCGCCACCACGCTTTCCGGTGGCGAAGCCCAACGCGTCAAGCTGGCGACCGAGCTCAGCCGCAAGGCCACCGGCCGCACGCTGTACGTGCTCGACGAGCCCACGACCGGCCTGCACTTCTCGGACATCGAGCTGTTGACCCACGCGCTGCTCGGCCTGCGCGACGCCGGCAACACGGTGCTCTTGATCGAGCACAACACCGATCTCATCGCCTGCTCGGACTGGGTGATCGACATGGGCCCGGAGGGCGGCGAACAAGGCGGTTACATCGTGGCTGAAGGCACGCCGGAAGCCGTGGCAGCGCACGCCGAGAGCCACACGGGCCGCTTTCTCAAGGCGACGCT
Source organism: Polyangiaceae bacterium (assembly GCA_036261775.1). Taxonomy (GTDB): domain Bacteria; phylum Myxococcota_A; class Polyangia; order Polyangiales; family Polyangiaceae; genus PMG-095. Next base: position 8,581 of record DATAKF010000409.1, on the reverse strand, counting down.
CGACCAACACGCCGGCATCACCAGGCCCCGCGCCACCAAAGCGCCCGCGGCAGCCGCCGACAAGCGTTCGACGCCGCCCAAAGCCAAAGCCGCGGCGCGCAGGCGCTAGAAAAACCGCGAGGCGTCCGTGGCCAGAACCAGGGACGCCTCGGAGTTGGCGTGAGCCGTCGACGCGTTACGTGAAATCTTTTTCGACGCGCTCTTGGTCTTCCTTGCAACGAATGCAGAGCGTGGTCTCGGGTCGCGCTTCGAGGCGCTTGATCGAGATCTTCTCGCCGCAGTCGTCACAGGTGCCGAACGTGCCGTTGTCGATCTTCTCTAGCGCCTTCTGAATCTTGTCCAGAAACGCCTTCTCGCGGCCGCGCAGACGGAAGGTGAACGACTGCAGGTACTCACTGGACGCCAGGTCCATTTCGTCCGGCAGGTCGTTGGCGTCGAGCGTCATGTCCTCGTCCAGCGTTTGCTGGGCCCGTTTGATGATCTCTTGCCGCTTGGCATCCAGCATGTCCTTGAATTTCTTCAGCTGGGCCTTGCTCATCTGCTGTTCTTTGTCCCGCATGGGAGCCTCTGTCTTTCGATCTGCCACCGAAATGGCCCAACACCATAAGGACGACGCCCTCCCCCGTCAACCGTAGGAACGGGGCGGCGTATTCCTTCCGCGGGCTATTTCTCTTGGCCGGCCCGGCGCTCTTGCCTGGTGTCGCTCGCTAGGCTCGCTCCTTATGTGCAGGATAGGTACCGGCCCCAGCTCCGGCTAGCGGCTGCCTCGGCGCCCTTCCTTGTAGGCGCGCACGGCGTTCACGATGGCGTCGGCGAGTTTTTGCCGAAAGTCCCCGGTGTTGAAGCGAGTTTCGTCGCGAGCGCTCGAGATGAAGGACGTCTCGAACAGGACCGCGGGCATGCGGGCGCCGGCCAGCACGTAGAAGCCGGCGCGCTTCACGCCGCCGTCCGGCACGTCGGGGTAGCTCGGCCGGAGCGAGGCCATCGCGGCCCGCTGCAGCAAACCCGCAAACTCGTTCGAGCGCGCGTCGTTCGTTCGGTCGCCGGTTTGGCCGAGCGCACGGAGCAGCTCGCTGGTCGCCTCGGCCGACGACGAGTTTTCGAGCGCGGCGATGCGCGACGCCAGCTGATCTTTCGAGTCATCGAGCACGAACGTCATGACGCCGCTGCTACCGCTGCGCTCGGTGGCGTTGCAATGAATCGAGATGAACAGATCGGCGCCAAAGCCGTTGGCCCGCGCGGTGCGTTCTTCGAGCGGCACGTACACGTCCGTGTCCCGCGTGAGCAGCGTGGAGATACCGAGCTCGCGCGCAATGAGCGGAGCCGCGCGATGCGCGATGTCGAGCGCCACGTCCTTTTCGCGTAGCCCGGTCGGACCCGTCGCGCCGGGATCGTGGCCACCGTGCCCGGGATCCAAGACCACACGCCGCACGTCACGCGAGGGGCGCGAGCCCGCGCCCACCTTGGCCACGTCGATCACCAGCCGAAACGGCTCTGGAACGTAGAAGATGCGGTGCTCGGCCGCGGCCGCCAAATCCAAGACCACGCGCGTGCCTTCGCTGCCCGGGGCAGCGCGAACCCGCTGCAGCAAGCCCTCCGCGTCGAGCGACGATTTGCCCTGGTAGTTCGCGCCGCGCAAATCCACGAACAGCCGCGGCCCCGTCCCTCCTGCCTCCGCTTCGAGCTTGCCCACCTCGAACCGCACCGGCTTGGAGACGAACACCACGACGCGCGCGGCGTCTTTGGCAGAATAGCGCTCGATGTGAGTCAGCGTGGCCGCCGTAACCGCACCGCTCGGCGCCTGCGCGCTCGAAGCGGCGCTCGGCGATGGCTCGCTCGAGCTCGAAGCGGCGCTCGTCGTTGGCGGCGCGAGCAGGTTTTCGCTCGGACGAAACGCCTCCAGCATCGTCAGCGCGGCTTCGATGCGCGAGGCGCAGGGCGGCGTAGCGCTGCGCGACAACGCGAACAGCGCACGGTAGCTGCCGTCGACGTCGGCGTTGAGCTCGCCCTCGAGCAAGATGCGCTCCACCTCGGAGGCGCAGCGCAACGGCCCGGTGATGCGCGCCAGCTGACCACGCAGCTCGAGCGCTTCCAGCGCATCGGCTTCACGGTGCTCGCGGCGAAACAGCCGCGTGCGCAGCACCGCGGCGCGTTCCAAAGCGCGCGCGCCCTCGCTGCCACCCAAGCGACTCGCCTCGACAGCCAGTGCGTCGGCGCTGGCCACCGCCACGGGCCGGCTCGCGAGCGGCTCCGTCGCTTCGATTACAGCTGCCCCGGAGCTAGCCGCTGGAGGTGTCGAGCCGCCGGGCGCTCCCCGACCGCACCCCAGCACCAGTAAGGTCAGCAGCGGCAGGACCCAAGCCGAGCGGCGCCGCACGAGACTGGCCTGGTTGATCCAAACCATGAATCTTTTCAGCTGGCTGCGTTGCCGAGGCACGAGCGCCGATGCTAGCCTGACTGGAACCAGAGCGCTTCATGCCGGATCCCGATCGTCCTTCAGGCGCCCCGCTCAGCGACAGCGAAGCTGATCGCCTTTCCGAGCGCTTCACCGCTTCCTGGGACGATCCCGAGCCCGCTACCCTGGAGCCGCCGACGGTACCGCTAGCGGCCCCGAAAGCGGTTCCGGTTGCGCCGGCGGCCATGCCAACGCCGAGGGTCTCCAAGCCCAAGCCGACCCTGCTCGGGATTGCGCCGATCGTCGTCGGTCCCTCGCAACCGCCGCCGGTCGCCCCAGCCCCCGCCGCGGCGCCGCCCTCCCCAGCCCCCGTCACGGCTCCAGTCGCGCGACTCGAATCGTCGGTGGCGACGGCGCCCATGCCGCCCGTCGCGCCCGTCGCAGCGCCCGCAGCGGTCGCGCCTGTGTCGCCAGCTGCCGCACCCGCACCGGTCGTCGCAGCGCCAGCGCCCGCGGCTTCGACACCGCCGTCCCCGCCTGCGCCGCTGCCGCCTCCGACCCCCAGCTCGCCCGACGCCAGCTCGGTGGCTCAAGGGCTCACGACCCCGTCGAAGCCGTACATTCCCAAGGACGATCCGTCGACCCCGGCCGTCGTGATCACCGACGCCATCACCGCTGGCAGCAGCCACGCGGCTACAGAGCGGGCGCGTATCGCCCAAACCATTCCGGCTCAGACACGCAGCGCCCCAGCGGCCGCAATGGTGCCGCTCTCGGTACCGTCTTCTCCGGCGTCGTCACCGCTGGACGACACGTATCCGCCCTCCAAGGGCAAAGGCAGCAAGCTTCCTCTGCTGATCGGCGTCGGCGCCCTCGCAGCCGCCGGTGTGATCGGGTTCATCAAGCTCAGCGGTGACGAGAAAGGCGTCGCCTCCGAAGCGCCCGGCGCAGCCTCCGCCGTTGCGGCCGCGCAGACTGCCACGCCCACACCTGCCGAGGTTCCCACACCCGCAGCTGCAGCAACCGAGCCCGCCGCCGCGGCGCCGGAGCCGCCCGTTGCTCAAGCGGCAGAGCAACCGACCGCGCAAGCGCGCGCCCCCGAGCCTGAGGCACCACCAGCCGCTGCCAAGCGCAGCAAGGCAGCGCCCGCCAAGAAGCCGGCTCCCGTGGCAGCCGCCGCTCCTGCGCCACGCAAGCCCGCAAGCAAGCCAGAATCCAAGCCGACGCCGGCCCCGGAGCCTGCCTCCGCGCCTGCAGCCAAGCCCCAGAAGGGCGTGATTGTGCGAGAGACCCCGTTTTGAGCGGGCCTTTTCGATCTATCGTCTACGCGTTGAATTGCAGTGATTTCCTTGTCGAGTGCTCGGAAGGCCGGCCTTCGGACGGTACGCGCGGGCTCGCATACTTGAGGCTTGGTGCATGCGAAGAAACGTCTCCCTCAATCTGACGCAGCTCGGTTCGGCCGCAGCGCTGCTCGCCACGCTGCTCCTCGCCTCTGCTCCCGCCCTCGCGCAAGACGACGTGACGCTCACGATGGCGCGTGAGCGCTTCAAAGAAGGCGTCGGCTACTTCGACAAGAAAGACTTCGCCAAAGCGCGCGTTGCGTTCCTCCAAGCGTACGCGCTCAAGAAACACCCCGCGGTGTTACTCAACCTCGCGCAAAGCGAGCTGCGCTCCGGTCACGAAGCAGACGCCGCCAAGCACTTTGCGCAGTACCTGCGCGAGCACAAGGACGCGACCGAGGCCGAGCGCCAAGGCGCCGATACCGGGCTCAGCGCTGCCAAAGCGTTGGTGTCCGAGGTGACGCTCGAGGTCGACGCAACCGGCGCTGAAATCTACGTCGATGGCGACTTGGAAGGGCAAGCGCCCCTGCCCGGTTCCATCTACCTCACGCCTGGCGCTCACCAAATCGAGGCGCGCAAGGACGGCAAGACCACCAGCGCCGAGGTCAACGCGACGGCTGGCCAAGCCACCAGCGTGCGCCTGAGCCTGGGGCGCGCCTCCAAGCCCGCAGCCCCGGCGGGCGGCGGCAACGCACCGCTCGAAGACGGCGGCGAAGCTCCGAGCGAAGAGCCTCACACCTCGCGCCAAGGCTTCTTTCCCTGGCTGACACACACGCCCGGCGCGATGATCGGCGTCGGGCTCACGGGCGCTGGGCTGATTGGCGGCGGCGCGTTCGCCTTCGGCTCCAAGTCTTCTTACGACGCCGCCGAGAGCGTCGCCGACCAGATCGCGGACAACGCAGTGAAGACCGACGGCAAGGCCGACGGCAAGGGCTCAGGCGCTTGCACCAAGCCCGAGGTGTGGCTGGCAACGGCGTCAGCGTGGAAGGACAAGACCGCCGCTCAACGCCAAGACCGCGCCGAGCAGTACGTCGCCAACTGTGACAAGTACACGCGCAACGTGAAGTCGGGCGACACCTTCAAGACGCTGGCGATCGTGAGCTTCGCGGTGGCGGGCGCAGCTGCCGTCGGCACCATCGTCTATTACATCGTGGACTCGAAAGAGACGAACGGCTCCGCCGCGAAGACCGCCAGCAAGCGCCGCGTCATGGTGCTGCCCGTCTACCAGCCGGGCTTCGCCGGCGGCCTGGTCTCGGGCACCTTCTAGGGCGCCCCACGCGCTCGGCTCGACTGTGTCAATTCACTTTTGACGAGCAGCGCCCGGAACGTCGTGCGCGGCATGCACGCTGCCCGGGCGGCCGCGCTCACGTTGCCTTCGTGGCTTTGCAAGAGCGCCTGCGGGTCGAAGCTGCCGACGTCGCGCACGCGCCGAGGCCCGACGCGGCGCAGCCCGAACGCCAGGTGCTGAGACGAGATTTGGTGACCTGTCGCCAGCGCAGCGGCACGGTAAAGGGCGCTGCCGAGCTCGCGCACGTTACCGGGCCAGTCGTGCGCCACCAGTGCAGCGAGCGCGTCGCTCGACAGCTGCTTGGGCCCGAGCTCGGGCTCGAGGCGCCGCAGCAGCACGGCGGCGAGCGCCGGAATGTCACTGCGGCGCTCGCGAAGGGCCGGCAGCTTCAACGTCACGGTCGACAGCCGGTGGTACAAGTCCTCGCGAAAGCGCCCTTCTTGAACGCGCTCGGCGAGCTTCGCCCAGCTGGCCGACACGATGCGCACGTCGACCATCGTCGAGGTGTGGGCGCCGACCGGTCGCACGCTTCCGTCTTCGACCACGCGCAGCAAGCGCACCTGCACGCCCGCGGAAAGCTCGGCCACTTCGTCCAAGAACAAGGTGCCCTGATGCGCCTGCTCGAAAGCGCCCTGGCGATGCGCCACGGCTCCCGTGAATGCCCCGCGGCGGTGCCCGAACAGCTCCGAGTCCGCGAGGGATTCGGCGATCGCGCCGACGTTGAGCGGCACGTAGGGGCCGTTGCTGCGACCCAAGGCGTGAATCGCCTTCGCCACCAGGTCTTTGCCGGTGCCGGACTCGCCCTGCACCAGGATCGGAGCGCGTGTGCTGGCGTGGCGGCGCACCTCTTCGGCAACGCGCCGCATGGGCTCGGAGTTGCCCACGATGCCAGGCAAGGCAGCGGCCGACATGAGCGGCGTTCCCCGAGTCGGTCGCACCGTGACGGTGCTGCGGCCAATCACGAAGCTGGCGTCGGCTAGCTCCAGCCGCGCGCGGGGCACGCGAGCGCCGCCGACGTACACGCCGTTCTTGGAGCCCAGGTCAGCCACCACCACGCCCTGCCCATCGGCAAACAGCTCGCAGTGCCGGGCGCTCACGGTTCGGTCGCTCAGACGGAGGCCGACGCCCGGGCCTGCGCCGAGCGTCACGGACTCGCCGGGCGCCAACAGGACCTGCCGCAGCTCCCCCTCGTCCGAGCCCACCTCCACGTGAAAGGGGCCTGTTTGTCGGCCAATTCGCAGCTCCAGGGTTTGCTGAGACTCTTGTTCGTTCGCCATGATCTGCCGTCCTCAGCCGGCTCATCGGCAGCTGGCGCTCGGCAGTTGCGCGCCAAAAATCGTGGTAAGAGGCTGCGCCATGAAACGAGCTTTGCTGACCGGCATCGGGACACTGATTTTCCCGTCCCTGGCGCTCGCCCAGTCCGCGCCGGCAGATGCCAAGCTCGACCCCGACGCGCCGCCCCCCAGCGTGCACATCGTGGACGACACCGAGCCCAAGACTCCGCTCGTGCCGCGCGCGCCCGATCTGCTGGGCTCCCACGTGCTGCTCGGCGCAGCGGTTGGCCCGACCTGGTCGCTGGGCAAGCTCGGGACGGAAACGGCGGCCGCGCGTGGCCTGGGCACCGGCCTGGGTTTTCGGGCCGACGCAGGTTTCGGGCTGAGCCGCTCGGTAGCGGTCGGGATCTGGGGTGGCTTCGCCACCTTCGCCGACGGCGATAGGTGCGGGAGCTACTGCGGGGGCAAGGGCTTCGCGGTCGGCCCCTTCGTGCGTTACCACCTTTCGCAGGGCCTGCGCTTCGACCCGTGGCTCACGCTGGGCGCGGGCTTCCACCAAGTGGCGTTCGAGGACGCGACCGGTGCCCGCCAACGCTTCTCCGGCATCGAGTGGCTGCACCTCGAGCTGGGCGCGGACTACTACATGTTTTCGGGCGTAGGTGTCGGACCGTACGCCGCGCTCGGGCTCAGCACGTACACCAAGCGCACGGGCGGCAACGGTGACGCAGGCGTGAACACCGACCTCAGCTTCGGCCTGCGTTTCCTGTTCGACTTGCCCGGTCGCTGAAGAAGAGCGCCGCGGCGCTGCGAGCGCCGAGCGCGCGTCAGCAGCTCCAGCACACAAAACGACGAAGGCAGAGCGCCGAGACGCCCTGCCTCCGTAGGCCGTAGCCTGGGCTCAGCCGGCCGCGACCTGGATACCCAGCGCCTTGCGGACTGCCGTGTACTGGTCGCTGACGAAGTAGAGCAGCAGGTCCTTCATCTTGTCGGCTGCCGACAGATCGCCCGGCAGCTGAGGCTCCGCACCGATCAGCTTCTTGGCGATCTCGAGATCTCCGCACACGATCAGACCAGCGCGGCAAGCCGTGAGCTCGACGGCCTGGTTCCAACGCTTGATGTTGGCCTTGGCGCCTTCTTCGATGAAGCGCTTGACGACCATGCGCAAGCCTTCGAGCTGCACCGGTTGCATGTACTTGCTCAGCTCCTGCGCGGTCGCGCGGATCTGCGCCAGCATGTCCTGTGGCAGCGGCGTCTGCGGCGCCGCGATCATCACGCCGGCGTACAGCATGATGGTCAGCTCCGCCTGCGTCGGGAACAGGTTGCGCGTGTAGTGCTCGCCTCGGTACAGGGCCAAGTGCTTGCCGCACATGAACGTGAGCTCTTGCGGCTGGAAGCCGGTGAGCACCGTTTGACCCGCCACCGACGCCGGAGGCATCGACGGCACGGCCACGATGGCGCCGGGCACGTCGTTGCGCACGTACAGGTCAGGGCCCTGCACCCCGAGCACCTGAGCCGCCCAGCCGAACGTCTTGGCGAAGGTCACCGTCGACGTTGCCGGATCTTGCTTGAAGCGCTTGTCCAGCACCGGGGATTTACCCTGGGACTGCAGCTGCGCCACCTTCGCCTGCAGCGCCGCGGGCGCGATCATCTCGAAGATCTTCGAGACGTACAGGTTCTCGTCCGCGTGGAACACGTACTTGACCCAATGCTCGTTCGACAGCCGGCCCTTCACGGCCAGCATGCCTTGCGGGCGGTAGTCGTCGAAGAAGCGCTTCTCTTCCTCGTCGGCCTTGCGTAGGAACGCCATCGCCGCCGCCAAGCACCAAGCCTCGTCGTACGACTGCTTGTGCAGGTACAGGCGATAGAGGGCGCGGTACGCGTCGATCTTGAGCGGGTCCGCGTCGAGGATGACGCGCTGCTCGCCGATCGCTTCGTCCCAGCGCTCGCTCACCTCGTACAGCTCGGCCAAGATCTGGTGGACCGTGACCTCGCCGGCCTTGACCGTCGACGCCATCTTGAACGCTTCCACCGCGGGCTCCGTCTGCTGCAGACGGTCGCGATAGATGAGACCAAGCTGGTGCCAGAGCGTGAACTCGAGGTCATTGTTGCCCTTGCCGGCGATGCGATGGAGCATCTTTCGGTAAGCGCGCTCGAGCTGCTTCCAGTTCTTCTGCTGCGTCAGGATCTTGTTGATGCGCTCGAACGACTCGAGGTAGCTCGGGTTCAGATCGAGAGCGTCGTTGAACAGCTCCACCGCGCGATCGGAGTCTTCGATCTTGTCCCGGTA
>DATAKF010000408.1:0-12185 GCA_036261775.1 Polyangiaceae bacterium | reverse complement strand
CACAGCGAGCAGTCTTCTTTTTCGAACAGCTCTGCCAGCTTGCTGACCAGCTTGACGAACTCGGCGTTGGTGGCCTTCGGATCAGGCGTCCCCTTACCGACTTCCAAGCCGTAAGCCAGCTTGCGCGCCTGGTAACCGCCTAGACCGATGGTCGGGTCGACGAACTCGATCAGGATCTTTTCCGGGGTTTCCTCGGCGACCTTCTCGATTTCGACGCCGCCTTCGGTGGAGGCCATCACGGCGATCTTGCGGGTCTCGCGATCGACGACGAGGCCGAGGTACAGCTCGCGCGCGATCTCGATGCCTTGCTCGACGTACAGGCGCTTGACCTTTTGGCCTTCGGGGCCGGTCTGGTGGGTGATCAGCTGCATGCCGAGGATCTTCTCGGCCACGCCGCGCGCTTCCTTGGCGCCGCCCTTGACGACCTTGACGCCGCCGCCTTTGCCGCGGCCGCCAGCGTGAATCTGCGCCTTGACCACGACGACGGGCGCGCCCGTCTCGGCGATGATCTTCTCGGCGGCTTGCTCGGCCTCGTCGACCGTGAAGCAAGCGATGCCCTTGGGCACGGCGATGCCGTACTTCGCGAAGATCTGCTTACCCTGGTACTCGTGGATCTTCATCTCAGGCCTTCGCTTTCACGATGTCGACCACCTTCTGCACGCTGTCGACGCTCGTCTGCAGCATCTTCTTCTCTTCAGCCGACAGCTCGACCTCTAGGATCTTTTCGACGCCGCCGCCGCCGATGATCACGGGCACGCCCAGGTACAGGTCCTTGTAGCCGTACTCGCCGTCGAGGTAGGCGGCCGCGGGCAGCAGGCGCTTCTGGTCGAGCAGGTAGGCCTCGGCCATAACGATCGCGCTGTACGCGGGCGCGTAGTAGGCGCTCGTGCCCATCAGGTTCACGATTTCGCCGCCGCCTTTGCGGGTGCGGTCGACCATTGCGGCCAGCTTGTCAGCGGCGATCAGCTGCTTGACCGGCACGCCGTTGACGGTGCAGTAGCCGAGCACCGGCACCATGTCGTCGCCGTGGCCACCGAGCACCATCGCGCGCACGTCCTTGATGCTGGCGCCGGTCTCGCGGGCCAGGAACAGCGAGAAGCGCGCGCTGTCGAGCACGCCGGCCATGCCGACGACCTTCTCGCGCGGGGCGCCGACGCGGCGCTTGTACTCGTACACCATCGCGTCGAGCGGGTTGCTGATCACGATGACGAACGCGTTCGGGCAGTATTTCTTGGCGTTGTCGGCGACGTTCTGGATGATCGGCAAGTTGACGCCGACCAAGTCGTCACGCGACTGCCCGGGCTTGCGCGGAATGCCGGCGGTGATGATCAAGACGTCGCTGCCGGCCAGGTCTTCCCAGTTGGAGGTGCCGGTGACCTTGGCGTCGGCGCCGGAACACGCGGACGACTGCTCGAGATCGAGCGCCTTGCCCTTGGCGAAGCCCTCTTTGGCCGGAATGTCGAACAGCACGACGTCGCCGAGCTGCTTCTGCAGGGCCAGGTTCGCCAGCTCGCCACCGATGTTGCCCGCACCAATGAGACCAATCTTTTTTCTCGCCATGTTCTGTTTCTCCGGCACTAAAATTTGGGAAAAAGTGCAGTAGTCCAGCCCCCCGGCCCCCGCAACCGCTTCGCGGATCGTGCTCGCCAAGCTCGCCATTTTTCACAGGAGGCGGGGAGGCGGGGAGGTCCCCGAGGCCAGGAATCTTGGGGGGCGCGCCGTACGACGGCGCGAGGCGACTGCGCAGATTCCGCGCGGCGCCGCACCTCTCGAACAACAAAAACCTCGCGGACCTCCCCGCCTCCTCGCCTCCTGTGAATCTCGAGACTTACAGCGACGAGCGGCGCTGGTGGCGCGGGCCAGCTGGCCGCGCGGGAGACAGGGCCTACCCCCAGGAAGCGCTCGGAAACGGGCGGCCGGGGCGGGCGAACAGGAAGCCTTGGAGCAGGTCGCAGCCCAAGCTGACGACGCAGTCGCGCTCGGCGGGTGTTTCGATGCCTTCCGCCACGACCAAAAAGCCCATGTCTTTGCAAAGAGCTGTCATTGACGCGACCAGCTTCTGCTTGACCGGACTCAAGTCGATGTCGCGGAGGAGCGAGACGTCGAGCTTCACGATCTCCGGCTCGAGCAGCGCGAAGCTCGCGAGGCCCGCGTAGCCGGCGCCCAGGTCGTCGACCGCAATGCGGAAGCCGCGCTCGCGCAGCTGGTGCACTCGCCGCTCGACTGCGTCGACCTCTTCGATGGCAGCCCGCTCGGTCACTTCCAAGATCACGCGCGAGGCGATGTGCGTGAGCGGCGCCAAGGCGTCGAACAGCTCTTCGTCCGCTAGGTCGAGCGGGTGGAGGTTGAGGAACAGCGCGGCGCTCGGGTCGGCTCGGGTCATGGCCGCCGCCGCTAGCGCGCGCACCTTGCGACCCAGGCGCGGCAAAGCGTTCAGGCGCTCGGCAGCGTCGACCACCAAATCGGGGCGGATCAGCGTCGGCTCTTCGGTGCGCAGCAGGGCCTCGTAGCCGAACACGCTGCGATCGGTTGCGCGTAGGATCGGCTGGAACGCCATCCACATCGAGTCGAGCGCCGAGTCGAAGCTGGCCTCCAGCCCTGCGCGGTCGGCCGAAATGGCGTTCGACCCCAGCAGCTTCAGCGCCTCGCGCTTCATACGTGCTAGCCGATACAGCTTGCGCGCACGCTCGACGGCGCTGCGCAGCACCTCGGGCTCGAACGGCTTCACGATGTACTTGAAGGCGCCGTACTCGACCGCGTCGGTCGCGCTGTCGATGGCGGGCAAGCCCGTGACCAGCACCACCGGCAGGTCGGCGTCGTGCGCGCGAATGGTGCGCAGGAGCTCGACCCCGCTCATCTCCGGCATGGAGATGTCGCTGACCACGACGTGTACGCCGCCCGCCGAGACGCGCTTGATGGCTTCGCGCGCGGAGGTGAACGCTTCGACTTGATAGCCCACGCCGCGCAGCATGCGCTCGAACGCACGCAGCGCCTCGGGCTCGTCGTCCACCAACAAAATGGTGCCTGGCCGCCCAGACGCGGGCATTTGCTCCGTCGTCTCCATAGATCTATGGGCGCAACGTAGCGCAGCTGGCTCGCCCCGGCACCTCTAGAACGCTGCTCCAGATGATTGGGGCAAAAGTGCTTAGCCGGCCGTGTCGGCTGCGCTTAGAGTGTGGCGCGTGACGGTCCCGCGGAGCCTGGTTTCGACGCTCGCGTTTTCGGTGCTGGTTGCCTCGTGCGGCGCTCCGCCCGCGCAAAAGGCTCCACCGAGCCCCAGCGCAAAGGCCAAGCTGGTGCGCCGCGCAGACCTTCCAGACGACTGTGAGGTCTTGCCCGGCAAGCCCGCGCCGGAGCCGCTGCGCATTCCGTACGAGGGCGTCGCGCGCGCGGCTCGCTGCCAGCGCGCCGTCTACACCATCATGGGCGGTCTTACGCACTTTTTGGGCGTGCCGTGCAAGCACTGTCACCTCGAGCCAGACTACGCCGCTGACACGCACAACAAGCAGATCGCCAACTGGATGGCGCGCGAGCTAGTGCCGCGGCTGCAACGACGCGTCGACACCACCAGCGGCAGCACCGACCACCAGGTGTGGTGCCAAGACTGCCACGCCGGTAAGCCCAAGTTCCTGGGCGATCCGCGGCGGCGCGACTTTGCCATCGAGTGGATGACGACGCACTTGGGTGAAGACTTCGAGACCACCACCGGCAATCCGCCCAAGTGCCGTGACTGTCACGGCGGCGATCTCGGCTCGCCGGAGTTCAAGCCCAAGCTGATCTTGAGCGAGCTCGGCGGCTTGCCTCGCCCGTCTCCGCCCGCCGCCGCGGCCCCGCCCGCTGCGGCTTCATCCGCCGCCACGGCGTCACCGCCGGCCCCCGCGGTGCCCATACCCGTACCTGCACCTTCTGGGAGCGCGGTCCCCGACTTTGGTGGTCGCTGATGCAGAGCGGCACCGGTCGCGCGCTGTTCGAGCACGTCAAGCACGACCGTGATCTCGGTATTTTGTTTCGCGACGTGACCTGCCCGGCGTTGAAGTTCCCTTGGCACTTTCATCCCGAGCTCGAGCTCACGCACATCGTCAACGGCTCGGGTCGTCGTTACGTGGGCGACAGCATCGAGCCGTTCAGCGATGGCGACTTGTGCCTGGTGGGCGGCAACACGCCTCACTGCTGGCTGACGGAGCGCGGCGACGCCGGACCGGTGCACGCGCGCGTGATTCAGTTCCTGCCAGAGTCCATAGCCGTCGACCTCGTCGGCGCTGCGACGTTTCGTCCGCTGGCGCGGCTCTTCGAGCGCGCACGGCGCGGCCTCTTCATCCACGGCGCTGCGCACGCGCACGTGACGGAGGTGATGCGTCAGTTATTCACCGAGCGCACACGCTCGCTGGATCGCTACGTGGGCCTCTTGGGCATTCTGACGGAGCTGTCCGAATCCGAGCAGTGCAAGCAACTGGCGCTGCTCGACACGCCGCCCGCTCTCGACGCCGAAGCAGCCGAGCTCGCAGGTAGGCTTCTGACGTACATCCACCAACGCGCCGCCGACGCGGACCTGGGCTTCAATCAAGTGGCGCGCGCGGCAGGAATGTCTCGTGCCAGTTTGGGTCGCGTCTTTCCCAAGCTATTTGGCCGCACTTTTGCGAAATACCTGGCCGAGTTGCGCGTCGTCACCGCGTGTACGCTGCTGAGTGACACCAACAAAAGCGTCGCCGAGATCGCGATTGAGACGGGGTTCGGCAGCGTGTCCAATTTCAATCGTCGCTTCTTGGCGCTCAAGCGTACGAGCCCCCTGCGCTACCGGAAGGAAGGCGAAAGCCGCGCAAGGTCCACGAAGGCGAGCGGTTCCTAATTGGCGAAAGTGCGCACAAGTCCGCGAGGACGAAGCGGGCTCCCCGCTGAGGACTGAGACAGACTGCCCGCTGAGGATGAGGACCGAGACAGCCGGAGCGGCTGATCTGCCTCTCGCCTTGCTCCTCCAAATGACGAATGCTACGGACTGGTGGTTGAGGCAGGCGTTGGATTTTCAGCGAGCGGCACTGTGGTTGGGGTGGGCGTTCTGCGCCCTCGCCTGCGGGGAGAAGTTCACCGGTGTCGACTCCGGTGCTGGCGGCGCAGCGGGTAGTGCCGGTAGAGCCAGTAGCGGCGGTGACGTCTCTGCCTCTGGCTCTGCTGCAGGTGGCGAAGGCGCGGCGGACGGTGGCATGGAGACCGGCGGCAAAGCCGCGGTCGGCGGCGGTGGGCGCGGCGGCGGCGGCGGCGTAGGCGTGCTGGGTGGTACCGCAGGCGTCACGTCGATTGGCGGCGTTGCTGGCAGCGGCGGCGGCGTGGTCGAGGTGCCGCCGGTGCCGCTCGAGGGGCTCGAGCTATGGTTCGACGCCACGGTCGGCGTCACCGAGAGCAACGGCGTCGTGGCGGGCTGGAAAGACCGTTCGGGTAACGCGCGCCACGCGGCGCAAACTGCCTTGAACTATCGGCCCAAGCTCGTGGCCGACGGCTTCAACGGCAAGCCGACCGTCGTGTTCGACGGCGAAGGTCGCTACCTGAAGCTTCCAACCCTGCCGGGTGATTTTACGCATGGCGTGTCCATCTTTGCCATCGGGCAACAGGAGGCGGACGACGGCACCTGCATGGGCCTGTTCGAGGCCTCGAACGGCCCCGAAGTCGACGACATACACCTAGGCACCTGGGAAAACGCGCTGCTCTACGAGGTCTACGCGGACACCCTGCACCCTACGGACCAGCCTTTGTTGCTCGGCAAACCTCAGCTGCTAGCCGCCGTCCACCAGATGAATGGCGGGGTGCAGCTGCGTCGCAACAGCAATGGCGTGGGTGAAAGCAACATGGCTTTGCCCGCCACGATCCCGCGCGAGCTCGTGTACCTGGGCAGCACGGAATACGCTACCTGCAAGCGTTACGCGGGCAGCCTGTCCGAGATCTTGGTCTACAGCCGCGGCGTCGACGACTCCGAGCTCGTGGAAATCGAGAGCTACTTGCAGAAGAAGTGGGACTGCTGCCAAGAGTGATTGAGTTTTGCCTTACTGCTGCATGCGTCCGCGCACGAACTGCGCGTGACCGTGCAGGTGTTCATCCGTCCAGCCGCCGTCTACGGGGGCGCCCGGTTGCAAGAGACAGCTGGAGTCGGGGTCGCAGCCGTCGAGCTTCCAGGCGGTCCAGCTGATCTTACGAGCGCGCAGCCAGTCGTCCCATGCCTGGGCTTCTTCGGTACAAACGATGCCGTCGTAACCGCCGTCGGCGTGGGTTGCGCCCCACTCGGTGACGAACAGCGCGAGGCCGGCGTTCAGCGCAACGTCGCCCTTCTGGCGTAGCCAGCCCTTGTGGGTACAGGCGTAGTAGTGGAGCGTGTAGAGCAGGTTGGTGCCTTCGACCGGATCCTTGGCGGCTTTGTCGACGTCTTGCGAGTAGTTCGGGGTGCCGAGCACGATGGGTGCTTCTGGGTCTTGCTCGCGGATCGCGGCCACCACGGCCTCGTGGTACTTCTTGATCGCCGGCCATTCGACGCCTTTGGGCTCGTTGAAAGGCTCGTAGATCAAGTTGGGCTCGCCCGCGTACTTGGCAGCCACCTCGGTAAAGAACTCCACTGCTTCGTCCTCGAGCATGTGGGCCCCGTGCGCGTGGAAGTCGACGATCACGTACACGCCGGCTTCGATGGCGTTGTCGACCACCGCGAAGACCTGCTCTTTGGCGATGTCCGGGTTGGTGAGGTAGGCGCCTTCGGGCTCCACGCCCATGGCCGCGCGGATCACGCTCAGGTTCCAGTTGTTGCGCATCCAGCGCAGGGCGGTGATGTCCTCGGCGTACGGCTGGCTCTCCCAGTTGAGCCACATGCTGCTCACGCCCTTGAGCTGAATGGCGTCGCCGTCTTCGTTTCGGAGCTGGCCCTTGCTGACGTGCAGGTGGCCGTTCAGCTCGATCGGGGTGGGAGCGAGGCCGTCTTCCGCGCCCACGTCCTCGTTGCTGCCCACGTCGTTGGGGTCGCCCGCGACGAGGTCGGAGTCGATCCGCGTGGAGCGCCCCGCATCGCAGCCTGAGGAGAAAAGCCCGAAAAGGAGCGCAGCCGTAGCCGTCGCGCGAGGCAGCATCAGCCACTCTTGTCGCCAAACCACGAAATGCTCAACCGGAACCAGCTCTAAATTCTCTCATTTTTGCTCAGCCGGACTCCGTTCTGGAGAAACCGCTCCGAAAACTGGAGGAAACCTTCGATCTGGATACTCGACTTCGCTTCGTAGGCTCACCGGGCGAAAGGTCTCGAAATGAACCCGATCGTTCGGCTCATCGGTATCTCGGTTCTGTCGCTCGTAGCGACTGTGGCGTGTAGCAAGAAAGAGGCTCCCCAGCCTGCTGCGGAAGAAAAGCCGGCAGCGGCGGCCTCGGCAGCGGCGGACGCTCCATCCGCCGCGGCGGCAGCTCTACCCTCGGCCGCGCCCGCGGCTACGGGTAAGGGCCTCAAAATCGCTTACAGCGACTGGCCTGGATGGGTGGCATGGGAAATTGCCATTCAAAAAGGCTGGTTCAAGGAAGCCGGGGTCGACGTCGAGTTCACCTGGCTGGATTACGTACCGTCGATGGAGGCCTTCTCGGCGGGCAAGGTCGACGCGGTGTGCATGACGAACGGCGACGCGCTCGTGACCGGCGCAACCGGCGGCAAGAGCGTCTCGATCATCGTCAACGACTACAGCGACGGCAACGACATGATCGTGGCCAAGCCGGGCATCACCTCGGTCGGGCAGCTCAAGGGCAAGACGATTGGCGTCGAGATCGGGTTCGTCGATCACTTGCTGCTGCTCCACGCCCTGAAGGCGGCCAACTTGAAGGAGTCGGACGTCAAGTTGAAGAACGTGAAGACCGACGAGACGCCGCAAGCGCTCAAGTCGGGTGACGTGGACGCGATCGGCGCCTGGCAGCCGAGCAGCGGCGCGGCGCTGAAAGAAGTGCCGGGTTCCAAGCCAATCTTCACCAGCAAAGACGTGCCGGGTCTGATTTACGACATGCTGGCCGTCAACCCCAAGAGCCTGGCAGAGCACCGCGCCGACTGGGTGAAGGTGGCCAAGGTTTGGGATCGCGTCGCCAAGTTCGTGAACGACGAAAAGAACTTGGACGAGGCCGCCAAGATCATGAGCGCTCGCGTTCGGCTTTCGCCTGACGAATACAAGGCGATCATGAAGGGCACCCACATCATGGCGCTGGAGGAGGGCAAGAAGCACTGGGCCAAGGCCGACGGCCTGACCAGCATCTACGGCTCGAACAAGGTCGTCGACGAGTTCAACGTCAAGAACACCGTCTACAAGGCGCCTGAAAAGGTCGACGAATACCTCGATCCGTCGATCTCCGAGGAAGCGCTCAAGTGACTCCGGGCGGGCCACAACAAGAGCCCGCCGCGCCGAGCCCGGCTGGGGCAACTGCCCCGGCCGAACCGGCGAAGCCCAGCACGCCGCGTCGGCGGCTGCTGGCGGTGCGCGCGCCTCTGCCGCCTCGCGCGAGCTTGGTGGCGGGGGTGCTAGCCTTCGTGCTGCCGCTTTTGTGTTGGTGCATCGTGAGCTACGTGCCGTTCGTGTGGCACCCGCTGATGCGCGTGACCGACGCCGGCGACACCAAAGTGCCCGGTGAGTACAGCTACGTTGCGGTCGACCAGCTCGTCGATCTCGAAGTGTTCGACAAGCGCAACCAGGAGCTGGCCAAGGCCCACGCCAAGCCGCTCGCGGGTGACCGCGCCAATCCCATCTTTTTGCCGGCGCCTCACGAGGTGGCCCGCGCCTTTTACACCGCCTTCACCACGCCGCCGCTGCGTCGCGGTGACTACTGGCTGCACGAGAGCTTGTGGCAGAGCTGCCAGGTCATCTTCTGGGGCTTCTTGTATGCCGCCCTGGTCGGGCTGCCGTTAGGCATCTTGTGCGGTACGTTCTCGCTGTTTTCGCGGCTTTCCGAGCCGTTCGTGGATTTCGTGCGCTACATGCCGGCGCCCGTCTTCGGCGCGCTAGCGGTCGCGGTCCTGGGTCTCGGCAACGAGCCCAAGATCACCATCATCTTCATCGGCACCTTCTTTCAGATGGTGCTGATCATTGCCAACACCACGCGCTCGGTGGACGGCGCGCTACTACAGGCCGCGCAGACCCTGGGCGCCAGTCGCTTTCAGTTGGTGAAGAGCGTGGTGATTCCGGCCGCAGTGCCGGCGCTCTACCGAGACATGCGCATCCTGCTCGGCTGGGCATGGACGTACCTCGTGGTGGCCGAGCTGATCGGCGAGAAGTCGGGCATCAGCGCGTTCCTGTACCAAGAGCAGCGCTACCGCCACTTCGACAACGTGTACGCCGGCATCGTGATGATCGGCATCATCGGCCTGGTCACCGACCAAGCGCTGAACTTCCTCGGTCGCTTCTTGTTCCCGTGGGAGACCGGCAACAACACGCTGTTCCGCTTGTTCGGCCAGCTCAAGCTGGCGCTGTCGTCGCGCGGCGCCGCAGCTCCGGAAGCGGACCCGATCAACGACTCTCAAGTTCTGGAACGCATGCCCATCGCTCCGATCGCGGACGCACCGGAAGAAGAAGCCCATGTCGGTTGAAGATCGCCTCGAGCTGCCTAGCTACTTGCACCACACCGACGCGGTTTCGGCGCGTTTTGCGGAGATTCGCAAGCAGCCGACGGTGATGCGCCTGTCGGCCGTTTCGCGTCAGTTCGAGAGCGCGCAGGGGCCGGTGTTGGCCCTCTCGAAGATCAGCTTCGACGTCCGCAAGCGTGAGTTCATCAGCGTGATTGGGCCGTCCGGCTGCGGCAAGTCGACGTTGATCCGGATCGTGGCGGGCCTCGAGACGTGCACGGGTGGCTCGATCACCATCGACGGCAAAGAAGTGGGCGAGCCTGCCGCCGACCGCGGCATGGTGTTTCAGGGCTACACGCTGTTCCCGTGGCTGAACGTGAAGCAAAACGTGATGTTCGGCTTGAAGATGAAGGGCATGCCCAAGGCCAAGGCCGAGCGCATGGCCATGGATTGGCTGGACGTGGTGGGGCTGACCAGCTTTGCCAGCCACTACCCGGCGCAGCTGTCGGGCGGCATGAAGCAGCGCGTGGCCATCGCGCGCGCCCTGGCGAACGAGCCCCGCATTCTACTGATGGACGAGCCGTTCGGCGCGCTCGACGCGCAAACACGCGCCAGTATGCAGGCGCACTTGCTCAAGATTTGGGAAACGGTGGACGTCACGATCCTGTTCATTACCCACGATCTGGACGAAGCCATTTACCTGTCGGACCGCATTGTCGTGCTCGGCGCGCACCCTGGGCGCATCTTGGAGATCATCGACGTGCCGGTCGCCAGACCCCGCAACACCGACCAGTTCCTCTCCGGGCACTTCCTGGCGACCAAAAAGCGGCTCGAGCAATTGATTCACCACCGCGAAACTTCTCCGAAACCTAATACGGGGAAACTGGGCGTCGTTGCGGCCTAAAGCCGCGGCACTTCGCAAAGCCTGAGCCGGGACGACCCGGTTCGCGACGGGCCACAATGCCGGGACGACTCGGCGCTGAATGTTCCTTCCAGGGTCCGGACGGCACCGGGCGCGAGTGTGCTCCACGTCGACCTCCCTGGGGAGAAGGCACGACGTATGAGCGATTTAGAGCTGATTTTGGACGAGCCCCTACGCGGCGGCCAAATGTGGTCGCGCGTGCTGCGCCGGGGCCAGACGCTGAGGCTGACCGACGTGGAGGGCGGCGCCGCCGTCGCGGCGCTCTTCTACAACGCCGAGGAGCCGAGCGAACGCTACAACATGCCCGACACGTTGAAGGCGCAGCACATCGCGCGCCTGACGGCGGGCTACGTTCTGTACTCCGACATGGGGCGCGTCTTGTGCTCGATCACGGCCGACAGCGTCGGTTGGCACGACACCATCACCGGCCACGGCACGGCGGCTCACGGGCGCGCCAAGTACGGCGAAGGCAACTACCAAACGCTGCGCAACGACTGGTACCGCAACACGCGTGACAACTTCTTGGTGGAGCTCGGCAAGTACGACCTGGGCAAGCGAGACATCGTGGCCAACCTGAACTTTTTCGTGAAGGTCGCGGTCGACGAGCAGGGGCAATTGGGCTTCGTGCCTGGTAACTCCAAGGCGGGCGACTTCGTCGAGCTGCGCGCCGAGATGAACACGCTGGTGGTGCTGTCGAACACGCCACACCCGCTCGATCCCAGCAAGGTCTATGCGCCCAAGTCGGTCGGGCTCACGCTGCGAGCTGGCGCGCCGGCAGGCCCGGAAGATCCGTGTCGGCTTTCGCGCCCTGAAAACGCGCGCGGCTTTACGCTGACCGAGAGCTACTTCGCGGGGAGGGCCTGAAGGATGGCGTTGCTCGAAAGCAAGCTGGACGAAGCCAACGCCGTGTTCGACCAAGTGGTGCTCGCCGGTGACGGCTTCACGCACGTGGTGCAGCGCGGGCAGATCTTCCGCATCGTCGACCTGGAGGGCAACCAGGCGGCGGACACCTTGTTCTACGACGCGCACGCGCCCGAGAACCGCTACAGCGCGGTCGATACGGTGCGCGAGCAGGGCAACATTTACCTGACGACTGGCACGCGCTTGATGTCGAGCGAAGGTGACGTGCTGATGACGATCGTGGCAGATACTTGCGGTCGCCACGATACGCTCGGTGGCGCTTGCGCAGCGGAGTCGAACCAGGTTCGCTACGCCATCGACAAGAAGTACATGCACGCGTGCCGCGACACGTTCTTGCTACAGTGCGCGTGTCACACCAAAGACCTTTCGAAAAAGGACATCACCGCCAACGTCAATTTTTTCATGAACGTCCCCGTCACTCCGGAAGGCAAATTGACGTTCGAAGACGGCGTCTCCGGCCCCGGCCGCTACGTGGAGATGCGTGCAGAGCGCGACGTTCGAGTGCTGATTTCGAACTGCCCGCAATTGAACAACCCCTGCAACGGCTACAATCCGAGTCCGGTTCGGGTGCTGATCTGGGACGCGCAATGATGGCGTGTGCTTGCAATCGCGACCGGGGGCCTGGTGGCGAATCGAGAATTCACAGGGAGGCGGGGAGGCGGGGAGGTCCGCGAGTTTTTTCTTGTTCGAGCCGCCAGTTGCTCGACGATGACTGCGCAGGCGCCGTTCGACGCCGTGCGGCTCGAAACCCCAAAATTCTCGCCTCGCGGACCTCCCCGCCTCCCCACCTCC
>DATAKF010000407.1:0-11514 GCA_036261775.1 Polyangiaceae bacterium | reverse complement strand
CCGAGCTTGCGACCAATCACGCCGGGGTACTGATTCATGAGGCTGCTTACCTACTACTGCTACGTCCACATCACCGGGCACTTAGGCAGTCGAAGGACGGCTGTGGGAACGCGGCGGATTAGCCTTCCAGGGCCCGCCAGTCAAGGCAAAGCCAGCGCGGTTGGACGGGTTTTGCGGGCTAGTGCTTGACTCGCCGGGTTCGGGATGCATAATGCCGCGCTCTTCCGGTCATTTGCCCGAAGAATCTGCGGAAAATCACATGCTGACCCTCTCGAAAATTGCCGAACTCGAATCCGCTAGCCTCCGTACGGACCTGCCGGAGTTTCGCGTCGGCGACACCGTGGCCGTCCACTACAAGATCGTCGAGGGTGACAAGCTCCGCGTTCAGGTTTTCCGCGGCATCGTCATCCAGAAGCACCGCGCCGGCGCGCGCTCGACCTTCACGGTCCGCAAGGTGAGCTTCAACGTGGGTGTCGAGCGTGTTTTCCCGCTGCATTCTCCCCGCGTGGAGCAGATCGAGGTCCTGTCCAAGGGCGTCGTTCGGCAAGCCCGCCTGTTCTACCTCCGCGACCTCAAGGGCAAGGCCGCCCGCGTCGCCGACGAAAAGGACCGCTGAGTCGAGCCCGAGTCGGGGCCGAAGCCCGGACGATCGAGACCGTCCTGGGCTCACGCCCGGCGGGTCGGTTTTATGGCCGGGGCCTCGCCCCGAACCCCGAGCGATTTCGCGCCTTTTCGGGCGAAACCGGGTATGCTGCGCCCGCGCAGGCTCCCGCCTCCTTGGTTTTGTTGGCGGGGCCCGGGCCCTGGCATTAACAGGGCGCGCAGCTCTCGGGAGTCTGACTCATGATCGTCTGCACGCGGTGTGGCGCAACCAACCAGCCCACCAGCAAGTTTTGCCTGTCTTGCGGCGCGCCGCTGGCCGCTTCGGCGCCCGGCGCAGGGGCACCGGCGCCTGTTCCGCAAGGTCCTCCCCCGCACTACGCGCCCGCTCCAGTCGCAGCGCCGCCCGCCGCTCCGCCGCCGGGTCAGTGGGGCGCGCCACCGCCGCAGGCGCCTCAGTACGCGCCGCCTCCACAGCAAGCGCCGCCAGGGCAGTGGGGTGGTGGAGGTTACCAGCCGCCACCCGCAGCAGCGCCGCCGCCAGGTCCGCCTGCCGCTTGGGGCCCGCCTGCGCCACAGCCCGGCTTCGCGCCGGCAGAACCGCCGCGTTACCAGGCCGGTTCGCCCGAGGGCTTGAATCCGTTCGGCGCAACCGTGGGTCCTCCGCAAGGTTACGGCGCTCCGCCCGCTCAGGGTGGCCCGTACGGCGCACCGCCTCAGCCGCCCCCCGGCTGGGGTCCGCCGCAACCTGAGCAACCGCCGCTGGCTCCTCCGCAGATGTGGCAACCGCCACCGCCGGCACAAGCCGCGCCGCCAGCCGCTCCTGCGCCGTCGAAAGATCCGTCGGCGTACGCCGCGACGGCGCCGCCACCTACGAACGAAGAGTTCGATCGCCAGCAAGGCTCCAAGCCGCCAGCGGCTCCGGTCGGTCCGCAAGCCGCCTACGGCGCGCCGCCGCCGGTGTACGTGCCGCCTGGCGCGCCAGCGCCCGCGCCGTCTGCGCCGCCGCCTCCCGTGGCCGCGCCTGCTGCGCCCACCGCGGCAGATCCCACGCTGCGTGTCCTCGCCGGCTTTCTGGTCAGCTACGAGACCACGGAGCTGGGCGTGTTTTGGCCGATCTATCAGGGACAAAACATCGTCGGCCGCAAGGGCGCGGCGCCCGGGCTGGACATCGAAATCGATCATCCGACGACGTCGTCACGTCACGCCGTCATTCACGCCACCGCGCGTCCCGGCAAGCTCCGCGTCGAAGACCCGGGCAGCACCAACGGCACGTTCCTCGGCGAGCACATGATCGAGAAGAACAAGTCGCACGATCTCCGCGATGGCGATGCGGTGCGCTTCGGCGGTTTCAACGTGGTCGTGAAGATCATTTGAGTTTTGACGGCCGAAGCGTGGTGTCGCCTCAGCGGCGCACGCTGGCCCTAATCGAGAGCATTTTCGGAGATGTTGACGCGCTCTATCACTTCCTCCCCCAGGCCCCACACGCGCGTAGCAGTCGCATTGCGCGCGCTCGTGCTCCTTGCCGTCACCTTGCTGTCGCTGCCCGCCAGCGCCGCGCCCGCCGTGAAGCTGCTGCGCGTCGATCCGCGCGCCGCTCAAGAAAACGGCAACCCGGTGCTGACCACGGTCGTCGACATCTCGCAGAGCAAGCGCGTCAGCGACGCCACCTCGGCGTGCGCAGGCCTGACCGGCAACTCGCAGCTCGACTGCATGGCCACGAACCTGGAGAAGCCGTTCGCGCTCTACCAGTCGTTCCCGTTCCCGTCGGACCGGGCCCTGTTCACGGTCAACGTCGAAGGCACGGACATTCCGGCCAAGTTCATCAGCCTGTCGCGCTGGGGTGAGAGCCAGCAGCAACCGGGCGTCGGCACCTCGTGGCTCATCCTCATCGACGCCGACAAGCGCATGAGCAAGAGCTTCGAAGACGCCAAGCAGGTGGCGCAGCAGTTCGTGGCCACGATGGGCCCGAACGACATCGTCAACATCATGTTCTTCAACGACCGCGAGGTCGTAAAGGACTCGAAGTGGATTCCGGCCGCCCAAAAGGCCAAGGCCACCGGCTTCATCACCGGTACCGCCGACACCTTCACCTCGTCGGGTCGCAACCGCTCGCTGCTCACGATCGTCAAAAAGGCCGCCACCGACGGTTTTCAAGCCCTCGGCAACGTGGGTGAAGACGTGAAGGTGCCGCTGCACCAGGCCATGGTCGTGCTGTCCAGCGGCTTCGGTGGCGCCGACGCCGGCACCACCGGCCCGGCGGCGCTGCAGGTGCAGCAGTTCATGACGCAGGGGCGCTTCCCCGAGGACAACACCGCGCTCCCCAAGGCGCCGGTGCCGGTCATCAGCATCTACTTCCCGATCACCGTCATCGACGAGTTCAAATCGAACTCGCTCGACTTCATGCAGAACCTGGCCAACACCGAGATTGGCGGCTTCTTCAGCGTCGTGCAGGCCGGCCAAGGCGGCCGCGGCGCGGCCATCGTGAACACGGTGCGCCAGCGCTTCTCGAAGATGAACATCGTGAAGTGGAAGGTGTCGTGCGTCGCCCCGACGGTGACGCAGAGCTTCAAGCTCGTCTTCCAAGATACGAACCCGCCCATCCTCGGTGACAACACCTTCAAGGACGTGCCGGTCGGCATCGATCCTTCGACCTGGCCGCTGGACGTGAACATCGAATACACGACCGAAATGTCCAAGCGGGACGGCGGCACCGTGTACCCGGGCGGCACCTTCAAGGTCTACGGTGACTTCTGCTGGGGCGGCTCCAAAGAGCGCGCTGAAGTGTACTTCTTGCCCGCCGGTCAACCGATCCCCACCGCGCTCACCGGCGCCAACATCGAGACCGCCAAGCGCACGCAGCAGCAGCTGATCGCGATGGGCATGAAGGGCACGGCGCTCGAGGCCAGCGACACCTTCGCCAGCTTCCAAGCTCCCGACTCGGACAAGATCCTGCACGGCAGCGGCGAGCAAGCCGTCGTGCGCTTGGTCATCTACGACAACAAAGCGCACCGCACGAGCGGCGTCACCGCGACGACCATCGTGCAGATGAAGGGCAGCACCGCGCCGCTACCCATGCTGCTCATCTTGGGCAGCTTGTTCGGCCTCGTCGTCGTGGCGCTCTTGGTGGTGGTCATCGTGCGCAGCGGCGGCAAGAAGCGCCCCGGCGGCGCGGGCCCCATGCCGGTCGTCGCCGCTGGTGGCTACGGCGCTCCGCCCGCTCCGCAGGGCTAC
Source organism: Polyangiaceae bacterium (assembly GCA_036261775.1). Lineage (GTDB taxonomy): Bacteria > Myxococcota_A > Polyangia > Polyangiales > Polyangiaceae > PMG-095. The sequence goes on along the minus strand of DATAKF010000407.1, from coordinate 7,680 downwards.
GGCGCTCCGCCCGCTCCGCAGGGCTACGCTCCGCAGGGCTACGCTCCGCAAGGTTACGCGCCGCCGCCCGTTCATCCGCAGGCTCCGGTGCCCCAAGCGCCGCCCGCCAATCCGTACGGCGGAGGCACGGCCACTACCGCGATCCTCACGGGCGCGACGGGCGTGTACACCATCTTGGCCGGTCAGGAAGTGCGAGCTGGGCGTGACGCCGCTCAGTGCGTCATCGCGCTGAACGAGCCACGCATCTCGGGCGTGCACGCGAGCTTGAAGCTCGAAGGCGGCCAGCTGTACGTGCGCGACGAGAACAGCAACAACGGCACGCTGGTGAACGGCAATCGCCTGTCGCCCGGCCTGTGGTCGCCCGTCCCGCCCGGCTCCATCGTGCGGTTCGGACCGATCGAGTTCAGCGCGGCGGTGCAGTAGCTCCATGATCCCCGGCTTCTCAAAATCGACGCTGCTGGTCGGCAGCGCCCCGCATTGTGACATCCGCCTCGGGGGGCCCGGCGTGGCCCCCGAGCACGCGCGCATCGTTCACGCTGGCGGACAGATCACGTTCACGGACGCGGGCGCGGCGCCCTCGTTCATCAATGGCCAGCAGCTGCCCCCGGGCGGGTCCGCGCCGTTCGACTTCCGCTCGCAGTTTGCGGTCGGGCAGAGCCCGGTGCCGCTCGCGCACCCAGCGCTAGCGCTGATGTTGATGGAAGCCGGCAAGGCGCCCTTCACGCCCGGTCAGGTCACGTTCGGTCGAGATCCGGCGCGCGTCAACGTGGTCGTGAACCACGCCAACGTCTCGAGCCTGCACGCCACCTTCCAGCTCAACCCGCTCTCCATCACCGACAATCAGTCGACGAGCGGCGTCTGGCTCGGCAGCGAGCGCATCACGCCGGGCCAGCCCCGCCCGCTCGACCCGAGCGCCTTCGTGGGCCTCGGCCCCGTTGCGGTACCGGTCGCGTTGATGCTGCAGCTGGCTCAGGTCCTGAGCTCCGGTGTCGGCACCAGCGTGGTGCCGCAACACGCGCCGGTCTCGCCCGGCGTAGCTCCGCTCGGCGCCGCGCCGGCACCGAGCGCAAGCAGCGGCGTCGCGGGCAAGCCGAAGCACAAGACCGTCATCGGTCAGGTGCGCATCGAGAGCGGCCCTACCGGTTCCGTCAAGAGCATCGGCCGCACGCCGGACAACGACATTCACCTGCCGCACCCGCAGGTGTCGAGCCGCCACGCCGCCCTGCACTTCAACGCGGGGCAGATCTTCCTCGAAGACAAGAACAGCGCCAACGGCACCTTCGTGCGCGGCCAGCGGATTGCGGCCGGCCAGCGCGTGCCCGTCACCAACGGTGAAAAGGTCTTCATCGGCCCGATGCCGCTGTTGATCCAGGTCGAGGGTCAAGACGTCGCGGTCGTGGTCGAAGACGCCGTGAGCTGGGAAGGCCGCCCGCTCTACGAAATCGAAGCTTGGGATCTGCTCGTGCAGGTGCCCGATCGCGACAACCCAGCCGAGCTGAAGACGCTGCTCGACCACGTCAGCTTCAAGGCTCTACCCGGCGACTTCATCGCCTTGATGGGCCCGAGCGGCGCCGGCAAGACCACGCTGCTCATGACGCTGAACGGCTATTTGCCGCCCAGCGGCGGCCAAGTGCGCATCAACGGCGAAGATCTCTACGCCATCTACGACGCGCTGCGCGGCTCCATCGGCTACGTGCCGCAGGACGACATCGTGCACCCGGAGCTCACGGTGTTCGAAGCCGTGCGCTACAGCGCACGCTTCCGCCTACCGCCCGACTACTCCGACGACGAGATCAACCGCCGCGTCGACACCACGCTCGCACAGCTCGGCCTCGAGCAGGTCGCGCACCTGCAAATCGGCAAGCCCGAGCGCAAGATCTTGTCCGGCGGTCAGCGCAAACGCGTGAACATCGCAATGGAGCTGGTGACCGATCCGGTCATCATGTTCCTGGACGAGCCGACCAGCGGCTTGGCCGCCGACGACACGCAAGCGCTCGTGCTCTTGCTGGCCGATCTGGCCAAGCAAACCGGCAAGACCATCGTCACCACGATTCACCAGCCTTCCAAAGAAGAGTTCGAGAAGTTCAACCAGACGTTGATCCTCGGCCCCGGTGGATTGACCACGTTCTTTGGGCCGCCCAAAGACGGCTACAAGTTCTTCGGCTCGTTCAAAGAGCGGCTGGGTAAGCACAACGACGTCGACAACCCGCGCGACATGTTCGACATGTTGAACCAGCGCGAGCGGCCGATCTTCGAGGCCATGCGGGCCCAGAACCCGAACACGCCGCGCTTCATGTCACGCGCGGCGGCGGCGCGCGAGTGGAACGCCGAGTACTTCAACCCGCAAAACCCCATCTTCCAGAAGATGTTCTCGGGCCGTCGCGCCGTTGGTACCGGCTCCCCACAGCAGGGCATGCCCAAGAACCGGCCGCGCACGAGCGGCCAGTTCGGCCTGCTCTTCAGTCGCTACTGGAAGGTCAAAGCCCGCGACGTGAGCGGCACCATGATCATGCTGCTGCAGGCGCCCATCATCGGCGTCTTGCTGGCCGGCGTGTTCGGCGGCCAGAAAGAGGGCATTCCGTTCTGGTGCCTGGGCGCCCTGCAGGAGCTGTCCAAAAAGAGCGGCGGCGCCGGCGACGGCATCAACGACACGCTGCGCAACATGCAGCCGACGCCGGATCACGCCGCGGCGCTCTTCTTTTGTGTGGTCTCGGCGGTGTGGTTCGGCACCAGCAACGCCGCTCGCGAGGTAGTGAGCGAACGCGCCATCTACATGCGCGAGCGCATGGTGAACTTGAAGCTGTTCAACTACATCTTCTCCAAGTTCGTGCTGCTGAGCCTTTTCTGCATCGTGCAGTGCACGGTCTTGCTCGCCATCGTGTTCTTTGCGCTGGGCTTCAACGGCGGCTTGCAGGCGTTCGGCATCTCGCTCATGACGCTGGTCGTCACCGCCATGAACTCGGTGGCAGTCGGGCTGCTGCTCAGCACGTTGGTCACCAGCGCCGAGGCCGCCATGGCGCTCACGCCCATCGCGCTGATCCCCCAGGTGGTGCTGGGCGGCTTGATGGTGCCCATGACCACCAACCCCATGCTCAAGTGGCCCATGTACCTGATGCCCGCGCGTTGGGGCTTTCAGGGCGTCGTGGCCCAGGAGCGCTTGGCCATCGCCAATAATCCGGCCTGGATCATCGACATCAAGAAGCCCGACACGACCAGCGTCGAAAATTTCTTGGTCGCCGGCAAGTTCCACTGCGCCGAGGCTCAAATCGCCAGCAACGACTTCACTGGCGCCTGGGGATTCACGGACTATCAGGCGTACTGGCTACCTCCCAGCGTGCTGGGTGGGATCATGCTGATCACGCTGGTATTCATCTTGATCATCTTGAAGCGCCGGGATGCGTTTTGATTCTTGTTCTCCTCCGCGCTTCGCTGATTGCCTCGGCGCGTCGATCGTGACCTGAGGCGCGATCGGCGCTCGGCCGTTTGTTCTTGGTTTTCCTCCGCGCTTCGCTTGTAGCGTCCCGCGATCCTCTCGACCTGGAGCGCAGCGCGCGCTCGGCCTCGCCGAGTTTGTACCGGGCCTGGTCTCGATCGCGGATCGTGATCTGGCCTTCCAGGGTCGGTTGAGGTGGTTCTGGCTCGCGCTTTGCGCGAGCTCGCTTCGTAGCAGGGCGCTGCGCTTTGCAGTCTTCCGGGAAGACGGAAACGCGCGGCCGACGGAGACGCGCGAACCGACGGAGACGCGCGGCCACCGCGCGGCCGGCGGAAATACGGGCCGACGGAACCAGGAAGACCACGCTAGCTTGGATGGTATGATGCGGGAATGTCAGCCTTGCGGATGATGCGCTACCTGACCACGGCCGTGCTGCTGTTCCCGTTGGCTAGCGCCGCGGGCGCGGCGGAGGGCGAAAAGGCGCCGCCGCCATGCAAGGCGGGGTTCGAGCGGCAGGGCAGCAAGTGCGTGAAGACGTGCGGGCCCGGCGAGCTGATGGATCCGAAGGGCACTGGCAAGTGCGTCAAGCAGGTGGTTTGCACGCCCGACCAAGTCGCCGTGCTCAACAAATGCTTCACCAAGTGCCCCGATGGCATGACCATCGACAACCAGGGCAAGTGCCGTGGCTGTCCCACTGGTGAGCTCGAAGACCCCAAGGGCACTGGCAAGTGCGTCAAGCAGGTGGTTTGCACGCCCGACCAAGTCGCCGTGCTCAACAAGTGCTTCACCAAGTGCCCCGATGGCATGACCATCGACAACCAGGGCAAGTGCCGTGGCTGTCCCACCGGTGAGATTCAGGACCCCAAGGGCACCGGCAAGTGCGTGAAGGCGGTCGTGTGCGGCCCGGACCAGGTCGCGGTGCTCAACAAGTGCATGACCAAATGCCCCGACGGCTCGGCGCCCAACACGAAGGGCGGTTGCGCCAAGCCTGGTACCAGCGCGCGTTAGCTACTTTTCGAGCTTTTGGCACTTGGTGCTTTGGCCCGCCACCGTGCAGGTCGTGCCCGCCTTGCACTTCTCGGACGGGACGAAGCGCTCGTTTTGGCAGGTGATGAGCGCCTTGTGGTCTTCGCTGCAGGCGATGTGGCCGCTCAGGGATTTGTCGCAGGTGTCGCCCAGCTTGGCGACCGTTTGATCGCAGGCCAGCTTGCCGCCGGCGGAGTTGCACTGGCCTTCGCCGCGGCAAAAATACTGCGTAGCCATCTTGCCGTCGGTGCACGAGAGCACTTGGATTTTGTCTGCCGAGCAGGCTTTGGCGTTTTGCTTTTTGCAGGCCTCACCCACCTCCGAAACCGATTGGTCGCAGTTGGCCTGCGCGCCGCTCAGCTCGCAGCCGCGCGGACCGCGACACGGCACGCGCTCGTACTTGCCGCCGTGGCAGGCCAGCATGGCGTCCTCGGACGCGCAGACCGCGACCCCCTCGTCGTTCTTGCTGCACGGGTCACCCGGCTGGTTTCCCGAAATATCGCAGCTCGTGCGCTCTTGCACGGTGGAGCAACCGGCTTTGCCGCGGCACGGCGTCTCGACGAACCTGCCGTCTTCACAGACGATGGCCCGCTTGGGATCGAGGCAACGCGCCTCGCGCGGATCGCACGAGCTACCCGGCCCGGGCTTGCACGAAGCGAGAACGAGACCAAGCCCGAGCGTGCCGAGCAAGATTAGCCTGAGCGCCTTCACGGCCCTGACTTCAGCGAAGTCTCGCTCTTCTTTCCAGCACAAACAACCTCACGCTTGCAGGTTGTGCTGCAGCGCCCTACGTTCCTCACCCGCCGCGAAACGCACCAGAGCGTCTCCGGCGGCAATTTCGAGGAGAGAATCATGGGCCTTCACATCGGAAGCATCGCCCCCGACTTCGAGCAAGACTCGACGGCAGGCAAGATTCAGTTCCACGCGTGGCTCGGCGGCCAATGGGGCCTGCTGTTTTCCCACCCCAAAGACTTCACCCCGGTGTGCACCACCGAGCTGGGGCGCACAGCGAACCTCAAGGCCGAGTTCGATCGGCGCGGTGTCAAAGCCATCGCGGTAAGTGTCGACAGCGTCGACGATCACCAGCGCTGGATCCCTGACATCGAAGAGACGCAGAACACCAAGATGAACTTTCCGATCCTGGCCGACAAGGATCGCAAAGTGGCAACCCTGTACGACATGATCCACCCCGAAGCGAACGACACGCTGGCGGTGCGCTCGGTGTTCTTCATCGATCCGAACAAGAAGATCCGCGCCATGATCACTTACCCGGCCAGCACCGGCCGCAACTTCGGCGAGATCTTGCGCGTGATCGACTCGCTGCAGCTGACCGACAATCACAAGGTCGCCACTCCCGCCGACTGGCGCGACGGCGACGATTGCGTGATCGTGCCGGCCCTTCAGGATCCGGAAGAGATCAAGCAGCGCTTTCCCAAGGGCTACACGGCGCTGCGTCCCTACCTGCGCATGACGCCACAGCCCAACAAGTGAGCGCCACGGCCACCTAGCGCGGCCCACGGTGCAAACAGCAACGGCGCTGCAGTCTTCGTCTGCAGCGCCGTTTGCTCATTTGGAGGTCGCGGCGAGGCCCCCGACGAGCTCGTCAGGCGCTGCGACGACGCCGCGCGACGGCCGCGCCTGCCAGAACCATGCCGAAAAATGCGGCTGAGGCGCCCGCCGGGCCGCCCGGCACGGTCATACAACTGGCCGAGGCCGAGCCTTCGGCTTCGGCTTCGCAGCCGTTGGACCCGCATTCGCCCGACGCCGTGCCTTGTGCGCTCGCGTCGACGTGCGCCTTGAGCCAGCCATTGAGCGTCTTGATGCAATCATCCAAGTTGCCGCCGTGGTCGATGTAGTTGCCATCGCAGAACAGCGCGCCCTTGGGCTCGTCGCACTGGGCTTCGCACCGGGCCTGGAGGTCGCCCTCGCACTCGGCGTAACCCGAAGCCTGGCACATCACCTGGCAATCAGCGCGCGCCTCTCCGGTGCATGAGCCTTCACAGCTCGCTTCACAGCTGGCTTCGCAGCTCGCCATCGGCGGCCTACCGGAGCAGCTCGCGTCGCACTCGGCGCTGATCGAGCCCTTGCACGAAGCCATGCATTCGCCGTGCGCTTCCGAGCCGCTCGCCTCGCCCTTGCATTCGCCGGAGCAGTAGCCCTCCGCGTCGACCGCGCACTGCGCGGAACAGTCGAAGTTGCCTCCATCCACCTCGCACTTGGCCTTACAGCCGTCCAGGTCGCAGGCAGCCTTGCAGTCGAGGCTGGCCTCGGCCGTGCATTTACCGTCGCAATCGGCTTTGAGCTGCGCGGAGCACGCAAACTGCAGCTGCGTGGGCTCGCAGTGCGCCTTGCACTCCGCCTCGACCTCGACCTCGCACTTTGCGTCGGCCTCGACGTTGACGTTGCCGCAGCTCTCGAAGCCGGCACGCGCCGTTCCGCTCCAGACTCCGAGCGCCAAGCACAGCCCCGTCGCGGCAATCCCAAGGTTCAGCTTCATGGTAGTTCCTCCAAAAAGTAAGCGAGCGAGGCGCGATGACGCGCCTCGGCACTTAGTCTACTCACGGGCGCGCCGACGTCTTCCCGTGTCGATGGCAATTGCGGGAAAAAGCGGCTCGGCACATCGACCTACACCGCGCTTACTGACGCGAAACGCGCCGTTTTAGGCTTTGGAAGCGAATGGTTCGACGTCAGGGGTGGACGGAGAGACCGAACGCATGACGCCGCTCTTCGAGTTGGAAAAACGCACACGCACGTTGACGCGCGTGCCGCCGAGCTCCTCACACAACGTGCCAGCCAACGTGAACAGCTGCTGCCGCGAAGCCTCGAGCTCTTCGCTATCACCCGACAGCACGAGCTCGGCTTCGTGAGCAGTGCCCATCGCCTTCAGCAAGGCCCGCGCGACGTTCTGACGCAAGCTGACACGATCGTGACCGGGTGAGTCGATCGAGACGATCACGCCGACGCGCACGCGCGCGCTACCGTGCGCGGCTTCGGCGATGCGGTGCAGCACGCGGGTTTCGAAAATGGCCGAGCTTTCTGCAGCAGCCTGCGCGATCACCACCGCGTTGGGGGCGAGCCGCTGGTACTCGGTCAGCCAAGGCGGCCAAACCGCTCCAGCTTCCAAGACGACGATGGACATCAAATCGTCGCTGTTCTCCAGCATGATTTCCCTCGACCCGCCACGCAGCGGGCGCCTCTGACCGTTGACCGAAAACGCCTAG
>DATAKF010000400.1:0-4550 GCA_036261775.1 Polyangiaceae bacterium | reverse complement strand
GCGAGCTTTTCGGGCAGCAGGTTGCCAGGCGGCTCGATGTGCAAGCGCGTCGCCAGCGCGGGTGTCGCCCACAAGCCGGCGACCATCACCAAACGGTTGTCGTTCCAGGTGCGATACGGCTGAATGACGTTGGCCTTGTTGTCGTCGATCGGTGCGTTGGGATCGCGCGGCCAGGCTTCGTTGTCGGTCTTGTTGCCGCAGTGCTTGCCTTCGAATTCCTTCTCGTACGAGCACGCCAGGCCGGCGTAGTCAGCGGTGACCAAGGTGATGCGCAAGGTAGACTTTCCGCCTACCTTCCACTCGTCGATCTTGGACGCTGGTGGATCCTTCGGCTCGAGCTTTTGCCCGAGGCACGACATCGGCAAAAGAGTCAGCCCGCCAATAATGGCAGCCGCGGTCAAAAACCTTCCAGCCACGACTGGGGTTTCTTCGATGACCGGGGGTTTCGACCCCTTGGGGCGCATCTTCGCCTTGGGTTTCGAGGCTCCAGAGGTGCCAGTGGCCGGCGAGCCCGCGTCCTTAGCGGGCTCGCTCGATGAGGATTTCTCGCTCTCGGTCATGTGCTGGGGGTTGATAGCGCAAAAGGCGGCCGGACACTAATCCCCTTTCTAAGCTATATTCGAGCTTCTTCTGGGTCTTCCACCCCCGCCCTCTTTCAGCTGAGGTTCGTCATGAAATACTGCCGCGATTCGATAGCTCTAGGCACGCTCGGTCTGCTGGTTGCTGTGGCTCCGGCGCAGGCAGCGACGCTGGCGGCGGACGCGGCGGCGGCCTTCGACAGCGCGCCCTACGTCGAAGGGTTGAGCGACGCGACGGACGCCGCTGCGCTACCCGATGGGCGCCTCGTGGTGATCGAGCGCAGTGGCAACGTGTACACGAAGCCCGTCGGCGCCGGAGAGCCGCTCGAGGCACACGTCGACGTCAACGCGGGGCACGGCGAGCAAGGCCTGCTGGGCGTGGTGGCGGATCCCGCGTTCGCCACGAATCAGTTCCTCTACTTTTATGCTTCCGTAGGCGAAGGCGCGAACGGTGCCAATCGTCACCATATTCTGCGCTATAAGCTGGGCGCCGACGGCAAACTGACGGACATGAAGACAGTGGTCAGCATGGGCCTGAACGGTCCAGCCAACCACAACGGCGGCGCGCTCGATATCTACGGAGGAAATCTCTACATCGGCGTGGGTGACACCGGCGCCAACAGCACGCCTCCCACTAACAAGTTCAGCTCGTGCCTGAATCAGGCCAACGGCAAGGTGCTGCGCGTGAGCCTGGCCGAAGCCACGTTGGGTCAAGCTGTTGCCGACAATCCGCTGGTTGGCGTGGCGATGGCCACCGGCTGTACTTCGACCGGCGGCGCTTTCGTCATGAGCGCTCCTGACACGCGCATCTTTGCGTGGGGCTTCCGCAACCCCTTCCGGCTGTGGGTGGACCGAACGAACGGCAAGGTTTGGGTCGGTGACGTCGGCGAGACGACGCGCGAAGAGATCACCATCACCGGCAAAGGTAACCACAACGGCTACCCGTTCTGGGAAGGCACGACCGAGTACAACCAAGCCTTCAAGCCCGCCAATGGCGGTTGCATGGGCATGACGCCGGCAACGGCCTGTGTCGCACCCGTCTTCGACTGGGCGCGTGGCAGCGCTGGCACCTCGATCGGCGGCCGCATTCTCGACGGCTGCGGCTGGCCTGCGGCGTGGAAGAGCCGCTACATTTTCGGCGACCACGAGCAAGGGACGGTCTGGACGCTCGACGTCAACGCGGGGCGCGACGGCGTCGTCGCCAACTCGCTCAAAGAGTTCGCCGACACCAACAATATTCGTGCGCTGCGCATGGGCACCGACAACGCGCTCTACATGGTCGAGAAGGCCGTCGTCACTCGCGTCACGGCAAAGGGCTCGACGACCACTCCTGGCTCTTGCACGGCCGTGAACGGCCCGGACGAGCCGGTTGGCGGGGGCGGTAGCGGTGCCGGTGGCGCGAGCGGCGGAGGCTCCGCGGGCGCTGGCACCACGGGTGGCTCCGGCAACCAGAGTGCTGGGACCAACGCGACCGGCGGCGGCGGTCTGGGCTCGACCGGGCTAGGCGGCGCGCCCACCACACCTGGCGCGGGCAGCGGCACGACCTCGCAGGCCGGAAGTTCTAGTACCGTTGCGGGCGCCGGCAACGGCGCGAGCGGCGGTGCCAAGGACGACGGCGGCTGCGGTTGCTCCGTGGTGGGCGGCGGCGTGACGTCGCTGCTCGGACTGGGCGCACTGGGAGCCGTGCTCGCGTTTGCCCTCGGTCGTCGCCGCCGCGGCTAACTCGTGAAAGAATGAGCGCGATGCATCTGTCGAGGCCCGTAGCGTCTGGTGCTCTGCTGTGCAGTTTGGCGCTGGCGGCTTGTGGTTCTGGGGATACCCAGGGCGCCGGCGGGCAGGCGCCCGTCGCGACCGCTGGTGCGGCCTCCGGGGGCGGGGGCTTCGCCGGTAGTAGCGGCGGTGCTGCGGCCGGCACGGGTGCCAGCGCGTCAGGCAATTCGGGTAGCTCAGGCAGCTCGGGTAGCTCAGGTAGCTCAGGTAGCTCAGGTAGCTCAGGCAGCGGTGGGGGTAGCGCGGCCGGATGCTCGATGGCGAAGACCGACGCTGAAGTGCCGGAGCTGCTGAGCGCGACGGGCTGTATCGACATGGCCGATCCGACCAAGCCGGCACCCGGCCTGGTGCCCTACTCGGTGCGGAGCCCGCTGTGGTCGGACGCCGCAACGAAAGAGCGTTTCCTGCGAATTCCCGACGGCACGAAGATCCACGCGCTCGACTGCGCCGTTGACGTCGACGACTGCAAGGCGCCGGGGCTTGGCGGAATCGGAGCCGATGAAGGGCATTGGATCATGCCCGTCGGCGCCGTGCTGGTGAAGAGCTTCAGCATCGAGGGCAAGCGCATCGAGACGCGGCTGCTCATGCGCCGCAGCAACCTGGTGTGGAAGGGCTTCAGCTACGAATGGAACGACGCGGGCACCGACGCCACGCTGCTAGCCGATACCCCTAACGGCAAAGACAAACCGGTCGGAGCTGGCACGCAGATCTGGCACTACCCGAGCCGCTCCCAATGCCTCGACTGTCACACGCGCTATGCCGGCAGCTCGTTGGGGCCAAGCACGGCTCAGATGAACTCGGATTACCAGTACGCCGAAGGGGCCATGAACCAGGTGGAGAAGTTCAAGGCGCTCGGCTTGTTCGACGTGCCGCCGAAGGCCATCACCGGCTATCCCGATCCCGTTGGTGCTGAAAGCCTCGAGGCGCGCGCGCGCTCGTACATGCACGTAAACTGCTCGATGTGTCATCGCCCGGGCAGCGGTGCCGGCGTCGGGACTCTCGATTTGCGCTTCACCACGCCCTTCGCCCAAACGTTCATGTGCGATCCGGTCGAACGCGACGCCGACAAGGTCAAGCCGTTCAGGCTGGTGCCTGGTGACGCGGCCGAATCGACGCTTTCATTCCGAATGCACGCTCTGGACGACATGCGGATGCCCAAGATCGGCTCGAGCGTCGTAGACACGGCCGGGACCATGCTCATCGACGAGTGGATCGACGCGCTGCCCACCAACGCTTGCCCTCCGCCGCCGTAGCAGTAAGGCTTACGGCATGCCCGAAGCAGAGCTAGCCCTGAAGCGGCTGTTGCAGGAGCGCTGGCCCGACTCGGAGCGGTTCTTCGAGCGGGCGACGCGAGAGCTCGGGGGCCCGCCCGGGGTGGGCTTTCGTGGCCTATTCGCCAGCGTACCGCGCCGGCTGGGCGCCGCCGCCAACGTAACGCTCGAGGCGCCGCCACAGCTGCGAGCGGCTCGCCCCCACTGCACCCTGACAGACTACTTGCGCCTTTGGCTGATGCTGCAAGCGCTGCCGCAATTGGCGGAACCCGAGCAGGTCGGCTGGGTGCTGCAGCTGTTCGAGGCGGGCGAGATCGGGGAGCAGGTCAGCATCTTGCGCGTGCTGCCCTTGTTGCCGGACGCCGGGCGTTTCGTGGAAACCGGCGTTCAAGCTTGCCGCACCAACGCTCGCGACGTGTTCGAAGCGATGGTCTGCGAAAACCCCTACTTGGTGGAATACTTTCCGGAGCTGAGCTTCAATCAAGCCATCATGAAGGCCATCTTCATGGAGGTACCGCTCCATCGCGTCGACGGCCTGGAGCGTCGCATTACCCCTGAGCTTTCACGCATGGCCGCAGGCTATGCCAGCGAGCGGCGCGCCGCCGGTCGCGTCGTGCCAAAAGACGCCGAATTCCTCGCCCACTACGGAGCCCGCTAATGCTGTTCGATCCGCACATTCACATGACCTCGCGCACGACCGACGACTACCAGGCGATGTCGGACGCGGGCATCCGCGCCATCGTCGAGCCGGCGTTTTGGCTCGGGCAGCCGCGCACGCACGTGGGTAGCTTCGAAGATTATTTCTTGGCGCTGCTCGGTTGGGAGCGCTTTCGGGCGGCCCAGTTCGGCATTCGTCACCTGTGCACCATGGGCCTGAACCCGAAGGAAGCGAACAACAGCAAGCTGGCCGACGGCGTGATGGAGCTCCTGC
>DATAKF010000398.1:0-69557 GCA_036261775.1 Polyangiaceae bacterium | reverse complement strand
CGAGTAATTGGCCTGGCCCAAGTTGCCGACCAGCCCCGAGACGCTGGTCGTATTGACGATCGAGCCGCCTTGGCCTTGGTCCTTCAGCTTGGCGGCCGCGGCGCGCAAGCACAGAAACGTACCGGTCAGGTGCACGTCGAGCACGGCTTGCCAGTCGGCGAGCTGCAGCTTGAGCAAGGTCTTGTCGCGCAGGATGCCGGCGTTGTTGATCAGGACGTCGAGCCGCCCGAAAGCTTTGACCGCGCTCTGCACGATGCGCTCGGCTCCGGCTTCGTCGCTCACGCTCTCGTAGCTAGGCTCGGCCCTGCCGCCGTTCGCGCGAATTTCGGCCACCACCGCGTCTGCGCCGTCCTGGCTCTGGCCGTTGCCGTCGCGCGTGCCGCCGAAATCGTTGACCAGCACGCTTGCGCCCTCCTTGGCGAGCGCCAGCGCGGTCGCGCGTCCGATACCGCCGCCTGCGCCCGTAACGATCGCGACTTTGCCGTCGAGGAGTGCCATGCGGGCGATGTACTTCCAGCCCTAGCGAATGACAAGGGCCCGCGAAAGGCTAAGTCGGTCGATGATCGCGGCTGAGGCGCCCGGATGGCGAGGCGCGACGAAGGCGCATACTGCAGGTATGTAACTGAGGAGCAACGAAGCCAGCCGGGATGCATCAGCCGCGAGGGCGATCGACTTAGCCTTTCGCGGGCCCCAAGGGCGGCGCTCGCCCAGCGGGGCTTGGCCGGCTATGCTCCGCGCCGTTCATGACCGGTTCTCCTCGACGCCTGCTCGTTACCAGCGCGCTGCCCTACGCCAACGGCCACATTCACCTGGGCCATTTGGTCGAGTACATTCAGACGGACGTCTGGGTGCGCTTCCAAAACCTGCGCGGCAACAGCGCCACCTACATCTGCGCGGACGACACGCACGGCACCGCCATCATGATGCGCGCGCGCCAAGAAGGTCGCTCCGAAGAAGAGCTGATCGCCGCCATGAGCGAGGCGCACCAGCGTGATTTTGCCGGCTTTCAGATCCGCTTCGATCATTATGGCTCCACCAACTCGCCCGCAAGCAAGCAAAAGTGCGAGCTCATCTGGGGCAAGCTGCGTGAGGCTGGACTCATCAAAGAGCGCGACGTCACGCAGCTGTACGATCCCGAAGCCAAGACCTTCTTGGCCGATCGCTTCGTCAAAGGCACGTGTCCCAAGTGTGGCACGCCCGATCAGTACGGTGACTCGTGCGAGAAGTGCAGCAGCACTTACTCCGCGCTGGAGCTGATCAACCCGATCAGCACGCTGTCGGGCAGCAAGCCCGAGCTCAAGAGCTCGCCGCACCTGTTCGTCGAGATCGAGAAGCTGCGCCCGTTCTTGACGGAGTGGACTCAAGAGCCCGGGCGCCTACAGCCCGAGATCGCCAACTACCTCAAGGGGCACTTTCTCGCCGAAGAGCTGCGTGACTGGGACGTCTCGCGCCCCGCGCCGTACTTCGGCTTCGAGATCCCGGATGCCCCGGGTCACTACTGGTACGTCTGGTTCGACGCGCCCATCGGCTACATGGGCTCTACCGCCGATTGGTGCCAAAAGACCGGCCAAAATTGGTCCGATTTCTGGGAGTCGGACAAGACCGAGATCCACCACTTCATCGGCAAGGACATCGTGTACTTCCACACGCTGTTCTGGCCGGCCATGCTCAAGGCCGCTGGCTTTCCGCTGCCCAAGCGCGTGCAGGTGCACGGCATGCTCACGGTGAACGGGGAGAAGATGAGCAAGTCGCGCGGCACGTTCGTGCTGGCGTCGACGTACCTCAAGCACCTCGATCCGGCGTACCTGCGCTACTACTACATGGCCAAGCTCGGCTCGCGCGTGGAGGACTTGGACCTCAACGTCGAAGAGCTGGTGGCCAAGGTGAACTCGGACCTGATCGGCAAGGTCGTGAACCTGGCCAGCCGCACGGCGCGCTTCGTGCCCGAGCTGTCTGCTGCTTACCCCGATGATGGAGGCCTGTTTGCTGCGGCAGCTGCCGCGGGTGACGAAATCGCGGACGCCTACGAGAGCTGCGACTTTGCGCGCGCCATGCGCAGCATCATGGCCTTGGCCGATCGCGCCAACGAGTACGTCGATCAGAAGACGCCCTGGGCGCTCAAAAAGCAGCCCGAAAAGCTGGAAGAGCTGCGCGGCGTCTGCACGGTCATCCTCAACCTCTACCGCCAAATCGTCATCTACCTAGCGCCGGTCTTGCCGCTCTTGGTCGAGCAAAGCCGCGCGCTACTCCAAGCCCCGCTCGTCAGCTGGGACGAAGCCAAGACCCATCATCTTGCCGTCAAGCTGGGGGAGTTCTCCCACCTGATGCAGCGTGTCGACCCGAAGAAGCTCGAAGCCATGATCGAAGAAAGCAAGCCCGAAGCCCCCGCCGCAACCGAAGCCGCAGCTCCCGCCGCCGCCGCAGCCCCCGTCGACGACGGCGCCGCGCTCGCGGCCGAGCCGCTCGCTCCCGAGTGCAGCATCGACGACTTCACCAAGGTCGACCTGCGCGTGGCGCGCGTGCTCAACGCCGAGCACATTCCCGAAGCCAAGAAGCTGCTCAAGCTCACGGTGTCGCTCGGCGGCGACAACACGCGCACCATCTTTGCCGGCATCAAAGCCGCCTACGCGCCCGAGAAGCTCATCGGTCGCCTCGTGGTCGTCGTGGCAAACCTTGCCCCCCGCCAAATGAAGTTCGGCGTCTCCGAAGGCATGGTCGTGGCCGCCGGCGCCGGCGGCACGGAAGTCTATGTTTTGGAGCCGGACAGCGGCGCCAAGCCCGGGCACCGCGTTCACTAGGCTGGGCCAACCTGCGCCACGGCTGCGTGCGCTGGTTCGTACGGCAGCCGTTTCATCGGTGAGCGAGCGTTGGTGAGGGCTGGTCTACTTTTTGCTACGTAGTGCGCATGGCCCTTCGCACCGATTTTCGGCTCTGGCATCCGGCGCTGCTCGCCGCCGCAGGTCTTTTGCCGCTCGCCTGCGGTGGCTCCACTATGGGCAAGGGCGAGGGTCCCGCGGACGAGCCGATCGGGGGCGTCGCGAATCAAGGCGGCTCTGCCGTTGACGGAGGCGGCCGCGACGAGGGGGGCGGTACCGCTGGCACGAGCACCGTTGTCACGACGCCCGGCGGCAGTGGCGGGTCCGGCGGCCGCGGCACCATCGTTATCGACTGCAGTAGCGCCGTGGCGCTGGGCAACGGCTACGAAGACTGCGACGGCGTGCTCCACCGCGTCGGCCCTGCCGCATGTGCGAGCGGCGGCAATTGCGAGGCGGATGCAGACTGTGAGGCTGGTTCGCAATGCGCTTGCTCGCGCTTCGGGGCGGTCTGCGCGGGCGGATGCGCATCGGACGCCGACTGTCCCGAGACCCAGCTATGCATCTACGGGGACGTCGAGTGCGGCACTCTGTCGGCATTCTTTGCCTGCCGCGAGCGTGAAATACCCAGGATCGATTGTTCGACCGTGGGTCGGCCCTTCTTGGTGGCAGGTCGAGCAATAACCGCACAGCTTCAGGAGCGTGAAGACTGGCACTGTGCGGAGGTGGCGCCGGACGTCTCGAAGCTTTCGCCTCCGGCGCGAGCGGCGCTGGCCCGCTACTGGCACGACGCCGCGCTCATGGAGCATGCGTCTATCGCTGCGTTTGCTCGCTTCGTGCTCGACCTGATGAGCCTGGGGGCTGCACCGAAGCTGGTCGAAGACGCGACTCGGGCGATGCTCGACGAAGCGCGGCACACGCAGGCTTGTTTCGCGCTGGCGAACGCGTTTGCCGGCGCGAGCTTTGGCCCGTCGCCACTGTCCGTCCAAGGAAGCCTCGATCAGCGCAGTCTCCGAGAAATCGTGATCACGGCCGTGCGTGAAGGCTGCATCGGCGAAACGGTCGCCGCCATGGAGGCGGCCGAGGCACTGGCGCACGCGAGCGACCCAGCAGTTCGCAGCACGCTCGCTCGTATCGTTGAGGATGAGCTTTCTCACGCCGCGCTTGCCTTTCGTTTCGTGCGCTGGGCCGTCGCACACTTTGGCGACGAGGTGCGGAGCATCACCGATCAAACCTTCGAGGCCGAGCTGAGCCGGGCTCCCGTGCGCGTCGGCGCGAGCGATCTAGCCGTGCCGAGCCATGGCCTGCTCTCGGCCGCGCAGCGTGCCGAGCTGCGCAGCCGGGTTCTGGTCGAGCTCGTCGCGCCGACGCTGCCCCTGCTCATGGCAGCCTGAGCCGGGCGGCGCCAAGCCGAATCGCTTTGCTGAGGGCAGATCAGCGCGAGCGCTCGAGCACCAGACGGCGCTGCCGAGGCGCGCGTGAGCTGAGGGCGAAAGCCTGGGCGACGCGCGCTGCGACTTGCTTGGCCTTTGCGCGCGAAGCCGCGTGGATGGTGACGAGCATGGCACCACGCTCGACACGTTCACCGACGCTGGCGTGGAGCTCGAAGCCAGCTGCTGGCTCGATCTTTTGATCGGCGCGGGTGCGGCCGGCGCCCAGCTCGATTGCCAGCACGCCGAGCGCGTAGGCGTCGATGGCCGTGACATAGCCGGACTTCGCGGCCGTGACGACTCGTTGAACCTTGCTTCGTGGAAGCCGCGACGGATCGTCGACCACGCGCACGTCACCGCCCTGCGCTTTGACGAGGCGCCGAAAGACGTCGAGCGCCGAGCCGTCGGCGAGCGCGCGCTCGAGCAGCGGCAGGGCTTCTTGGCGGCTCTTGCAGCGCCTGCCGACGACGAGCATCTCGGCGCCCAGCTCGAGGGTGAGGGCGCGAGTGTCGGCGGGACCGGCGTTTTGCAGGATTTCGATGGCTTCGCGCGTCTCGAGCGCGTTGCCGATGGTGCGGCCAATGGGCGCGGACATGTCGGTGATGATCGCGCTGACGCGCTTGCCGGCGCCTTTGCCGACCGACACCAGCGCCTGGGCCAGGGCCCGCGCGCTCTTCAAGTCTTTCATGAAGGCGCCGCCGCCGCACTTCACGTCCAGCACCAAGCCGTCGATGCCCTCGGCCAGCTTCTTGGAAAGAATGCTGGCGACGATCAGCGGGATGCACTCGACCGTCGCGGTCACGTCTCGGAGCGCGTACAGTCTCCGATCAGCAGGCGCTAGCTTTTCGGTTTGGCCAATCAAGCAGGTGCCCACCTCGCGCACGATGCGCTCGAAGCGCTTGGCGTCCAGGTCGACGCGAAAGCCGGGGATGGCTTCGAGCTTGTCGAGCGTGCCGCCGGTGTGGCCCAGTCCGCGCCCCGAGATCATCGGCACCGCGACGCCGCAGGCGGCGACCAGCGGCGCCAAGCACAGGCTGATCTTGTCGCCCACACCGCCCGTCGAATGCTTGTCGACTCGAGCGCGCTTCACGCTCGGCAACGTGAGCACGTCGCCCGAATGCAACATGGCCCGGGTCAACGCCAGGGTCTCCTTGCTGGACAGCCCCTTCAGGAAGGCAGCCATCAGCCAGGCGCTGGCCTGGTAGTCGGCCACGTTGCCAGCCACGAAAGCGTCGATGAACGCCGCAATGTCGCTCGGGCGGTGCTCCCCGCCGTCACGTTTGTGGCGCAGAAATTCGACGGGGTTGAGCGGGGAAGGTGCTGCCAAGGCTTGCCAAGACTGCTCGAAGCAGGGCTAGATTCACAGCCCGAAATGGACAAGCCGCGCGGCCGTCCCAAAGGCAAATTCACGCAACATCGGCGGCTGGACAAGCTGCGTGAGCTGCTCGAGCGGCACCCCAAGGGCTTGTCACTGTACGACTTGGCGGGCGCGCTGAACGTCACGGTGCGGTCAATGCGCCGCTACCTCAAAGAGATCGAGCGCGAAGCCGACTTGGAATCCGTGCCGACGCGCGGTGGCGCTGCGCTCTTGTGGCGGCTGCGCGCCAACGAGACGCCGCGCAAGGTCGAGCTGCGTCGCACGCAGACCTACGCGCTGCTCGCCGCGCGACGCCTGTTCGAGCCGATGCGCGGCTCCGCGCTGTTCGACGAAATCGATCACGCGGTGATGAAGCTACTGGCGCTCGCGCAACGCCCTGGGCGCGGTCCGAACGCGGGACTCGCCGACGTGCGGCTCGAAGAGCGCTTC
Source organism: Polyangiaceae bacterium (assembly GCA_036261775.1). GTDB lineage: Bacteria > Myxococcota_A > Polyangia > Polyangiales > Polyangiaceae > PMG-095. The sequence goes on along the minus strand of DATAKF010000398.1, from coordinate 63,507 downwards.
TTGTACCTCCCGCACGCGCCCAAGAACTACGCCGAGCGCACCGAAGAGCTGGACGACTTGTTCCAGGCCGTCTCCGACTTGCGGCCGCTTTCGCTTTTGTACAAGAGCGCCGTGCGCTCCGACGAAGAGCGCATCACGATTCACCCGTACGCGTTGGTCTTGCACCGCGACTCCATTTACTGCGTTGGCTTTCACACCGGGCGCCAAGAAATCCGCACCTTCGTGCTGGATCGGATGCGCGACACCGAGTGCATCTTCAGCGACCGCTTCGAGCTGCCGGCTGATTTTCACATCGACCAGTACTTTCAGGGCGAGTTCGGCATCTGGCGCGACCCACGGCAGCAAAAAGTCGTGCTCGAGTTCGACGCCCACGCCGCCGAGTACATCCGCGCCCGCCGCGTGCACGCGAGCCAGCGCCTCGCCACCATCGCAGGCGGTGGCGTGCGCCTGACCATGACCATCGGCAACCTCACGCAAGTCGTGAGCTGGGTCCTCGAATGGGGCGCCCGCGTCAAAGTCATCGAGCCCCCGGAGCTCATCGACCGCGTCCGCACCGAGCTCGCCGGCGCCCTCGCTTTGTATCCGTTGGAAAAGCCGGTCAAAGCCGAGAGGAAGTCGAAGAGCCGCTAGGCTTGGGGGGCAGGGGTCAGGGATCAGGGGGCAGGCAGCGGAGGGGTCAGGGTAGCCGAGACAGGTCGTCGACCCCGCCCGGATGCTCGGCAAGATGCACGCCCGCGTCACCGTGAAACCCCCCGCTACAGCGCCTCGCACTTCAACGCAGCACCGAAAACAGCGCGGCGCCAAAAGCAGACGCCCATCATGAAATGCGTCGTAGCCCCTCCCACGCTACGACTTGAGTCTTCCCGACCTCCCCAACCTGACTCGAAATCGCCCAGCGACTTACGTAGGCGTTTGGTGCGCGGGCGTTTTGCCTGTGGTCGCGGCTTCGAGTAGGAAGCTGAGCCGTGGCGCAACTATTCACGACGGGGCGACGGTTGGGTGAGCGTTGGGTAGCAACGCCTCGCTGGGGCACGGCTTCGCGCGTGCGCGTCCTTGGGGCGCCCATCCTGCTGGCGGTTTCGCTGACGGGGTGTGGCGGGTCAAAGGACGAGAATTCGCCGCTGATCGAGCTGTCCAGTCGAGATGTGCACTTGGAGGCGGTCTTCGGAGGGGCAGCCACGACCCAGCAGTTGAAAGTCAAGGCGGTCGGCTTGCGCATCGAGTTGCACGGCAAGGAGCAGGCACCGTGGCTGGGGCTGGAGCAAGAGCCCGACGGCCTGGATTTCGGCGCCATCCTTTTCGACTTCTGGCCCAACGACACCACGCTGCCCGCGGCGCACAACGCCATCGATCTGCGCATCGACGCCTTCCGGCAGATCGACCCCGCATTCGAGCAAAAGGTGGGCTCGAGCACGGTGCACTTGACGTACGACATCCGCAACCAGATTGCCTATCAAGCACAGCTGCGTTCCTTTCACGCCGTTCAGGGGGGAGCCGGGCCGTCGCCTCAGGGTGCACGTGTCATCGGGGAGCGCCGCGCTTGGAAGCTGAGCCCTTCGGAGTCGTGGTTGACGGTTTCGCCCGAGGCTGGCAGCGGGCTGACCGATATCGAGCTTGGCGTCGACATGACGAAGTTGCCGCGCTCGTTCGGAGCGCACACGGCGACACTGTCGGCAAAGGGCTCGGGAAGTCGCGAATTGGCGACGCTCGACGTGACACTGCTGCTCGATCCGCCCAGCTTTTCGCTGCCGCGCCAAAGCATTGCGCTGACCAGCGACGCAGGCGCCGAGGTCGCGCCCGAGGTCGTGCCTGTGCTCGATACGGGGTCGGGCGGAATGCCGTTCTTGGTCGAAACCAGCGCCAGCTGGCTCACTGTGGACGGTGACACGCAAACCGGCGGAAACCTGCGCATTACCTCGGCGGCCGGTATGAAGCCGGGCATCCACGGAGCCACCATCACCCTGCGTGCCGACGAGGCGCAGTTGCCCGCGGGGTTCCCGGTTCCACCGCCAGCGATCTTGAATGTCTCGCTGTACGTCAGCGACGCACCACTGGCGGCGGACGCGACATTTCAGCTGCCTCCGACGGCACGCCAACCCCTTGCCGACCCATTGCGCCCGTATGTCTACGTAGTCGTCGACGACAGCACAATCGAGGCCTATCACATCGAGACCGGTGAGCGCCTTGCCTCCGCCGCGTTCTCATCGCGCCTCGGCAACGCGGTGATTTCCGCACAGACGGATCAGCTGTTCATCGTTGAGCCTGGGCTCGGGCGAATCCACGCGCTCGGGCTCCCAGCCCTGACTGAAGCTACCGCGTTCGACGTCAGCGGGACCGAACCGCAGCTTGCCCTGACTCGCTGCTCCGGAAGAAATCAACTCTGGAGCCTCACCCGCGAGCTCGAGGCTTGGGACTTGGCGACCGGAGCCGCCGTGACCCCGGTTGACCTTCCGCTGCTGAATAACCCCGACTCGCAAGCGGCATCGGTCTTTCAGAGCGCGACGGGCGCCATGCTGTTTTTTTCCAAATCGCCCACCTCCGACCCGCAATTCGAAGCCTTTGACGTCGCCTGCAGTTCGAGCGTGAGCGAGCGGGTCCAACTCTATTGGCGCGCGGCCTTGCCCGTGGACCAGGCGCGGATGCTCGGGCGGCGCCCGCAAATCAGCGCGGATGGTCGGACGATCTGTTTTCAGACGTGCTTCGACGCGCAGACTCTGACCCTACTACCGGAGCTGCCAGCAGCCGCCACCGAGGCGCTGATGAATCGTTCGTTTTCGCAGCTCGCTTTCGGCAACAAAGCGGGAATCTTCGTGGCTGACACAGACGGCAATGTTCAGCGCTTCGACTCCGCCTGGCAGCAGGAGGGCAACATCCAAGCCATGCCCTCGACCACCCCCGGAGGCGCCGCCCCGCAGTACCAAATCTTCCTCACCGGTGATGAACGTCGGCTGGTTTCGCTCAACGACCGTGCTGTCTTGAACGTGTCGGACGCGCACTAGTAGCGTGTAGGGCCCAACCCCTCGCAATACGCCGGTGGCGTCCCCGGCGAAAGCGCGAAGCCAAAATGCTCCGCGGGGCGGGAATTGGTTGCGCCAAGCCGTTCACGCACTCGCGTCACCGTGAAACCCCCCGCTACAGCGCCTCGCGCTTCGACGCAGCACCGAAAACAGCGCTGCGCCAAAAGCAGACGCCCGCCATGAAATGCGTCGTGAAACCTCCACGCCACGACTTGAGTCTCCCCGACCTCCCCAACCCCGCTCGAACCGCACAGCGACTTACGGAGTCGCTCGATACTGACGGTAGTAGCCGATCACTTTGACGACGTAGTCTTGCGTCTCTGGATACGGAGGGATGCCGCCGTGGCGGATGACGGCGCCTTCGCCGGCGTTGTACGCCGCGACAGTGAGCGCCAAATCGCCGTTGAAGGTGTTGGCGAGGACGCGCAGGTAGCGGACGCCACCGAAGATGTTTTGGCGCGGGTCGAACACGTCCGTGACCAGCATGCGCTCGGCGGTGGCCGGAATCATTTGCATCAAGCCGCGGGCGTTGGCCGGCGAAACCGCGCGCGGGTCGAAGTCGCTCTCGACGCGGATGACGGCGCGGATGAGCGCCTCGGGGATTTGGTACAGCGTCGCGGCTTCGCGGATCCAGTTGTCGTAGCGGGTGTAGCGCTCCGGCGAGGTATCGGCGGGCAGGAAGACCTGCGGTTTGCTCGCCGTCTTTTGGTAGAGCTTGGCGCCCGGCGTCTTTTTGTTCGTGAACTCGAGCACGCCGTCAGGCCCCACCGACTGATAAATGTCGGCCCGGCTTTGGGCGGGAGCAATGGTCGCGACGAGGCCCCCCAGGCACGCGAGGACCAGATGGGAGTATCGGGATGGTGTGGGTCGGGAGGACTGGCCCATGAGGGGAGGAGGGCGGCTTGAACCGCTGGGGCAGATCGTACCGAGGAGCACCTCGTCGCGTCTAGGAAACGACGCGACGTCCAGTTTCATTCCGACTTACGTAAACGTACGGCGATGCCTAAGGCTCGGGATTTGCGGGGAGGCGGGGAGGTCTGCGAGGGCGAGAACGCATTTTTGTCTTTGGAGGACCGGAGGACCAAAGCCAAAAATAGTTTCCCTCGAGGAGAAGCAGGTGGCCTGAAGCGTGCTCGCGATGGATTTGTTCTCGCGGGCGGTAGCGCGAAACCCCAAAATCTCGCCTCGCGGACCTCCCCGCCTCCCCGCCTCCCTGTTTTCTCGATCGTTGATCGCGGCCGAGGGACGCTACGGGAGCTTCTGCGAGGTGGGCTGCGTTGTGGCAGCCCCCGCTCTACTCTGCGGTCAGGTAGGTGTAGCTGCGCAACGACTCTTCGTAGTGCTGCAAGAGCGTACGCATTTGCTCGTTCGTGAGGCGGCCGGCGCTGACGGCGCGCTCGGCTTGGCGACGCACGGCGTCGACCATGCTTTCGGGCACGTATTCGACGTAGCGCAGCACCTCGGCGACGCTGTCGCCCTTGATGACGTGGCGGATCTGATAGCCGTCGTCCGTGAGCGCGATGTGGACGGCGTGAGTGTCGCCAAACAGGTTGTGCAGGTCGCCCAAGATCTCTTGGTAGGCGCCGTTCAGGAACATGCCGAGGTAATACGACTCGGTTTCCTTCAGCTGGTGGAGGTCGAGCGTGCCCTTCACGTCTTCGACGTCGATGAAGTGGTCGATCAAGCCGTCGCTGTCGCAGGTCAAATCTGCGAGCGTGGCGGAGACGAGCGGCTCCTCGTCGAGCCGGTGGATCGGCATGATCGGGAACAGCTGATCGATGGCCCAGATGTCGGGCGCCGACTGGAAGACCGAGAAGTTGCAGTAGTAGATGGCCGACAGATCGCGATCGAGGTGCGTGAGCTCTTCGGGCACGAACTTCAGGCGCTTGAGCGTGTGGTGGATCTTCTCGCAGCAGTTCCAGTACATCTTCTCGACTTGCGAGCGCTCGCGCAGTGAGAGGTAGCCGTACTTGAACAGGCTCTGCGCCTCTTCTTTGGCTTGGCTGGCGTCGTGGTAGCTTTCCTGCACGTTTTTGGGCTGAATGCCGCAGTACGTGTCGTAAAGCTCGCGCAGTAGCCGGTTGGCGTCCGCCTGGGGCTCGGCCGGTTGCGGGAAGCGCACCTGGTTTTCTCCCACGACCTCGAACACCAACACCGAGTGGTGCGCTGCCACCGCGCGGCCGCTCTCGCTCACCAGCGTGGGCACGCCGATCTCGGCTTTCACGCAGGCTGCCTGAATGTGCGCGACGACGTCGGCCGCGTACTCTTCGAGCTGGTAGTTCTTGGAAGCGTGAAAGTCGGTCTTGGAGCCGTCGTAGTCGACGGCCAAGCCGCCGCCGACGTCCAAGTAACCCATCTTGCAGCCCATCTTCGCCAGCTCGACGTAGATGTTCGACGCCTCCTGCATGGCGTTCTTGATCGGGATGATGCTCGAGATCTGGCTGCCGATGTGGAAGTGCAGGAGCTGCAGCGTGTCGAGCATGTTGCGCGCCGTCAGCCGATCGACGACCTCGATCATCTCAGAGGTGGTGAGGCCGAACTTGGCGCGCTCGCCGGCGGAGTCCTTCCAACGGCCGACGCCCTTGGTGGTCAGCTTCGCGCGCACGCCCAAAAGCGGGCGAATACCCAGCTTTTCGGAGGCTTTGAAGACCAGATCGATCTCCTCCAAGCGCTCGAGCACGATGATGACGGTCTTGTCGAACTTCTGCGCGACCAGCGCGGTCTCGATGTACTTCGAGTCCTTGTAGCCGTTGCAGATGATCAGACCGCCCACGTCTTGCATGGCCGCGAGCGCGATCAAAAGCTCGGGCTTGGAGCCTGCTTCGAGGCCGAAGCTGTAGGGGCGGCCTGCTTCGACGATCTCTTCGACCAGGTGACGCTGCTGGTTCACCTTGACCGGGTAGACGCCGCGATAGATGCCCGCGTACTCGTACTCGGCGATGGCCTTGAGGAAGGCTTCGTTGATGCGCTTGATGCGATCAGCAACGATGTCGGAGAAGCGGATGAGCAGCGGCAGGTCGAGGCCGCGCGCCTTGAGCTCCTGCGCGAGCTCGAACAAGTTGATGACGCGCTCGGGGCGATCCGGATTGGGCCGCACCTCGACGTGGCCGCGCGCGTTGACGTGAAAGTAGGGCGCGCCCCAACCATGGATCTGATAGCGCGCTGCGCCGCGCTCAGCGGTCCACTCCGTTGCGCCGTTTAGATCGGCGCCGTTGCTCGGCCTCTTGGACTCGGTCGCGGCGTCGGGAGGGACCGGCGAAAAGCTCACGTTCGACATCTTGGTATTTCGGTCGGCAATATACTGGGGATCGCCGCGCCACGCGCGGAAATACGGACGCGCGTCGCGCTGAACACCCGTCGCGCCGTGCGCGTCCCCCTGACGTCGTTTTGCGTCCCGAGATTTTCTCAGGGAGGCGGGGGAGGCGGGGAGGTCCGCGAGGCGAGAATCTTGGGGTTCGAGCCATCAGTGGCCGCGCCATGACTGCGCAGTCGCCGCGCGTCGTCGCTCGACGTGAACAACAAAAACCTCGCGGACCTCCCCGCCTCCCCGCCTCCCTGTCGAGTCTCGCAGGCACTCGCGATGACCCATCAGTTCAGTCAGCAGCCCGAAGCGTGCCGCCCGGGGTGACCTGGCGACGCCACGTTGGCTTTCTCCAGGTAGGCTGCGGTGGGGCAGCCCCCTTCGACCTATTGGCTATTGGCCCCAGTACTGGTGCGGCAGGGCGCCGCGACGCCACAGTGACAGAAAGTCCATGGAAAACGCGACGGTGATGTGCACCAGGAAGCCGGCGTAGATGCTGCGCGTGCGCATGGCGAGCGAGCCCAGCACGATGCCGGCGACGATGGCGCCGTTCGCCTCCAGGTATGGCTTGCCGTAGTGAATCATGCAGTAAGGCACCGCCATCACGAACACGGCGCCGGCGCCGAAGTTCTTCCGTAGCGCGCCCAAGATCCACCCGCGGAAGAACAACTCCAGCGCGAAGAACTGGAGGAAGTAGATCGCTTCCCACGTCAGGAAGTCGAACCAGCTGCGGCTGCTGAGCTTGTAGAACGGGTAATAGGTGCCGAAATCTGGCTGGGACGAGACGATGAGCATCGCCGGCACCACCACCGCCAGGCAAAGCCCGTAGATCCACAGGTGACTGAAGAAGCCCTTGGTGCGCAGCCCCATGTCCAGCAGGCTGTCTTTGGGAAAAAGCAGCTTCCAAAGCGGCAACGGCACCAGCACGTAACCAAGAACGCGCGCAAACACCCACCAGCCGTAGCTGTAAAGGTCGTCGTACTTCTCGAGCTTGATGAAGGTCCAGCCGCCGGCTTGCAGCTCGGTCAGCCAGGGCCGCAGCTGGGTGTCATAGATGCCCCGGCCGCCGTAGTACTCCTGCAGCGTCAGCACGATGGCCACGATGGCCAAGCAGGCGACGGGGCGGCGGTAGTCGAACTCGCTCGCCGGCTCCTCCAGTCGCATGCGGTGCGCTTCGGCGTCCAGCTCTTGCCAGGTCGCCTTGAAAAAGTGCCGCACCAGAGGCCAAAGCGCGATCAGGATCGGGATGGGCAGCAGCGCCTTGAGCGGCGGGTACTCCATCAGCGAGTGGAACCACGAGATCTCCTTCAACCGCGTGAGCGGTAGGGGGAGCGTGGTGTCCGGCGCGAGGACGCTGGCCAGGAGTGAAATCATGCTCCGGCGGCGCGTTTCAGGCGGGCCAGGGAGCGCTCGCGGCCGAGCACGACCAGCACGTCGAAGATGGGCGGACTGGCGCTGCGACCTGTCACCGCCACCCGCAGCGGCTGGGCGACGTCCTTCAGCTGTAAACCTTGCCCCTCGACCCAGCCCTTGAAGGCGGCTTCCAGAGACTCGGCCGTCCAGGTTGCGTGGGCTTCGAACAGAGTCACCATCGCCGCCAGGCGCGGCTTGCTGTCGGGCGTCAGGAACTTGCTGACGGCCTTCTCGTCCTGCTCGGGTGGCTCGCGGAAGTAGAAGTCCAGGTCGTTGGCGGCATCGACCAGAGTGCGGGCGCGCTCGCGGATGCCCGGGATGGCCTGACGCAGCAGCTGCTCGTCGACCTCCGTCAGGCCGCGCGCGGCCAGGAACGGCTTGGTCCAGGCGACGTACTCGTCGAGCGAGGTGAGCGCGGGCTGTTTGAGATGCTCGAACGCCACGTCCGCGAACTTCTTGGCGTCGAACTTGCCGTCGCCCTTGCCCACGCGCTCCCAGTCGAACGAGTCGATCAGCTCTTGGCGGCTGAAGATCTCCTTGTCGCCGAAGGACCAACCGAAGCGCACCAGGTAGTTGAGCACGGCCGCCGGCGTGTAGCCCTTGTCCTTGTACTCTTGCACCGAGACAGAAGCGTGACGTTTGCTGAGCTTTTCGCCGTTGGGCGCCAGCATCATCGGCAAGTGCGCGAACTCGGGCGGCTCCCAGCCGAAGGCGCGGTACAGCAGCACTTGCTGCGGCGTGTTGCCGATGTGATCACGGCCGCGCGCCACGAACGTGATCTGCATCTCGTGGTCGTCGATGGTGGCCGCCAGGTTGTAGAGCGGGTAACCGTCGGTGCGCATCAGCACGAAGTCCTGCTGCGCGGCGTTGGGCGTGCTGATCACGCCGAACACCTTGTCGTTGAACTCGGTGACGCCGTCGGTCGGCGACTTGAAGCGCACGACGTGAGGTAGGTCCGGATGGTCGGTGCGGTTGCGGCAGGTGCCCGGGTAGCGAAACGCCGCCTTGGGGTCCTTGGCCTTGAGGGCCTCGCGCTGCGCGTCCAGCTCCTCTTTGGTGCAGTAGCAGCGGTAGGCTTTGCCCTCGCTGATCAGCTTCTCGACGGACGCGCGGTAGAGGGCCTTGCGCTCGCTCTGGAAGTACGAGCCGAACTCGCCGCCCACTTCGGGACCCTCGTCCCAATTCAGGCCGAGCCAGGTCAGGGCGTCCAAGATGGCGCGGACGCTTTCGATGCTGCTGCGATCTTGATCGGTGTCCTCGACGCGCAGGATGAATTTGCCGCCCGTTTTGCGGGCCCAAAGCCAGTTGAAAAGCGCCGTGCGGACGCCGCCGATGTGAAGGTAGCCGCTGGGGGAGGGTGCAAACCGAAGCCGGGGCTTCATGGGGTCTGCCGCTATCACGGGGGAGCGGTGGGCGGGCGAGATTTTCTGCGGGAAACCTTGCGGTGCGAAAAACCTGCTGCTAGAAACGCGGCCCCTTATCGGCCCTGCGTTCAGGCGCCGTCGTCCTCTGCTGGAGCAGTCATGAAGAAGTCCCCCGTCACGGTCGTCAAAGAGCGTTTTGAGAGTAAAGCGAAGCTCGTGGAGGCCGTGCAGAAGCTGGCGACGGCCGACCTGTGGGTCGAGCGTCTCAACGCCGAAAAGGGCCTCGCCAAGGTTTCGAACGAGAAGCTGCTCAAGCTGCACGACGTCCTCGTCGATGCCAAGCAGCGCTTCGGTTCGCGCGACAAGCTGATCAGCGCCATCCTGGAGCTGAAGAAGCGTACCAAGGACGCGAGCTACAGCGCCGGCCTCAAGAAGTTCGCGCTGCCGCAGCTCCTGGACCTGCACGCCTCGGTCGAGCGCGCCAGCAAGCGCGCCGCCGCCAAGGCCGCCGGTGCCCCCAAGAAGGCCCCCGCTGCCAAGAAGGCGCCCGCCGCCAAGAAGGCGCCTGCCAAGAAGACGGCCAAGAAGTAGTCGCGAAGCACCCGTGGGCTCGCGCTTGCGGGTGATCTTTAGCCTGGGTCTTCAGCTGCCCGCCCGCCAAGCCTGGGCTCTGGCGAGGCTTTCGCGAGGACCGGAGCGGAGCGTACGTGGGTACGTGAGCACCGGACCGGAGCGAAAACGAAGCCAGGGGCCAGGATCGGCGGGCGTGCTCAACAGCTGAGACCTCGCCCAAGCCAGCAGCTACAGGCCCTTTTCGGCGATGTAGCGGTTGGTGAAGTCCGCGCTCTTTTGATACGAGCGCTCGAGGTCGGCGAGCATGCGCTTTTCGATGGTGCCGCCGACGCCGAAGATCTTCACAGCGACGTCTGCGCGCACTTTGCGACGGCATTTGTTCTCGCCGTCGGCCACCGTCCAGATGTCGACCTTGATGTTGAGCTTTTCGGCCAGCTTGTTGGGTACGACCACGACCTTGTAGGTCTTGGCGCTCCTGTCCAAGACGCCGCGCTCCTCGTAGCCGATGCCCTCGCCGACCACGGCTTTGATGGCGCCGGGCAGCTCGCCCACGTAGGGCACGACCTCGACCACGCGGTGCAGGGCGCCCCCGCGTTCTTCCCGCGAAACCTCGCGGCAAACCGGGAACTTGAGCTCCGTCTTGAACAGCCGGTCGTTGTATTCCTGGTCCAAGAAGACTTTGTCCCAGAAGGTGGCTTCGGAGCAGTTGAAGGTGTGTTCGACCTCGAGAGTTGCCATCGGGGGCGCACCATATCGCAACTTCGCCGCTTTTTCGCGCGTCCTGCTAGGCTCGCGGAGAGATGGTCGACGCGGTTTTGAGCCAGACGAGGGCGCTCCGCCCCGCGCAGCCGGGGTGGTTGCGTCAGGTGCTGGTCGTCTATCGCAAAGATCTTTCGATCGAGGCGGCAACGGGCGAGGTCACGGTCACGAGCGGGTTCTTCGCGCTCTTGGTGGTGGTGCTGGCGTCCTTGTCGTTCTTCGGCGGCCCTGTCAGCGCTCGCAACGTCGCGTCTGGCACCGTGTGGTTGTCGCTGGCGTTTGCCGCCGTCCTGTCGCTTGGCAAGTCGTGGCAGCGCGAACGTGACGATGCGGCGCTGGATGGCCTGTTGGTTTCGCCGCTGTCGCGCAGCGCCATTTTCGCCGGCAAGGCGCTGAGTGTGTGGACGTTCTTGCTCGCGGTGTTGGTCGTGGTGTTGCCGCTGTCGCTGGTGTTGTTCTCGCTAGAAGCCTCCATGATGGGTCCGCTCTTGGTGATCGCCGCCGCTGCGACGCCCGGGGTGGCCGCGTCCGGCACGCTGTTCGGCGCGATGACGGTCAGGACGGGCGCGCGCGATTTGCTGCTGGCGGTCGTTTTGTTTCCGCTGTTGTCGCCGACGCTGCTGGCCGCCGTGGCCGCGACGCGCGAGCTCTTCGGCGGGGCGCCGTTGTCGGAGCTGGGCGACTACTTGAAGGTGATGGGCGTGTTCGATCTGGTGTTCGTGGCCGGCGGCCTGAGCATGTTCGGCACCCTGGTCGAGCGCTGAAGATCGCCGAGCGGAAACACCGGCGTAGTCACGGCGTTTCATTGCTGGGGCTATGCCGACGGGGTGGCAACGCCTCGCATCGTGATCGTTGGCGGTGGCTTCGGCGGCCTGAATGCAGCGCGTGCGCTCGCCGGCGCCAACGTGCGGGTCACGCTGATTGACCGTCGCAACCACCACCTGTTTCAGCCCCTGCTCTACCAAGTCGCGACCGCCGCCTTGAACCCGAGCGACATCGCCGTGCCGATCCGCAAGATCTTGCGCGACCAGCCGAACGTCGAGGTGCTGCTGGCCGAAGCCAAATCGGTCGACCTAACGGAGAAGACGCTGACGTTCGACGACGGTACGATCGAGTACGACTACTTGATCGTGGCGACCGGCGCGCGTCACTCTTATTTTGGCCACGACGAGTGGACCGTCGCGGCGCCAGGTTTGAAGACGATCGGTGACGCGCTGGAGATCCGCCGTCGCGTATTGTCCGCCTTCGAGCTGGCGGAACGCGAGACGGATCCGGCCAAGCAAGAGGCCTGGTTGACGTTCGTGATCGTTGGCGCAGGGCCCACCGGCGTCGAGCTGTCAGGCGCTTTGTGCGAGATCGCGCAGCACGCGCTGGCGCGCGATTTCCGGCACATCAATCCGGCGCTGGCGCGCGTCATCTTGCTCGAAGGCTCGGACCGCGTGTTGCCGCCCTACGCGCCGGCGTTGTCCGAGAAGGCGCGCCGGCAGCTGGTGGCGCTGGGCGTCGACGTGCAGACGAGCCAAAAGGTGACGAGCATCGACAACGAAGGCGTCGACATTGGGGAGCGGCGCATTTCGGCCCGCACCGTGTTGTGGGCGGCAGGGGTGATGGGCTCGGGTTTTGGCAAGGTCTTGGGCGTGCCGCTCGACCGCGCCGGGCGAGTGCCCGTCGACCCCGATCTTTCGGTGCCGGGTCACCCGGAGGTATTCGTGGTGGGCGACCTGGCGGCGTTGACGCTCAACGGCGCGCAGGTGCCGGCCGTTGCTCCCGCCGCCATGCAGGAGGCCAAGCACGCCGCAGCCAATGTTTTGCGCTCGATCAACGGGCAGGCGCGGCTGCCCTTCAGCTATCGCAACAAGGGCATGCTGGCGACCATTGGCCGCACGGCGGCCGTCGCGGATCTGGGTAACCTCAAGCTGTCGGGCACGCTGGCCTGGCTGGCGTGGCTGTTCATCCACCTCTTGTTCTTGGTCGGCTTCCGTAACCGGCTCATCGTGGTGTTCCAGTGGATGTGGTCGTTCGTGTCGTACGATCGCGGCGCGCGCCTGATCACGGGACCCCTCCGTCGCTTGCCCGATCAACCGCGGGCCGAGCGGCCTCAGCCAGCGCCCGCCAAGTAGCGTCTAGCTCACCACCCGCGCGTGCCCCCCAGCGCCCCTCCGCCCCTGCTCATCTCGACCTGGGAACCCGGGAATCCAAGTCGAGACGGGAGTGGAGAAGGGGGGAGGGCGTGGGCGATGATCGGGAGGTGCGTGGTGGTGGCCGGAGGGAGAATTGGCCGACGCTAAGCCAGCGCTTGCTCGATGGCGGTCAGCGTCGCGTTCGAGTCTCCACCGGCAACGTACAGGCGCTCGGCGACGCGCCCCTGCGCGTCAGCGCGCGGAAAATAGCCAGCGCTGCCGTCGAAGTCGACCAAAGCTCCACCTTGCACGGCGAGCTCGAAGCTGGGCGCGCCAGGGCCGTCGAACGCGAGCGCATCCAACTTGATGCGGCGTTGACCCGAATCGGTGCGGATTTCGACGCCGCTGATGCGCTCCCGCCCGATGGCGCGCACGACGCTCTCGGCGTCGAGCTGCACCAGCTCGGCTGCCCCTTGCACCTGCTCGACCAGGCGCTCTGCGTAGCGCCCGCTGCCTACGACGCCGATGCGGTTGCCAATCAAGACGTCGTTTTGCCAAGCCAACAACGCCGCACGAGCCGAAAAGATTCCGGGCAAGTCGTTGTTCGGAAACGCCGGCACGGGGTCGTGGCAGCCCGTGGCCAGCAGCACCGCTTGGCAGCGCAGCACGAGCGTCTGCTCGGCGGAGACGATTAGCGCCGTGATGCGCCCCGTGCCGTCGTCGGGTTCGCGTGACAGGGCCAACGCCGTCGCGCGCGGGTGCAGGCTGGCGCCGGCTTGCCGCGCGGCGGCTACTAGCACTTCAGCGCGTTTGGGCTCGAGCGCGATGAGCGCGCCGCCGAGCGCCTGACCGTCGTCTACCAGCGTTGCGAGCGCACCGAGCCGCGCGGCAGCCGTGAGCCCAGCGCGGCCTCCGCCGACAATCAGCAGTGGCACCTCCAGGTGGCGCGCCGGCACCACCGCGGGCGCGCTGTCGGCGAGCCGCCCGAGCCCGGCGATGCGACGCGCAAAGTTGCCGACGATCGGGCTGATGCCGCGGATGCCCGCCATCAGCCGGTGGTGGTCGATGCCTTGTGGGAACAGAAAGTCGGCGGCCGAGAGCAGATCGGTCTCGCGTGTTCCGAGCACGTTCTGCGTCTCCACCTGTTCGCCGCCTTCGACCAGCACCCGGCACGCTGGCTGATTCGGCAGGCCGTTGACGCGCACTAGGCAACCCTCACAAGCGCCGCGCAAGCAGTACGGCCCGCGCGGCCGATGCAGCTTGGGGCTGCGCGACAGCAGCAGGCGATCCGCGGCGAGCAGCGTGAGCGCGAGCGGCTCACCCCGGCGTGCGGTCAGGCTCTGCCCGTCGTGGAACAACTCCACGGCGTCACCCGGCGGACCTAGTCGAGTCGCCACGGCCGGAGCCTCGCAGAGAACGGGCATCCACGCTAGGCTAGTGGCCTTGGATCTCCGAACCCGGACCTCGCTGTTTTGCGGTGTGCTCGGGCTCGCCATCGCAGTCTCCATCTTGCTGCGCGGGCGGCCGAACCGCCCCCGGCTGTTCTTCGCCGCGCTCGCGCTCGATACCGGGCTTTGGTACCTGGCGCAGTGGCTGTACCACAGCGGTCGCAGCGATCTGTGGGCGCGCTGGACGGCCGTGCTGGCCGTGTTTTTGCCGCAGTTCGCCCTGCACTTGTTCGAGTCCATCTTGCCCGAGCCGGGGCGGCGCTCGGTGCTGCTGCGCGTCGCCGGCATTTTGGTCGTGCCCATGTTGGTGCTGGTGCTCACGGAGCATCGGCACGGCTTCGTGCGCGGCTTGGTGTTCAGCTACGTGTTTGGGCTGATCGCAGCCGGCCTGTATCGGCTGCTGCGGCGTGGGGAGCGCAGCGGCTCGCGCGCCGTGCAGCGCCGCGTGCGCTTCTTGGTGCTCATCGGCGCGCTGGCCACCTGCTTCAGCTTGGCGGATTTTTTGTGGTTCGTCGGCGCGCCGCTGCCGCCGGTCAGCGCGGTGCTCAGCATCGTGTTCTTGTTCGTACTGTCCGAGTCGTTGACCCGCGAGCGATTGGTCGATCTCTACGACATCTTGGGACAGCTGCTGGTGTCGACCGCGCTGGCCTTCGCGATGGGCGGAATCTTCTACGTGTTCGTGGTGCTGCTCGGCGGCTTCGACACCATGTACCTGGGCGCCATCTTGGCGGCGATCGTGATTTTGCTGCTGTTCGAGCCGCTGCGCTCCAAGGCGGAGGACTACACGCACAAGGTGTTCTTCCGCGAGCGCGTGGACCTGGAGCGCGCCGTGGCCAAGGCGCGCGGCGTGCTGGTCCACACCCTGCAAGTGGCCGAAATGCAGCAGATTGTCATCTCGGCGCTGGAGGAGTCGCACCGCGCCACCGGCGCCGCGATCTACCTGCGCGATCCGCTCGGCTCGGACTTCGTGGCAGGCCTCGGCTTCGGCCCCGTCGCGCCGCCGCGCATCGAGCTAGCCGCAGCCCATCCGCTCGCCGAGCGGATGAACTTGGGCGGCGCCATCCTGCTCGAGGACCTGGCGCACCAGGTGATCGAGCACCGCCGCTTGGGGCGCACGCGCGAGGCAGAAGCCGACGAGCGCTTGCTCAGCTCGGCCCAGCTCTTGGGTCCGTTTCGGACTGGCGTGTGCCTGGGCATCTGGGGCGAGAAGCGCGAGCTCTTGGGCATGCTGCTCTTGGTCGACGATCGCGTGCGCGACGCCTTCTCGCCCGACGAAGGCGTGCTGCTCGAGTCGCTGGCCGTGCAGATCGGCGTCGTGATTGACAACTCGCGTCAGTACCGGCGCATGCAGGAGCGCGACCGCCTGGCGGCGCTTGGTCAGATGGCTGCCGGCCTGGCCCACGAGGTGAAGAACCCGCTCGGCGCTATCAAGGGCGCAGCGCAGCTGCTGGGCGAGCCCGGCGATCACCAGCGCCTGGGACCCGTCGAGCAGGAGTTCGTCGGTATCATCTTGGAAGAGGTCGAGCGGCTCGATCGCGTCGTCGGCTCCGTCCTCGACTACGCTCGGCCGTCGAAGGGCGAGCTGGGCGCGGTCGACCTGAACGCCGTCGTGCGCCGAACCGTCACCGTGTTGGCCTCGGACCGTGCGGAGGACTGCGAAATCGTCACCGACCTTTCCGAGGCCTTGCCGCGGGTCCGGGCCGACGCCGAGCAGCTGCGGCAGGTGCTGATCAACCTGGTCAGGAACGCCGTCCAGGCCATGGGTGGTCAGGGCACCGTGAGGGTGCGCACGGCCATCCACGCGCAGGCGCCGTCCGCTATTGCCTCGGCTCCGGCCGGTGAGTGGGTCGAGGTGTCGGTCCGAGACGCTGGGCCGGGTATCGCACCTTCGGTGCTTCGCAATTTGTTCGTGCCGTTTTTCACCACCAAGGACCGCGGCACCGGCCTGGGGCTCGCGATCAGCCAGCGCATGGTCGAAGAGATGGGCGGCCGCATCCAGGTGACGTCTCAGCTCGGGGACGGCGCCACCTTCACGGTCCTGCTGCCGGCCGGCGAAACGCACGGGCACCGGGCCGGTCTGAGCCCGTCGCCGCCGGAAGCAGGGGAAGCAGGGGAGGGAGCACCCGGCCTGCTGGCCCCTGGCGCGGCAGATCCTGCTGTTCCGGTGAGAACGATTTGACCGTATCTGGCTCAAAGTCCTAAAGTTTTTGGACCTACGCCGTCTGTACGGCGTAGGTCACCGCATCCCCACTCCATGGTCCCCCGACAAGCGCAGCCCGGCCCCGGCGAGGCCAAGAACGACCCGCGGTTCGCGCTGCGCTTCATCTCTGGAAAATACCAGGGTGGTGAGTACCCGCTCGCTGAGGGTCAAGAGATCGTGATCGGTCGCTCGAGCGAGCTCGACATGGTGCTCGTCGAGGAGATGGTATCGCGCAAGCACGCGCGCATCGCGCTCACTGACGGCGCGATCAGCATCGAAGATTTGGGCTCGACCAACGGCACCTTCGTCAACGGCGAGAAGGTGCAGCAAGGCACGCTGCGCGAAGGTGATCGCGTGCTGATCGGCACCAACATCTTGAAGGTCGTTGCGGCTCCGCAAGACGCCGAGGCTCGCGCCAACTTGAAGGCCATGGCCGTTGGGCGCGTCACGGCCAAGCAGCAACAAAGCCCCCGCTCTACTGAAGAAGCGCCGCGTATGTCCGGCAACTTGGAAGAGATTCCGCTGCCCGACTTGCTGCAGCTGTTCGGCACCTCACGCAAAGCAGGCGTGCTGGTGCTGCGCTCGGCTGGACGCGAGGGGCGCATCTACTTGAACGACGGACGCATTCGCTTCGCCGAGTTCGAAGGCGTGCCCGGCGTGCCGGCGCTCAAGGTGCTCTATCGCTTGCTTGGCTGGCAGACGGGCTCGTTCGCGCTCGATCCGCCGGACACACGCGAGTTCGAAGCCGGCGTCGACGTGAGCGCCCAAGAGGTCTTGATGGAGGGCTTTCGCCAGCAAGACGAGCTGGGGCAGCTGCGCAACAGGCTGCCTGGCAACGGACGCTTCGTGCTCAAGCTGCCGCTCACCCAGCACTTGCGTGAGCTGGACGACGCCGATCTGGATCTGCTCGAGGCCGCCTTGTCAGCCGACAACCTCGACGCCTTCCTCGACGCAGCGCCAGGCCCTGACCTCGAGGCGGCCCAAGCGCTGCTGTCTTTGGTTCAGCGCGGCTATCTAAAGCCGGCGTAGACGCTTCACTCCTTGGGAGCGGGTGGCGGCGCGTCGGGGCTCGGCTCCGCGCCTTCTGGCTTGCCAGGGTGACCTGGGGGCAGACCGGGCAACGTGGGCATGGCGCCTGGGGGACGGCGAGCCAGCTTCGGCGCCAGCGCCTTCAGCTTGGCTTGCAACGCTTCGTCGTTCTCGGTCATGGCCGCTTCGCGCAGCGAGCGACCGAGGGCCGGCCAGGTCTCCTTCTTCTTGCTCAATGCCTCGAGCTCGGTGAACGCCAGGTTGCGCGTCGGCAGGGGCCCGAACTGCAGGAACTGACCGAGGTAGCGGAGCGACGCGCGATTCACGCGCGAGTATGCCTGGAGCACCTGCTGATCGGGATCGAGCGGCGCGGCCTCGAGACCTTTGGCTTTGTCGCCGAGCTTGTCGGCCAGTGCGGCGCGGCCCGCAGAGCCCAACGGGCGCGTGCGCGGCGACGCCTTGGCGAAGCCCGAGGGCAGCGGCTTCGCGCCGGGTGCGCCGCTCCCTGCGGGCGCGGCTTTGCGTTCGGCTTGCGTCTTCTCCATGAACGCCGTGCGCAGCTTGTCGGACGCGTTCTCGGTCGCCATGGTCAGCTCGGCTGCGGCATGGATCAACGCCGCTTCGGCTTCGGGCTTGGCGGCTGCGGCCTTCATGGTGGTGAGCGCGGCCTGGGCCGTCTTGCAAACCTCGGCGTCCGCCGGGGCTTTCAGCAGCGGGTCACAGGCTGGCAAATCAGCCGTTTCGGACCAGCGCTTGCTCCATTCTTTGAGCGCACCGCCGAGCTTCACGTTGTCGGCGTAGCGATCACCCTGGGGCTTCTTCTTGCCCTTGCTCTCGGCCTTTTCGGCCTTGGCCTTGGTGTCCTCCTCCTTCTTCTTGCTACAGCCGACGACCCCGCCCGCCACGCTGACGGCGAGCAGGCTTACCCCCACGCTCGTCAGCCACGACCTATTAGACCAATGCGCCACTAGTAAACTCCTCGCCAACTCGGGCCATAGAACCCGAAGGCACCCGATACCTCTTGCATGAAATCCAGCAAGCCTTGGTAGTTCTTCACGCGATTCACGAAGCGTTGTGATTTGACCACAGGCTGCCCTGACGCCGTTTTGGCATAGATGAACCCGCCTGTCGTGGGATCAATTCCCGCGGTTTCGTAGGCTTCCTGCGTCAGGATGTTCATCCAGTCGAGCATGCGGGCGCCGATGCCACGATCGACGCTTTGGCCGTCGATGATCTCGCTGCCGTAGCGATGCGCGACGTAGCTCTGGCCGCTCAGCGGATCGATCCAGGTGGCCTGGTCCGCGACCGGGAACAACGGCGCCGAATTGGTACCGAGCCGGAAGATGCGCATCATGTCGATCCAGTCTTCTTTGTAGCTCTCGGGCAGGTTCACCAGCGCCGAGAAGACCAGGAACTTTTGCACCTCGAAGCCAATCTCCGGATCGATCGCGGCCGACTCTGCAGGCGCGGCGTCGTCGATGGGGTTGCCGGTAGGGTACTCCCTGCAGATGACCGAGCCGGAGCGGCGCCAGCACACCTCCGGACCAGCCGCGGGCCAGAACGAACGGAAACCCATGCCGGCGCTGGGGCTCATGTCGTCTTGCACCACCGGCTGGCCGCGGTTCGTTTCGACGCGCCAGCCGAGCGAAGTGGCGTCTTCCGTGAGCGCTGCGGCCACCAAGCGCCGCACGCCCTCGGGGAAGATGGTGGCGAAGCTGATGTTGCGGTAGCGCCCGTCGACGAAGTCGTCGCGGCTGGTGCTGATGAAGCGATCTTCGCAGTCGGTCAGCATGTCCGCGACGATGGTCTTGTCGTAATACGAGCCGACCCAGGCGTCGTACTGCGTTGCGTAGTAGCCCTTGCTGCGATCCAGCTGGTTGAACAGCGGGCGACCGCCGAACAAGAGGTCGCTGCCGATGCCTTGCGAGCCGTCGGGCACCAGCAGCTGATCGCCGCCGGTGTTGGGCGCTTCGTTGATGGCCAGCTGCTGATCGGTGGAGCGAAATACTTGGAAACCGCCGGGGGTTGCCATGTTTCGCGGGTCGAAGCCGCCGTCTAGAAAGTGCGCGCCCGTGGTGGGCCGCGTCAGCATGCGCGTGAAATGGTCGAACACCATGGAGGTGCCGATGGCGTTGGCGAGCAGCAAGCCGTCGGCCTGCTCACCCGTGGTGTACAGGTCGAGCAGCTGCGTCGCGCTGAACAGCTCGGTGAAGAGCCCAAAGCCTTTGCTGATCTCTTTCAGCTTGGCGTTGTAGCGGGTGTAGCCGCGCATGAACGCGTTCTTCAGGCTGAACGAGGAGCGGTTGCGCCGGTAGTTGTCCCACAGGTGCGCGTCCTCGAAGCTGTTGATCATGAAGTTTGCGACTTCGTAGGCGTCGGCGCCGTTGTCGTCGCGCAAGACGGCGAGGTTGCCGATGTCGGCGTACTCGTCCGAGCCGAACATGTACGGCCGGCGCACGCGGCCGCGCGAGTCGAACTTGCGCGGGTCACCACCGAACGCGCCGAACGCTTGCTGGAAGCCGGGCGCGTCGAGCTGCAGCTCGGAGTACGCGACGTAGTCGTTGGGCAAGGTCTCGCACTTGGTGCCGTTGACGATTTGCCCGTCGAACACCGGGCTGTAGTTGCCGTTCTTCTCGCTGTCCCAGTTGGCGGGCGGCGAGGTGTCGACCTCTTTGCAGTCGTGCACCAAGCGCAGCTTCTGCCCCAGCAGCGAGTAGTGGAAAAAACCTGAATTGTCGCGGTACCAGGGGCCGCCGATGCCGCCAAAGCTGGTGTCCAGCAGCTCGCTGATGGTGCGGCCGTTGGGCGTGCAGGCACGCGTGCCGTTCTTGGCGGGCGCGCAGTTGACGCTGGGGTCGTCGACCACGTCGGTCACGTCGCCGTAGCCGAAGCGAATCGCGGCGCGGTCGTAGGCGCCGATGCCGACGGCCTCTTGGGTGAGATCGCCCGGGTAGTCCATGACGGACGTGTGCTCCCACATCCAGATCAGGCCCTTGCGCTCGGGATCGGTCACTGGGTCGCGCCAGCGCGGGCCGACGCACGAGGCGCCGTTCTCGGTTGGCTCGCTGCAGTAAGCAGTCTCGTTACCGTCTTGCGTGCGCAGCTGCCAGTACTGAGGGTGGAAGTTGAGCGCGTCGTAGCTGCTCGTGAACACGTGGCGCAGGCCCATCGAGTGCCCGAGCTCATGCAAGATGACGCCGAACGTCAGGTGGCGACGGATGTAGTCGTGCCACTTCTGATTGCGGTTCATCATGTCCGAGCTGCTCGGATTCTCCGGCAGCGGGAACTTCTGATTCATGATCTGCGCCCAGTCGTCCAGGCTGATGGGCTCGGGCGCCTCGAGCATGCAGTGGCCGTCTTGGGCCATCTGATTGTTGCGCAGCCGCTCCAGCTCGGCCTTGAACCCCACCGCGTTGCCGCGTAGGGGTGAGGCCAAATTCAGCGTGGCGGCCGAGGGCGGCGTCGCGGGGTTCACGCCGCCGAGCCGCAGGTAGGCGTTGGTGGTGAGCTGCGTCTCGATCGTCGAGTCACGCGTCTGCAACAGGCGCGACTTGGCGGCGGTGTTGCCGGCGCCGAGGGCGCTGGGACCGAATTGGCTCCTGGTCTGGTCGCTGGCCCAGTCGATCAGGTCCCTTTGCTTCAGCTCGGGGAGGGCCTTGAGCGTGGGCCCGGCTTGCAATTTGCGGTCGATGGCAGCGACGCGCCGCTCGACCTGCGCGTTGTCGATGAGCGGCGTGCCGATCAGGCGCGGCGTGGGTGGCGACCCCGCGCGCGTGCTGGCCGACAAATAGTCGTTCAGGTAGCGGCCGCTCGAGACGTCTTCATTCGACAGCTCGCCCAGGTACCAGCGCATCTGGTCGATGGTCAGCTGCGTACGCACGTCGGTGACGGCGTTCCAGATGTTGACGCTGGCTGCCACGACCTCGCCCGTGAGCGGGTCGATGGCGTCGGCCAAGATGCCCCAGGGCGACGGCACCTGCGGGTTCTGGATGACGTTGGCGATGTTGTAGCGAAGATCGCCGACGCGCGCCTTCAAGCCGACGGGACCGCACTCGGCCGCGTCGCCCTTGATGACCGGGTTGTGGCAGAACACGAACACGTTCTGCGGCTCGTTCTGGAGGATGTCCTCCTTGGCCTCGCTGGTCGGAAATTTGGCCTTACACGCGCTAATTTCCTCTTCGGTCTGCGTCGGACCCGTCTGTGAGATGCGCAGGCATTCGGTGTAGCGCGCCGTGAGCACGGTGTGTCGCAGGGCGACGTCCCACTCGGAGACGGCGTCGCGCACGCTTTCCCACAGCGTGGGGTCGCTGTCGGGCCCGTAGTAGAACGGCGTCGTGCGGATCTTGCGCTCGCTGTAGGGCTTGGTGCAGGCGTGGACGAACTTGTCGCAGCGTGAGCCACCACCGACCTTGTCGCACTCGTCGGCCGTGCCGGTGACGGTGGGGGTGTCGCGATCCGGATCCGCGCCGGGCGGCGTGGTCTCTTCGGTGTTGCAGGCCACCAGCTCGCCGTTGATGCGCGCGTGCGACTCCTGCCAAATGTTGTGGCGCGAGGCGAAGCGGTACCAGCGGTCGTCGACGATGCCGTAGTTACGCTGGTAGCCGCGGCGCTCGGCCGTGGTGAACATGCCGAACATGTCCATGCGCGTGCCGTCCCAGTCGACCGGCTGGTAGTCGCGGTCTTCGACCCTGCGGAACGACAGCCGAATCTTCACTTCGACCGGGTTGCAGTCGGCGATGGGCGCTCCGCCGCTCAGCACGTCGGGCGAGAAGAAGCAGGCCGGAAAGGCGCCGAACGGCGTCTCCAAGATCTGCGGCTGAACGTAAACCTTGTTGGTGATGTCGAAATAGCCGGTCTTGCCCTCGAAAACCGGGGCGTCCGGGTCGTTGGGGTCTTTGACCGAGTAGGCGACGGGCTCGTACACGAGCGGCTCGTCGGCGAAGATCTTCATCGCCGCCAGCGTGTCGAGCTCGTAGGCGGAGGTGATCAGGTTCTGCGACCAATCCACGCGCATGAACTCGCGCTCGTACCAAGGACGGTCGGTGTCGTTCTCCTCGACGACGTTCAGCTCTTCACCCGTCTGCGGGTTGTAGTCGCGCCGCACGTCGAAGTGCTTTTGGATGGCGAAGGCGGCCGCGATTTGTCCGGTGGCGGTCTCGTCGATGCCGTTACCGGTCGCGCCCTCGATGCGCTCGTAGGCCAAACGAGCGATCAGCTTCTCTTCGGTGATCTCCCATTTGATGCGCGCCGTGGTCTGAGCGTAGCTGGCCGTGAACAGGCCGCTCTGGGCGGCGCCGTAGTCCACGTCGGCCACGGTTGGCCGGTAATAGAACTGCGGGTCGTCCTCGGCCTCGCTGAGCGAGGCGCCGACGAAGAAGCTCTTCTGTAGGGCTTCGGGCTGGACCCGGTTGATCGGGGCGCGTTCACTCGCGCAGCCGCTCAGCAAAGCCAACAGGGAAAACGCGACGGACCAGCGGACGCTTCGGGTCATGCAGGGGCTCCTCGCGCACGGCGCCCGCGCGTGCGAGCGACCCGTGCCGTGCGCAGCTTACCCCGAACTTTTCGCAGGGGCCGGTATGTTTTCCTGTCTAATTAAAGGAAATTTAAGCGGTGGTTACACGTCGGCTCAGGGCTTCAGCCGGACTTCTACCGCGCGAGCGTGACCGTCGAGCCCCTCGGCGCGTGCGAACGCGGCGATGCTTGGGCCCTGTTCGGCGAGCGCGGCGGCCTCGTAGCTGATCAGCGAGGTCCGCGCGAGGAAGTGGTAAACACCGAGGGGTGACCCGTAGCGCACGGCTCCGCCCGTGGGCAGCACGTGCGAAGGACCTGCCACGTAGTCGCCGGCGGCCTCCGGGGTCATTGGTCCCACGAAGATGGCGCCAGCTCGCAGAACCTTCTGCGCCACCTGGGCCGGCGCTTCGGTGTGAACCGCGACGTGCTCTGCGGCGAGCAGCGTGGCGACGCGCCCCAGCTCGGCCTGTTCGTGCACCACCAGGGCCAAGCCGTTGTTCAGGAGCGACGCTTCGGCGATGGCGCGGCGCGGCAGATCCGACAGCTGGCGTTCGAGCTCGGCCCGCACCTGGGTCACGAAGGCTTCGCTCCTGCAGAGCAAGAGCGCGTAGGCGGCTTCGTCGTGCTCGGCCTGCGAAATCAAGTCGGCCGCCACCCAGCGCGGGTTGGCTTGGTCGTCGGCGATGACCAAGATTTCGCTCGGGCCCGCCAAGCTGTCGATGTCGACCTCCCCGAATACCAGCCGCTTGGCAGCGGTCACGTACAGGTTGCCGGGGCCGACGATCTTGTCGACGCGCGGCACGCTCTCGGTGCCGTAGGCCAGCGCGGCGATGGCTTGCGCGCCACCCGCGTCCAAGATGGCCGTCACGCCAGCGAGGTGCGCGGCGGCGCGCACCTCGACGCTCACCTGTGGGCACGCCAAAATCACTTCCGGCACGCCGGCAACGCGCGCAGGGATCGCCGTCATTAGCACGCTGGACGGGTACTTGGCCTTGCCTCCAGGAGCGTACACACCGGCGCGGTCGACCGGCAGCACGCGGCTTTCGAGCGTGACGCCGTCCTCGGTGTAGGAAAAGCCGGCCAAGTGGCGCTTCTGCTCTTCGTGGTAGCGGCGGACGCGCGTCGCCGAAAGCTCGAGCGCCTGCCGCACGGCGGGGGGCAATTCGGCCAGCGCGCGGGCGCCGTCGTAGTCACGCACCAACAGCTGCGCCGGCTTGCGATGTTCGAGCTTTTCGACGTAGCCGAGCACGGCCGCGTCACCCTGGCTGCGCACCTGCGCCAAGATGTCTTTGACCACCGGCTCGACGCGCTCGAGATCGCTTTCTCCGCGGCGCGCGAGGCGCGCCAGGGCCGGCGCAAAGTCGGGGCTCTGCGCGTCGACGGAACGTAAGATGTTGCTCATGTCCAGTGTCCGGCTTTGACAGCAGCCGGATCGTACTCGCGAATGCGCGGTACCAGGGCCTCGCGGAAGACTTGCTCGTCATCGACGTCGAGGTCGCGCTCGGGGAAGTTCTTCGCGACTTCCATGCCGATCGCCAGAATGCGCAGGAACATCGCGAAGCTGGACGCACAGAGCCGCGGTTTCCACGTCTCGGTGCCGTTCATGGCGGTGTAGACGTGACAATCACCTTCGGCGTCGGCCGTAGCGGTGTCGAGAAAGTACGGATCGCCCAGCAGCGTGCTGTGGCCGAGGATGACCCAGTTGCTGCGCCAGCCGTTCGGGCCTGTTTGACCCTGCGGGCGCGGCTGACCGTCCTCCAGTAAGGCGAAGCCTCGCTGCTCGTCCATGAGCTTGGCCGCCGGTATGAGGCGCACGCGCTCAGCCGGCGTTACGGTTTCGAGGTCTACGGGATCAGACGCCAGCAGAAACTCACGAAAGCGGCGCGGGATACGCAGCTTGCTGCGCAGGGCCTCCACCACGGCGGGCTCCGCCTTCCCGTATTGCGCGGGCACACGGCGACGCTCGAAGGAGTTTCGTAGCGCTGAAATCGACTCAGCCAGATCGCTGTCCAAGGCTTTTCGGAACCCTATTTAAGGCCTAACGCCCTGTTCTTACTTGCTCTTTCGGCCAACGCAAGCCCGAAGCCGCAGGGGCCAGAGCCGCAGGGATTTTATGGCCTTAGAACGTGTAGCGCAGGGCGACGCCGCTGAGCCAGGTCATGGGCGGCTGGCTGTCGCGGTCGCGCTTCAGGGCTCGGGGGTAGTTGCGGACGCCGCCGTGGAGCGCGAGCGCCAGGTGCGGGTTGATCTGGTACCACTCGAAGCCGAGCTCGGCGCTTTGGTAGAAGCCCAGCTCCTCGGCGTGCTGGTAGCCGTACAGCTCCAGCACGTCTTCGGTCGCGCGGCCTCCGCCCAGGCTGCCCTGAAGGTAGACGCCAAAGCGATCGGTCGGTTTGACGGTGATCCGGAAGCCGGCGCCCACGTTCCAGAACACGAAGGAACGCGGTGGTGGGGGCTGGCGGGCGTACGAGGTGCTGGCGACGAACAGGTCCGACTCGGCGAACACCATCAGCCAGCGCAGCGGCTCGTAGCCGAAGCGCAGCCCGAACCAGGGCGCGTTCGGGGTGATGTTCTTCAAGTGGCCCATCTGGCCCATCACGCCGATGCTCGACTCGAGCACGAAGCCCTTTTTGCGCGGCGGCGGTGGCGGTGCGTCCAGGTCGTCGTCACCCGCCGCGCGATCTCCCTGCGACTTGGGCATGGCGCGAGAGTCGAGCCAGGCGTCGATCTCTTCTGGCGTCAGCTGGCGCTCTTTGGGCTCCGCCTCAGCTGCGCTCGCCAGCGCGCTAGCCGCGAGCACCGTGACTCCGCACGCGAGCGCCGCCAACGGGCGCGCGCCACGGAACGAAGCTAAAAGCCGCATGCAGGCCCGAAGCTAGCCGGAGACGCCCGCGCCTGTCTCGCGCTTTTCGTTGAGCGCGAGCACGGGAAAACAGGGAGGCGGGGAGGCGGGGAGGCGAAGAACGAGATTTTGGGGGGGCGAGGCGGCTCACTCGACGCGCTCGTTGGCGACGCGCTTCAAACGCGTGCTCGAGCAACAAAACCTCCCCGTCTCCCCGTCTCCCTGTTTTCTCGCCCGCTCGAGCCGCTTAGTCCGCGATGAAATCCGCGCGGGTGGCTAGGGTGACCAAAGGTAGGCCGGCGGCGCGGATGGTCTCGGCCCCACCCTCGAGCCTGTCGACCAAGGCCACGATGCCGACCACCTGGGCGCCGGCTTCTTTCAGCGATTCGACGGCCTTCAGGCTCGACCCACCGGTCGTTACGACGTCTTCTAGCAGCGCGACCTTCAGGCCGGGCTTCAGGGACTTGTCGCCTTCGACCAGCTTGGTGGTGCCGTGGTCCTTCTTGGCTTTGCGCACGTAGAGCGCGTTCAGCGGGCGGCCGCGTTGGAAGCTGACGAGTGAGACCGCGCTGGCCAACGGGCAGCCGCCCAGCTCGACCCCGCCGACCGCTTCGCACTCCGGCAGCTCGGCGAGCAGGTCGAACATGAGCTCACCGATCAGCGCGTGACCTTCGGCGGTCAGCATCGTCTGCTTGCAGTCGATGAAGAAGTCGCTTTCACGCCCAGACGCGAGGATCACCTTGCGGCGTTCGAAGCTGCGCTCGGTCAAGAGCTGAATCAGGCGGGCACGTTTGGACTGGTCGGTCACTCGTCTCTGCCTTTCTTCTTTCCCTTGGCGGCCTTGCCGAGGGAGGGCAACACGGGTGGCGGCGGGCGGCGCTCTGGAGGCTTTTCCTTCGGCCGCGATGGCTCTGGGCTGGCAGCAACCGTCGCGACCTCGCGAACGGGCGGGGGCGCGGGAGGGGCTTTGACCTCGACCTTGGCGACCGGCTTGGCGGCGAACGTGGTCGTTACCGCGGTGGCTGGCTTCACGCCGGGACCCACCACGCGCCTGGCTTGCGCTGCAGCGGGCTCGCCATCGGTGCGGACGTGGCCGCGGATCAAGGCGCCGCTGCCGATGCCGACGCGCGGCGCGCTGACGTCACCGATGACCTTGGCGCCGCGCTCGAGCAAGACTGCTTCGCTGCCCGTGAGGTTGCCCTGTACGGCGCCGGAGACGCTGATCTTGGCGGCCGTGATGTCGCCACGCACGACGCCGCCGTCGGCGACCGATACGTCGCCGCTGGTGCTCACGTCGCCTTCGACGCGGCCGAACACCTCGAGCGAGCCTTCACCTTGCAGGTTGCCGTGCACGACCGTGCCGGCGCCAATCACCGAGCTTTGGCTCATGCTCAAACCTCCATGTCCACCGCGCCCTTGAAGGACGCGCCGTCGGCGATGGTAAAGCGTGCGGCTTTGACGTCGCCCACCAGGCGCCCGCCAGCTTGAATGTCGACGCGCTCGGGCGCGCTGACGTCACCGGTGACTTGGCCGGCAATGCTGACGCTTTGCCCGGCGATGTCGGCCTGCACGACGCTGCCCGGGCCGATCGAAACGGCGTCCGACGACGTGAGCTTGCCGCGCAGGTTGCCTTGCACGACGACCTCTTCGTCGCTCGTGATGTCGCCTTCGACGCTCAGACCTTCTCCGATGACCGTGCCTGCCATGCTCTTACTCGTTCTCTACTTTCGAGGTCTCAGCGACGTTTCGGGTCGGGACCTAGATCCAAGTCGAAGTCCGTAGCCAGCCGCACGGATACCCGCGAGCCCGGCTCGATGGAGATTTCTGCGCCGCGTAGCTCACCGCGCACGACGGCGCCGCTGCGGATGGCCACCAGGCCGCTGGCCACGACGTCACCCTGCAGGGTGCCCGAGATGTCGAGCGACGCGGCGCTGACGTTGCCCTCGACGCTGGCGGACGACGCGATCTCGGCGTCGCCGCTGATCTGAATGTCGCCGCGCACCTTGCCTTCGACTCGCAGCGAGCCGTCGCCCGAGACCCGGCCCGTCACCCTGGTGGAGGGACCGAGAACGCTGACGTCAAAGCTGGGGCGGGGCATGCGTTGGGGCCGGGAAGGTAGTCTTTCCAGCGCGGTAGGGCTAGGGGCTTCGAGGTCTTTGCTGGGCTGCGGCGCGGTTCTCCGTACTTGCCGGCGCTCATCAGGACCGGGACCCAGCCCTCACGGCGCGATGCGCCAGACCTGGGACATGGATTGCAAGTAGATGGTGCCGTCTTCCGCAGCCGCGAGCGAGCAGTAGTCGAACACGAAGGGCTCGTTCTTTCCCGCAAGATCTCGCCACACCGCTCGCAGCGAAGGCGTCGAGGGCACGGCGACAACGCTCGAGGGTTGGCCGTTTGTCTCGCTCAGGTAGTACAGATGCGGGCCGTCGGCGTCCGAGCTGGTGTTGAAGGTTTGCGAAACGAAATAGAAGCCACCACCCGGCCTGCGCGTCACGCAGTGGAAGTTGGCCGCCTGCAGTGGGCCTTTCGGATCGGCTTCGTACAGTACGCTGCTGCCCGAGCCGTCGGCGTTGCCTTGAATCAAGCTCGACCCGTTACACCCCGGCAGAAACAGGAACGTCCCGTTGCGCGCGGCGGTGAAGTCATGGGACGCGCAGTCCGTTGCCCACGACTGTCCTTCGGGCGGGTCTTCGTAGATGAGGGAGGCCTTGTCGTGCTCGATCAAATAGAGCCCTTGGCTTTCGGTAATCACCAGCGCGTCGTCCGACAAGACCGCGAGCTTTTCCTCGAAGTCAGCCGGGTAAGGTGAAAACGCTGCGCCGAAGTCGCCCCACACCGTGCCGCTGTGCGCGCTCGTGCTCTTGATGACCTTGCCCCGCACGCCGAGGTACAGCGCGTCGTCTTCACCCAAGTCGAGATCGGTGAAGCTGATTTGGTTGGCGTTGTCGCCCGTGATGAGCGCGACATCTTCAACGGTCATGTACTCGCTGACATCGCTACCCTCGATGACGAAGACGTGCCGCTCATCGTTCAGGTAGAGACGCCCTTGGTGGTCGACGACGAAGCCGGTCGTCTGCTGGCCGAGCGCCCAGGGCCCACCTTTCACGACGCGCGTGAGCGCCCCGCTACCGGTCGGCGCGCTACCGCCGCTACCGCCACTGTCGTCGCCGCCACTGGTCGCGATTGGTCCCTCGCCAGCGGCGCCTGCGGCGACCTCAGCCAGGCCGCCGCCTCCGGCTTCCGGATGGCTCGTGTCTTGGTTGCGGCTGCCGGCTGTGTGAGGGACGGGCCCGTCGCCGCCCACAAACGGTGCGCGCTCCTTGCCGCAAGCCGCCAGCGCGACCCCGATTGTCACCAAGAAAGGCAGACTGGCTCGCGCCATGGCCGCAACCCTACGCGAGGCAACACTCGCGTGCCAGCGCAGTTTCCAGTACTGCGTTGGCGGATCGCGGTATGATCACGGCGATGACGCGGCGCAGGCTCGGGTGGTGGTTGGCGGCGGTGCTACTGGCGAACTCGTGCTCCCAAAATGCCGATCACCCGGCCGTGATCGACGGAACGCAGGGGGAGCGCCCGGGGAACCCGACGGGCAGCAGCGGCAAGGGCACAGCAACGGCTGGCGATGGTGCGAACATCACTGAAGGCGGCTCGGGCGAGCCGAGCTCGTCGGAAGGCGGCGCGCCAGGACCAGGCCACGAGACGCCCAAGCCGAACACCGGCGCCAGTTTCGGTTTCGACCCCGATCACCTTTACGTGCATGGCTTCCTTGGGGATGTAGGTTCCGCGAACGCGATCGTCGACGTGTCCGCGCCGGACGTTTACACCACCATGCTGGACGGCCCCGGCATCGGGCTGAAGGTGTTCCGTGGACACCTCTACTACCTCGATCTCGGAGATACGGGCCTTCACGTATTTTCGCCGGACTACATCGGGTCCAAGCCCTGGAGTGCCAACTATGACTACCCAATGAATCCCGAGCGGAACGACGCGGCGGTACCAACGCCTCGCTGCGACCCGAAGGACGTCACGACCTTCGTGGTCAGCCCGGACGACAAGCACCTCGTTTACCGGTGCCGGGACGAGAATTGGTACGAAGACGACGTGCTCGTGTACGACGGTCCGGAGCGCTACCACATCGACGCTCTGAGCTACGACGGGCTCTTTCTGCTGAACTCCGGCGGCAACCTGGGCGTCATGAGCATCCACGATGTGCAGCGCCACACCATGGATCGCGCCTATTCCCGGGTTCTGGCGAAGCGCGCGAAACGGGGGGGCTTTACCTACGTCGCGGCCGAGATGGACGCGCCCGATGACTTGGCTCTTTGGGAGCTGGACGACTGGGCCAACCCAACGAAGCTGGCCGATTACCCGCCACCGCCCAACGGCGTGAGCATCACCCAAGAGTACGGCGAGCTCATGGCCGACGGGACGCTGTTTCAGCTGGGCCAGGATCTCGACGACAAGCATGGCCACGAAGTCCTGGTTCGGCGCAAGCCCGGCGCCGAGACGAGCGAGCTCGCTTACCGAGACGCGGACAACCCGTTGGTTAGCCTTTCCGTGTTTCAACAGCTGTTTACTGGACCGTGAGCGTACACATGCGGCGAACTCGGCGAATCGAAGGTTGGCTCGGCTCCAGCGCACTCTTGCTGGCGCTGGCGTTGGCGTGCTCGAAGGATCCCTCGGGCAAAACTCCCAATTCAGCGGTCGGCGGCGCCGCGGGGCAGCCGTCCCACGAAGTCGGTGGTGACTCGTCGGCAGTCGGTGGCGACGGTGAGGCTGGCAGCACTCACGCGGGTGCCGGCAGCGTCAACGCCAGCGGCGAAGGCATGGGTGGGGCCGCTGGCCGCGGCGAAGACGAAGGACCGCTCCGTCAAGACCCGCCCAAGCCCATTCCAGATTTCCCCTTCGACCCCTCCAAGGTCTACTTGCACGGCGATGTCGGCGGAGGCGCCTTCGCGCTCGTTACCGAGCCGAACTACTACATGGTTGCGGGGAAGGACGTCGCCGGCAAGCTATACAAGAACCAATTGGTTTACTGGACATTCGAGGCTGGTCTTCACGTCGTCGAGCCTGACTACGTTGGCATGCTCCCGGTGCGTGACCTCACCGTGCCGCTCAACCCTACAGCCAATGATGCGGTGTTCGAAACGCCGGCCTGTCCCGACGACGTCTACGACTTCCTGACCAGCCCCGATGACCGCTTGTTGTACGAGTGCCCAGATCTCGCGTGGTACGAAGGAGGCACGAAGCTGTACGACAAGAATGTCGACGTGGAGTTCCTGCACCTGGGGTCCGACGGGTTGGTGCTGGTCGAGAAGCTGGGGGACCTAGCAACAATCAGCTTGTCGGACGGCATCGTGCATGCCTCGGACAGCCCAGCGGTGGAACGCCAGTATTACCGCGCTCGGGGTAACGGCTTCCGCTTCGTACCGCCCCCGCCACTCGGAGACGAGCGCCCCGAGCTGTGGAACATCGACGCCGAAGGCAAGACCGAGCTCGTGGGGCAATACCCGCTGCCTCCGGACGGTGTCTACATTCAGTTTGCGACGGTGCTCGCTCCCGACGACACGCTGTATCAAATTGCCAGTGACAGCGCCAACACGCTGTGTGTGCTGCAGCGCACGACCGTGGCCAATGGCGGCGAGAGCAAGATCGTTTACACCGAAAAAGCCAAGCCAATCGTTTGGCTCACCGGCGGCAGTGGCTGGCTACTGTCCGGGCCTTGAGCGGTCGCGCTGGCCGACGCTTTCGAGCTCAAGGGGCTGTCTTGGCCTTGGTCGCGGCCAGCACGTCGAGCGAGCGCGGCACGGAGCGCACCAGGGCGCGGGCGTAGAAGCGCAGCTGCTCGGCTTCGGGCAGGTCACCCTCGCGACCGCGCGTGGCGGCGTAGAGCAAGACTGCGGCGGCGACGCTGACGTTGAAGCTCTCGACGAAGCCGCGCATGGGGATGCGTACGGACTCTTTGGCGCCTTCGTGCAAGGCGTCGCGAATGCCGTCGTGCTCGTTGCCGAGGATGAGGGCGACGCGGGGCAGCTTGGCCAGATCGTCGGGCGCAAGGTTGCCTTCGGGGTGCGTAGCGACGGTCGTGAAGCCTTGCTCGTGCAGCGCGCTGAGCGCGAGCTCGGGGGTGCGGTGCGGCACTACTTCAATCCAGCGCTCGGCGCCCTTGGCCACCGTGCGACCGACAGCAAAGTCTTCTTCGCGTGGCACCAGGTGCACGCGCGGAATGCCGAAGCCGTCGCAGGAGCGCAGCACGGCAGCGGCGTTGTGTGGGTCGTGCGGCGCGTCCATCAGCACTGTCACGCTGCCAATGCGGCCACGAGCCACCGCCCAGAAGCGCGCGCGGCGCTCGTCCAGTGCCAGCGGTTCCAGGGTCTCGATCACGCCCTCGGGCGTCCAGCCCGCCGGCCATGGATCGGAAGTCCAGATGCCTTCCGCCGGCACGAGAAGATCAGGTTGGCGTTTCATCGGGCTTCATTTTGAGAATTTACAGGGGGATTTGGCTGAAAGCTGCAGGCTTGGGGCGCGGATGCCCGGCCGAGCCTTTGCGCAAGTCAGAACCGGCATTATGTTGCCAGTCGCTCGTTTTTCTCCCCAGGGAGCAACCATGGCATCCGAAAAAGTTCAAGTGTTCAACGACCTCAACTTCGACCAAGAGGTCGTCAACTCCAGCGTTCCAGTGCTGGTCGACTTCACCGCCACTTGGTGCGGTCCCTGCAAAGCCCTCGCTCCCATCATCGACCAAATTGCCGGTGACTTGGATGGCAAGGTCAAGGTCGGCAAGCTCGACGTAGACGACTCGCCGATCACGGCAGGTAAGTTCGGCGTGCGCGGCGTTCCCACCATCATGGTGTTCAAGAACGGCCAGCGCGCGGCGCAGCACGTGGGCCTCACCACCAAGGCCAAGCTGCTCGAGCTCGTGAACGGCTGAAGTGCAACGCTTGCGCCGCAGTCAGTCGTCCCTCGACGCTCCTGCGGCGCTGCTAGTCGTAGCCGTCCTCGGCGTCGCGTGCCGAGGCAGTGAAGGGCGCCCCGCCGAAAGGCCGCGCCCTTCACTCGTTTCTGAGGTCTCGGGTAGTCCAGCTTTCGTGACCCCCGCGGTGTGGCGCTATCACCCGCCCCAGACTGCTCGCGTCAACGCCGAGTTGCTGCTGCCTACGGGCGAGCGTGTCTTGGCGGGGCGCCGTGGCGAACGCTGGCTGTTGGCCAAAGGTTCGACGGCGCTCAGCGCCGCATCGGTGCTGGCGCCCGAAGACTTGGTCGGCATCCTGAAGGGGCCGGCTGGTGGCTTCATTTTCGTCGGCACGAGCGGCGTCAGCTACGAAGCGCGCTCGCCCATCGCGCCATTCTTCCGCTCCAGCGCCCCGCTCGAGCCGCTGTCCAGCGTGACCAGCTCCGGCTCGGCCATCGTCGGTATCCGGCGCGATCGCGGACTTTTGCGCAGCGAAGACGGTGGCGCGACTTGGAAAGCCGTCGGGCCCAGCGGGCCCAAGTTCGTCAGCGTGCTGCTGGACGAGGCCGGCAAGGGGCTCGCGCTCGCGGTGCCGGAGGCGCTGTTCTCGACGCAAGACGGCGGCCAAAGCTTTTCGCCCATTCCGTCCGCCAGCGTGGGCGCGTTTGCGCTCGAGCGCCTGCCCGATCGCAGCCACGGCGTGCTCTCGCCGCTCGGCATGTTTCGCTACAAGCCGGGCGCGTCGCCGCTGCTGGAGAACCTGACGAGCGCGGTGGTGCCGCCGCCCTCCGAGCTCAAGACGCCGCGGGGTCCCGACGCGGGGGCGCTGAGCGCCGGTCGCGCCGTGTCGACCGGCGGTAGTTACTTCGAGCTTGGCATGCGCGACAAAGGCGCGTGGCAGCTGACCTCGGGTCCCCTATCAGGATCCCTCACGTCGCGCGATCTACCGGAACTGGTGGGCTGCAGCGCGCTGCGCTTGGCTGCTTTCGAGCGTTCCCTGCGTGTGGCTTGTTTCCGCGCCGGCGCCGAGGCTGCGACCCAGCCCATCGAGTTTTGGTCCAGCGAGGACGCGGGCCAGTCCTTTCGCGTCGATGGTGGGAAGGTCGACGGCAACCTCGGCAGCTTCCGCATGGCCTTGGGCGAGGGCGGCACGCTCTTGATGGCCGGCGTTTGCGCCGGCTCGTTTGCCGGAGCTGGCTGCGCGCCGCAGGGCATCGCGCGGCGCGT
This sequence comes from Polyangiaceae bacterium, assembly GCA_036261775.1. GTDB lineage: Bacteria > Myxococcota_A > Polyangia > Polyangiales > Polyangiaceae > PMG-095. The sequence continues at coordinate 29,751 of DATAKF010000398.1, read as the reverse complement.
TCCGAACGCCGAAAAATCCAAGCCCCCACCGGTTGCTCACCCGGCTCCTGGCGCAAAATCGAGGTCAGGGGCGCTGCGCGACGTGAGCGCGGCGGCGACGCCCTCGCTGGCCGACACGGCGCTCGGGCTCGCGTTCTCGCTCGACGGCCGCGTGGCGTACGCGGTCGGGCGCCGTACCAAAGGCGGAGCGCTGGCCATCTTCGTCTCGCGCGATGGCGGGCGCAGCTTCGAGGCGCAGGACCTGAGCTTGCCGACGGGCGATGGCTCCGATGCCGAGGAGCGTTGGGAGAGCAACGTGTCGGGCGTGCACGTCGACGCGCTGGTGCCGGCCGAAGACGGCTCGGTCGGCCTAGCGGTCTCGCGCTATCGCTCGCGCGTTTGGCTGGTGCTCGACGAGACGGGGCGGGTGCTGTCGGTGGCGCGCCCGCCCGAGACGCGCGCCATCTTGGGCGTGGCGGGCAGCCGCGCTTTGGCCGTTTCGCCCGTCACCAACGAGGTGTGGGAGTCGCTCGACGGCGGCTCGACGTTTCAGAGCTTGGGGCGCTTGCCCATCGACTTGTGCGTGAACGACAATAACTGCGAGGTGCCGTTGGCCTGCACGCCCAGCGGCTGCGCGATAGGCTCCGACATCTCTCGCCTGGGTTGGGGTGGACAGGCCGAGGATGATTCGTGGATGCAGCCGCCGTTGGCTGCAGCGCCCGTCGACTACTCGGTCCCGCGCCTCAAGACTCCGATCAGCTGCGTGCTCGACGCCTCCGCGTGGCGCGGGCTGGACGGGGCGACCGAGTTTCCGACTGCTTTTCAAGCCGCCATCGGCAAAGCGGCGTGGTTCACGTCGGGTATGGATCCGGCGCGCGCAGCTGCTTGGGCCTTCGTGGCGACGGGCGGCAACAAGCCGCGCGTCGAGCGTGAGTCGCTGCTCGCGCCGAGCGATCGCGGGCGTTCCTTCGCGCTCACCGTTTCCGACCAGGTCGAGGGCGTCGCGGCGTTGCGCTATCTGATTCCGGACGGCACCGGCAGCACCCACTTGTCGGGCGTCGAAATTGGGTGGGTCAACCTGTTCGAAGGCCGCACCCGGCGCGTCACGCTGGCCGACGCGGGGCCGTACGCGCCCGGGGACTTTGCGCGCGGCTCACGGGGCCAGCAAGAGGCTGATCCGGCGCTGCTCAGCATCGCCGAAGGCGGCCTCTACTTGCGCATCCACAAGGCCGCCGGTGACAACCAGCCGACTTTGTTCTTCGACGGCCAGCGCGTGGAAACCGTGCCTCCTGTTGCCTGGCCCACCGTCGGCGTGCGCGGCACCCACTCCGAGATGGCGCACGTGGATGGCGAACACGTGCCGCTCTTGCTGGTTGGGCGCGGCAGCGGCGTGGTGCGCGCGTCGGTGCGCGGCGGTGAGCAAGAGCTGCAGGCATTCGCCAACGGCGCGCTCGATCCGGCGCGCTTTGGGCTCGCGCAGAGCACCAACATCGCTTACTCGGGCTTGCGCGCCGGGCAGGTCATCGAGACGTTCGACAGCGCTTCGGCCCGGGCCGAGGCCAAGCTGTTTCTGTTTCGCGCGCGCGGCGACGTGCTGGAGGCGCCCATCGACGTGCCGACCCAGCTAGCCCTGGGCGAAAAGGTCGAGCGCTGCGCGCCGAGCGTCGAGACCTCGACGCCTCGCGTGGTGGCCGCACCGTACCCCGGCACGCGCCATCCGGTGATCGTGAGCGACGGCGGAGACGCACCGCAGGCGTTCTTGACCTCCTACGCGGTCATGCACGGCACGCCCGCCGCGCCCTGTGTCAGCACCTTCGACGGGGAGCCCGTGGCGATCGACGGTACGCCCGCGCCCAGCACCCGCGTGCTGCTGCCGCTGGGCGATTTGACTCACGCCTACTTGTTTCGCGCGACCGTGACCGGCGTCGAGACGAAGCTCGAGTACCACGGCATCAACTGCAAGCTCGATCCCTCCGCGGAAGTGCCGCAGGAGCTATATCGAGCGCCCGGCGCCCTCGTGCCGCGTGTCCGCTAGCAGCGGGCGCGGCTTCTGCAGCAGGCGTCTGGCGAGCAAGCCCAAGATCAAGGCGGCGTGCCAAGGACGCACGCCGCTCTGCTCGTCCGCGTACACCGGTCGCACCGTCACTTCCGCGACGCGCAGCCCCTGCTCGGCAGCCAACAGCAGCAAGTCGTTCGGATAACCAAAGCCGGGCCACAGCTCGCCCAGCGGCAACGTACACAGCGCGTGCCGGCCGATCGCGGTGAAACCGCACTGGCAATCGTCGACATCCAGGCCGCTGGCCAGGCGCGTCGCGAGCGACAGCACTTTGCCCGCCACGCGGCGCAGCCACGGCATGTTGCGGCTCTCGCGCGAACGGAAGCGGTTGCCCTTGACGTAGTCGGCGCGCCCCGCCACGACAGGCGCCAGCACTGCTGGCAGATCGGCAGGATCCATCTGCGCGTCGCCGGCCATGACCGCGACCACGTCGGCGTGCTCGGCCAAGGCCGCGCGGTAGCCGGTCACGATGGCCGCGCCGACGCCCTGGTTCGTGGCGTGCCGAATCACGCGCAGGCGCTCGTCGCCGGCTGCGCGGGCCGCCAGCGACGTGTCGTCGGGGCTGCCGTCGTCCACCACGTAGATGGCGTCGACGAAGCGCGGCAACGTCGACAGGCTGAGGCCAATCAGCCGCGCCTCGCAGAAGGCGGGGATCACCACGGCGATGCGCTTGGCGTCTAGCACCGCTGCTCGGGTAACATCAAAATGCCGAGTTTTGAAGCCAATACGCCGCCTTGGCCCCGAAACCACCGCGCCGCGTCGAGAAGCGTGCGGAAATCCGTGCTACGCGGGGCCCACGTTTCGTGAACCACGCCGCTCCTTCCGAGACTACGCCCGCCTGGTTTCGTCGGCGCAAAGTCGTGTTTGCGCTGCTCGGCGTCTCCGCCCTGGTGGCGGCGCGCGTGGGGTACGCCTACCTCTCGTTTCCGAGCGATCGCACCCCGGAAGGCGCGTACTTGCGCGTCGCCATCGCGGTCAATCGCGGCCGCGCCGAGGATTTCTTCGCGTACACCGAGACCCGGGCGCAGCACGCTGCCTACACGATCCGTGACTACCGGAAGAAGGCACGCGAGCGCGTGCTCGCCGCCTACCCGGAGCCGGAGCGCACTCGTCTGGCGCAGGAATACGCCGCGGAGGCGAACGCGCCGGACGGCGCCGACGTCTTTGCGCTGTACGCCAAGCGCCACGGTTGGATGGCGCGCCTGCGCCGCGATCTCTCGGGCGTGAAGAAGATCGAAACCTCGGGCGATCGCGCTACGGTCGAGACGGCGCACGGCACCCGCTACGCCTTCCGCAGGCGAGAGAACGGCATCTGGGGCCTCACGCTGTTCACGCCGCTGCTCGACGCCGAGGCAGAACGCGCCGCCCGCGACTTTTCGGTCATCGACAAAGCCGCGGCCGACTACGCGCGCGGGCGCTGATTACTTGGGCTGCCGCTGCTTCACGTCGGCGTACGCCTGCCCAGCCGGCTTGCCCGGCTCGACCGGCAGACCTTGCTTGCTCCAGCCCGGCACCACGCGCCCAAAGGCGTCGCGCGAGCCGTCCCAGCCTGCAGACATGTCCGCGAGCTCCGTGAAGCCGGCCTGAGCCAGCTGGTCCGTCGCCTTCTTGGAGCGCCCACCCGCTTTGCAGCCGACTACCAGCTTCTCGGCTTTGCCGAAGGCCTGCTGCATGACCTCCAGAAACTCGGGGTTGGCGGTCATACCGCCCGGGCCCTGATGCAAGAGCGGCACGTTGAGCGCGCCCGGGACGTGCCCGGCCTCGAACTCGGGCTCGCTGCGGACATCGACGTACACATAGCCTTCCGCCAAGAGCGCGGCGGCTTCTTCGGGGGAAACACTTCGGGTTGCCACGCTGAAGCCGTAACACCAGCGCCCCTTGTCTGCAAAGAGGTGCTAAACGGAAGTGTAGTCCGTGAGTCCTGAAAGCATCGTTCGCCTCATTCCCCTCGGTGGCCTGGGGGAAATCGGCATGAATTGCCTGGTCATCGAGGACCAAGGCAGCTCGGTGATCGTCGACTGCGGCGCCGCTTTTCCGGAAGACGACCTGGGCGTCGACGTCATTCATCCGGACTTCGACTACGTGCTGCAGCATCATGACCGCCTGCGTGGGGTGTTTTTGACGCATGGCCACGAAGACCACATCGGTGCGTTGCCCTACCTGCTGAGCGAGCTGGAGGTGCCGGTCTGGGGCCCGCCGCACGCGCTCGGCATGGCTCGCAAGCGCTTGCTGGAGCACGGCTTCGGCCCGAACGAGCTCGATTTTCGCGTCGCTACGCCCGGGCAAAGCTACGAAGTCGGGCCTTTTCAGATCGAGCCGGTGCGGGTTGCGCACTCCATCGTCGAGGCGAGCGCGCTGGCCATCCGCACCTCGCAGGGCATCATCTTTCACAGCGGTGACTTCAACTTCGATCCGGATCCGCCCGACGGCGAGCCGACGGACGAAGCGCGCATCCGCGAGCTCGGCGACGAAGGCATCGGTCTTTTGCTCAGCGACAGCACCAACATCGACGTGCCCGAGCGCGCCGGCTCCGAGCGCAGCGTCGGCGCCGTGCTCGAGCGGCTGATAGAAGCTGCGCCCGCGCGGGTCGTGGTCGCGCTGTTCGCCAGCAACATCCAGCGCCTGATCTTGCTGGGTGAAATCGCGCGCCGCACCGGGCGCAAGCTGTGCTTGCTCGGCCGCAGCTTGGACGCGCAGGTAACGGTCGCCAAAGAGATCAAGCGCTTGGGCTGGCTCAGCGATTTGCTGGTTTCCGCCGACGAGGTGCGCGAGATGAAGCGCGAGCGCGTGCTGATCTTGGCCGGCGGCACGCAAGCCGAGCGGCTCTCGGCCATGCGCCGCCTGGCGGACGGCGTGCACCCGCTGCTCAGCTTGCAAGAAGGTGACACCGTCATCTTGTCGAGCCGTGTGATCCCCGGCAACGATCGACCCGTCATCGCCATGGTCAACGCCATGCACCGGCGCGGCCTCACGGTGCACACGCGTATCACCGAGCCAGGCGTGCACACCAGCGGTCACGCGGGCCGGTCCGAGCAGCGCCGCATGCTCGAGCTGACGCGCCCGCGGTGTTTCATGCCCGTACACGGCACGCTGCATCACCTGCTGCGCCACGCCGAGCTGGGGCGCTCGCTCGGGGTGAGCCAGACCGTGGTGGTCGAGAACGGCGCGGTGGTCGGCTTCGACGGTCAAAGCGCGAACAAGATCGACGCCGTGCGCAGCGGTCGCATTCCGATCGCGATTGGCGGCGAAGTGCTGTCGGGCGAAAACCTGCAGCGCCGGCAAGAGCTCGGTCGTCTCGGCATCGCCACCGTGGCGCTGGCGCTGGACGGTCGCAAGCTGTTCGGCCCGCCCGTGGTCGCGACGCGCGGCGTTCCGAACGTGGACGGCGACGCGGCGGCGCTACGCAGCCTGGCCTTGGAGGCTGCGCGCGCGGTGGAACAATTCCGCGAAGGCCGCGGCCTGGAGCTGAGCGAGCACGTACGCCGCAGCGTACGCCGCAAGATCGAAGACCTATCCGGCACCCGCCCGGTCGTCGAAGTCTCGGTCGTCCAAGCCGACTAACGCTTGTCCCGAATTGGAGCCTCGCGTGCCGGTGAACGTTACCGGCACTGGGACGTCACGCCGAGACCGCAGTATCCTGGCAAACTCCCTAGAGCTCGATCGCGCTGGTGCCGAGATCCTGCTCACAGGTGACGCACTTCTTCGGCACGGCGTCCTTCAAGTAGACTTGAGCGCAGTTGGCGCACAGCCGCGCGTCGCGTTCGAAGGAGATTGGCTTGCCCGAGGCGGCGCAGTGGCGGCCCGCGACCTGCACGCCTTCGAGCGGTACCTGCTCGCCGTCGAAGTCTTTGGGATCGGGCAGGCCGGCGAGCTCGCTCTTCTTCACGTTCATGACGTCGGGCACGCGGCGCGTGCCTTCGGCCAAGATCCACGCCACCGCCTTGGGGTGCGCGGCGATGGGAATGTTGAAGGTCGCGCTCTTGCCCTTGATCACCAGCTGCTTGCCCGTGACCTCGATGGTCTCGAGGTCACACCAGGCCAGCCGCGTCAGCTCGGTGCCGCGCTCGAGCGCGATGCCCGCGTCACCCAGCCGAATCGGAACCGCGCCTGCGTCTCCGAACCACAGCGAGGCGCCCAGCGCGACCGCGCCAGCGCCGAAGATGTAAGGTGAGTAGGCGTGGGGCAGCTCGCTGATCCACTGTCCCCAAACGCCGGCGCCAGCGGCCAGCGCGCCCAGCATGCCGACGCCGACGGCGACGTTGGACGAGTAGGTCTGCTCGGGACTGAAGCGGCGCTCTTTGCGCTCACGCTTGGCTTTCTTCTTCTTCTTGGTCTCGGCCATTGGGGCGCGTCACCCTAAATCAACCCGGTACAAGCTGGCAAACCGTCTCGGGTCTGGGCGATTTGGTGCCAATCGTGAGACCCTGGGCCGTGTCGTCGCGCTCCCGGGGCCGCTTTTTGCTGTTCGTCGCGCCGCTTTCGGCGGTGCTGGTGGTGCTGCTGGGCGTGGTGGCCGGGGGCGAGCGCCCGGTCCGGAGCGCGCGGGTGTATTCCGGCCCAACCCAAGGGGTGACCGAGCTCAGCCTGCGGGTCGAGCTGGGCGAGCGCGATCGCGTCATCGAGGCCCCGATCGTCGATGCGCCGTTCACGGTCGCGGTCATCGAAGGCGGGCAGCGCGTCGGTACTGCCCGAGGGCGGACGGACGCTCAGGGCAGCGCCGAGGTATTGGTGCGGCTGCCCCGGCCGCGCGACTCCGCGCTCGAGCTGTGGGTGGAGTCGGAGGGCGCAGCCACGGCGCCGCTCGCGCGCGGGTTGGTGCTGGGAAACGCCGAGGCGTTTCGCTCCCGCGTCACGCGCCGCGGCGGATTTCAGCGCGGTCGCCACAGCGGAGACGTCGAGCTCGCCGTCGCGCCGGCTCACGGCGCCTTGATCACGGCGCAAGGACCCTTGCAGGACGAGCTGGTGATTCGCGCTCAGCGTGGGGGCTCACCCGTCGCCGACGCTCGCATCGAGGCCAAGCTCGAAGGCGGAGAGCCCGCGGTGAGTCAGCTGCGCACCGACGCGCGAGGCCTGGCGCGCTTGACGGTTCGCCCGAGCGAGACCTCGCTGCGCGTGGCGCTCAATGCGGTAGCCGAGGGCATCGGCGAGGGCACCTTGGCGGCACGCCTTCCGGTCGTGCAAGGTGCGATCCGTGTCACCCGCGAGGGTGATGTGCTCCGGCTGGCCAGCAGCGGCGCCGCCAGCCGGGCTTTTTTGGGATTTTTCGACGAAAATCGGCGTTACCTGGGTGCGCAGGTGCAGCTCAGCACGACGCCCGACGGCGGCTTGGTGGGCGAGCTGCCTTGGCCCCACGGGCTGTCGGCGAGCCCGCTTTGGGTCGTGGCTTCGAGCCAGGCGGACTTGGCTAGCCCCTCGGCGGTGGGTTGGGCCATCGCGGGCGCGAACGAGCCCGATCCGAAGACGTTCGACGCGCGCGAGCTGCTCTTGCTCGACGGCGCTCCGGCGGCCAGACAGCGCGAGGAGCGTCGGGCTCGTCGTGTGCGCTGGGTGAGCGCTGGCTATGCCCTCGCGGCGCTGTTGGTCACGTTGTTCCTGTTCGTGCGCCGCGTGAACGAGTCCGATCGCGCCATCGAGCAGCACCTTTCTCGCTCCGGCGTCGACGACGCGGCGCTCAGCATCGCACCGGCGCGCAAAGGGCGCGCGGTGTTGGCAGCCGCTTGCATCGGGCTCGGCTTCGTCGTGTTGGCGCTATTGGCGCTGCTGAAGGAGTGAGCCGCGCGTCAGTTGGCGCGACGCAGCCGCTCAGCGTCGACGCGAGGCTTCGCCGCGCGTAGGCCGGGCCGTGAGCGCGTGTCGGCACCGGGCAGGAAGCAACGCTGAGCCAGTAGCGCCGCGAAGCGTTCGCGCAGTGCGGCCGGAAAATTCGCCAAGCAGGCCGCTGCAAAGTCGTGGTCGTGCTCGGCGCGCGCCAAGAGCCGCGCCACGCGGGGCCCGTAGGCGTGCTCACAGGTGCCACAAATGCCGTCGCTCGCCAGGCTGGCCTCGCCACACAGGCGGCAGGGGGGGTGGGGTGGGCGCGCGGGGCTATCCATGCGAATTCGGCCAATACTCGGCCGGGACCCGCCCAGCCAAATTTTCGGGAGATCTTCGCCCCCTCTGGCGCGTACCAGCCCGCATGACCCAGCCCAAGCTCTCGTCGCGCCGCCTGGCCTTGATCTCTGGATTCGCCTTTTTGGCCGTCGTGGGCGGGGTGTCGGTGTGCGACGCCGAGAGCGTGTGGCGCCGTCGGGTCGTTGCCCCCGCGCCGCCGTCGTATCGAGTCTCGCTGGAAGGGCTCGACGGCTCGCTCCTCCCGACGTTCCAGCAGCAGGGCGCCACGTACGTGCTGGGCGAGCCGGGCGAGCGCTACAACATCCGTGTCCACAACCCGACCGGCGAGCGCATCGAGGTCGTGGTCACGGTAGACGGGCGTGACGCCATCAGCGGAGAGCCGGGCGACTACGTGTCGCAGCGTGGCTACTTGATCGAGCCGTGGGGCTCGCTGCTGGTCGAAGGCTTTCGGCGCAGCTTGGACGAGGTGGCGGCGTTTCGGTTCAGCGGGCGCGCCGGCAGCTATTCGGCGCTGCGCGGCACGCCGCAGCACGTCGGTGTGATCGGCGTCGCGGTGTTTCCCGAGCGTGCGCGTCCGCCCGCGCCGGTTCGGAAGGCGCGTCGTCACTACTTGCCCGAGAGCGAATACCGCTCCCCAGCGCCGAGCGCCCCGCCCAGGGCCGACGCGAGCGACGCCGCTCCGCGCGCTCGAGGCTCGCGCGACGAGTCCTACGAAGGGTACAAGGACGACGCGCCGCGCAAGCGCAAGAGCGCAGGCGCAGGGTCTGGCTCAGCTGCTGGGCCCAGCAACATCGGCACCGAGTATGGTGAGCGCGAGAGCAGCAGCGTCGTCGAGGTCGCGTTCGAGCGCCGTTCGCCTACGCATCCGGCGCAGGTGCTGCGGCTGCGCTACGACGACTACGAGGGGCTGGAGGCGCGCGGTATCGACCTGTCGTCGCTCGGCTACGCGTACCGCTACGAAGCCGAGCCCGAGCCGTTTCCGTACAGCCAGAGCCGCTTCGCGCCGCCGCCGCGTTACTGAGCGCTGAAGGCCTACGCGGCGGGGTCGAGCGGGGCGAAGTCGTCGAACAACTCGGTGAGCACGCGGATCATCACCGGCACGTCGGCGCTGGCGGCCATTTCACGGCAGCTGTGCATGCTGAGCATGGGGCCGCCTACGTCCACGGCACGCAGGCCTAGGCCCGCTGCCGCGATCGGTCCGATGGTGCTGCCGCAGCCGATGTCGTTGCGCGACACGAAATGCTGCGGCTCTACGCCCGCGCGCGCACACGCGGCACGGAAACGCGCGGCCGTCGGGCCGTCGGTGGCGTAGCGCTGGCTCACGTTGACCTTCAGCACGGGTCCCTTGCCCAGCACCGGCCGGTGCAGCTTGTCGTGTTTGTCGGGGTAGTTGGGGTGCACTGCGTGGGCCATGTCGGCCGAAACCAACAGCGAGCCCGCGATGGCACGGGCGAAGCCGTCGCTGCTCGGCGCGTAGCAGGCGAGGAGCCGCGTGAGCACGCTCTCCAAGAATTGCGAGCCCGCGCCGCTCGCGCTTTCGCTGCCGATCTCTTCGTGATCGTAGAGCACCACGACGCGCGTCGCGTCGGCTGCGCCTTTGGCGGCCAGCAGCGCCGAGAGCCCAGCGTGGCACGACACCAGGTTGTCGAGCCGCGCTGAGAAAATCAGCTCGCGGCGCGCTCCGCCCAGCGCTGGCGGCTGTGTGTCGAACAAGCACAGGTCACTGCCGGTAATGGCCTTGGCGGTCACGCCGCCGCCGGCAGCTGCTGCCAGCCGCTCGCGCAGCTCGAGCCCTCCGCCCGGCAGCTCCAGCGCGCTCAAGGGCAGCAGCTGTGTCTGCGCGTTCAACGTCAGCCCGCCGCTGTTCACGTCGCGGTTCAGATGAATGGCAAGGCTCGGCACGCGAGCGATCGCGCCGGGCAGCCGAACCAGCCGCGTCGACCCGTCCTCGAGCACCAAGCGCCCGGCCAAGCCGAGGTCGCGATCCAGCCAGGTCGAGAGCAGCACGCCGCCGTAGACCTCGACCGAGAGCTGCTCGTAGCCGTGCGCGGTCAGCTCGGCGCTCGGCTTCAGCCGCAGGTTCGGGGAGTCGGTGTGCGCCCCCACGACCGCGAAGCCGGCCTCGGCGGGCGATTTGTTACCCATTCGGAACGCAGCGATCGAACCACCGCCACGCACCACATAGCCCAGCTCGCCCGGCGCGAGCTGCCAGCTCTCACGCTCCGAAAGCTGGCGAAATCCTGCCTTGGCGAGCCGGCCCGCGACCTCGGTCGCGGCGTGGTAGGGCGTCGGCGCGGCCTCGATGAAAGCCAGCAGGTCCTGGGTGGCGGCATCGGCGGCGTGGTCTGCAAGCATGGCTCCACTATACTCCGGCGTCCCGCGGCGCCGCCTCCTTCCTCATGTTCACCCCCGACGCTCAGGTCTTGGACTTCTCCGCCGACGACTGGCTGCGCTTGCCGGACCTGTTCCGCAGCCAGCTACCGGCGCCGCCGCCCGCCCGCGGTGGGGGCATCCTGGCGGTGCGCGACGGCCAGCGCTTGGTCAAGGTGACTTCCACGGTGCGCGGTCGCCTGCCGCCACCGGAGCCAGGCTCGGTTTCGGCCGCGTCGCTCGGTCAACAGCACGAGGGGAGCTTTGCCATCGTGCTCTCGACCACCGCGCTCGAGCAGTTCGGCGATCGCTTCGCGCGGCGCTTGAGCCGAGGGCAGTCGTTTCACGTTCAGATTGAGGCCTTCGTCGGCGCGCTGCGCGAGCTGGAGCAAGAAGGTGAGGTCGAGCTGTGGCCCACGCGCTTCGCCGACTGGCCCATCCCGACGGAGCGCGCGTTCGGTAGCGCGCTGGATCTGGTGTGTCCGGAAGGCAAGTCGCTGGTGCTGGGCGCGTTCGACCAGGGCGAGCTGTACACGGCACTCTGCCTGCGCCGGCGCGGCGCCGCGTTCGACGTCGTGATGGGGCCCGATCGAGTGCGCCGTGACATGGGACTGCTCTCGGGAGATTTCTCGCGCGACTACCGCTACTTGGGGGCAGCGGTCGAGGCCCGGCTCGGGCCGCTGGCGGTGGGTTGCTACGCCGAGCTATCGACGTTTCAGCGCCTGGCGACCGACACATTGCCCGGCGCTTGGGCGACGGCAGTCGCGGTGCGCGACGTCGTGCTCACCCCCGTGACGCCCGGCTTGGCGGTTCCGCTGGGCGTCGACGCGGGGCGCGCGGCCCTGGCGTTGGCCAAGGGCTTGCTCGGCGGCCTCGGGATTTTCGGGGGCCTACGCGCTCCGACGTCGCTCGGGCCGCGGCTCGAGCGAGCGTACGCGCTCGTCGAGAGTGACGTGCGGCGCTACCTCGGCTTCGATCCGTGGGGCGTGCTCACGCGCTGGTTCCGGGTGCACGAATGATGCGACCGGGCCGCATCCAGGCGCGGCTCGCGCTGGCGATCGTCATCACGGCTCTGATCCCGATGCTGGTGGCGAGCTGGCTTGGCGAAAAATACGTGCGCGAAACCGGCGCGCGTTACTTCGTGCCCGAGATTGGCGTGCACCTCGATCGCTCGCTGGGATTGTACGACGAGCTGGCCCACACCTTGAAAGCGCGCATGCGCGCCGAGGCCGCCGCGATTTCGCTCAGCCCGCGCCTGCGTCGCGCCGTCGCGGCCAACGACGCCGACGCCACCACCGCTGAGCTCAAGCGCCATTTCGCGGAGCACCCGAGCCTAGTGAGCTTGCGAGCGACGTTGGCCGACGGTAAGGACCTCGCTAGCGCGGACCGCGGGCGCCCGCTCGACGCGGAGCGCGAAATGTCGCTCGAGGTAGAGCGGCCCCTGGCCGAGACTCAGGAAGGCGACGACGGCCCCGCCCTACACCTGGTTTTTTCGGCTGAACGGGCCCATTTCGACGACGAACGCACCGAGTTTGGTCAGTTCATCAACAACTACAAGATGATCGACCAAAGGCGCGCCGACGATCTGCAAGGCTATGTCCGCGCCTTCACCGTGCTGCTCGGCATCACCATCGCGCTGGCTATCGCCGTGGGCAGCCTGCTCGCGCGTGGCGTCGTGGTGCGCTTGCGCGAGCTGGCCAACGCCACGCAGCGCGTCGGCGCGGGCGATTTGTCGATCCGCGTCAGCGAGGCCGGCAACGACGAAATTACGTCTTTGGCGCGCGCCTTCAACCGCATGCTCGGCGAGGTGGAGACGAGCCGCGCGCGCATCGAGTATTTGCAGCGCATCAGCGCCTGGCAAGAAATGGCACGCCGGTTGGCCCACGAGATCAAGAACCCGCTCACGCCCATTCAGCTGGGCGTGCAAGAGATTCACCGGCGCTACGAAGGGCACGACGAGCAGTTCCGCGGCCTGCTCGACACCACGCTCGAGATCGTCGAGGACGAGGTCGGTACCTTGCGCCGGCTGGTCTCGGAGTTTTCGGACTTTGCGCGACTGCCCGAGGCACACCTAGAACAGGCCGATTTGGTGGAGTTTTTGGGCGAGCAGCGTCGGCAGATCGAAGGCGCCGAGCAGGCCGGGGAAGAACTGTCGGTGATCCGCCTCAACGGTTCGCGTCCCAGCTTCGAGTGGCAACTGCCGAAGCAAGCGGCCGTGGTGGCGGTGGATCGGCAGATGTTCCGGCGCGTGCTCTTGAACTTGATTCAAAACGCGGCCGATGCGCTGTCCGAAGCCAAGGTCGCTGTGCCCAAGATCAAAGTCAGCCTCCGCCGTGAAGGCGACTTCTTCGTAATCGAGGTGGAAGACAACGGACCCGGCATTCCTGCCGAGCGCCGTGAGGTGGTCTTCGACCCGTATGTCACGACCAAGCACACGGGCACCGGGCTGGGCCTGGCGATCGTGAAGAAGATCGCCATCGAGCACGGCGGCATGATCACGGCGGAAGCGAGCAGCCTGGGCGGCGCGCGACTCCGCTTGACGTTGCCGGCCCAGGGCACCGCGGCGGCTCGCGAGTTGCCGCTCCGCGCCGAGCACCCGAGCAGGCCTACGGCATGAGCAGCAAGCCCACCAAGAAGCCAGGCAACGAAACCACGATGGGCTACCTGGTAGCGGGCCTAGTGCTCGCCTTCAGCTTGTTCATGGGCCTCTTCGTCTTGCCGTATCTGGGCGTAAAAAAGGCCGAAGCGTCGCCGCTGGTGGGTCAACCTGCACCGGACTTCTTGCTGCCGTACGCGAGTCCTGCGGAGCGGGGCAAGTCGCAGCGCTTGTCCGACCTGCAGGGCACGGCGGTGGTGCTCGACTTCTGGGCGAGCTGGTGTGCTCCGTGTCGTGCCCAGAGCCCCGTGCTGGAGCGCGTGGCCAAGCAGTTCGGTCCCGACAAGCTGCGCGTATTGGGCGTCGGTACCAGCGACGAACGCGCCGCCATCACGCGCTTTCTGTCGAACAATCAGCTCGGTTATAGCAGCGTGTTCGACGATCAAGACGTGGCTTCGTCGCTGTACCAAGTGCGCAGCTTGCCGACTTTGGTGCTCATTGCCAAAGACGGCACCGTGAAGGCGGTTGCGACAGGTTTCGTCAACGAGTCCGAGTTGTCACGCTTGGTGCGCGACACGCTGCGCTAGCGCTTCGGCGCGCCCGAGACGTGCGAGGTGCGCAGCATTCGTCAAGGCGCCAGCAGGTCGGCAGGGCTGCGCGGGTACAGCTTCTGGTGCCCGAACGAGAACCCGGCGATGCCTTGAATCGAGCTGAACGTGGCACCGACCGCGAAGGCGTTGTCGAGCTCGGGCCAGAGCAGGTCGTCCAGCCGTAGGCCGCCGAAAAGCCCTGTTTCGTCGTAATCTTTGGGCGCATCCGGGTTCTGGTCGGCAACGCTGACACCTTCGATGCGGATGAACAGCGACGCGAGGCCCGCCGCCACGGCCGAGCCATCGGCTGCGTCGGTCAGGGTCACGAGCAGCGGCGCGTAGTCGTCAGCAGCCGCGCTTCGCGACAGCACCTCGGCGCCGATCAGCTCGTCGGTACCTTGAAAGCTATCGAAATAGCCGCGCAGCCGTACGAGGTCGCCCAGCTCCACGCCCGCCGCGGCGCTGCTGGCGTACACGAAGATGCCCGAGTACGGCCGGTGATTGCCGTCCTCGACGTAGAAGCCTTTGGTGCCTTGGCTGCGCAGCGCCGTAACCCGGCCTGCCCCGAGCAGCACTGCTGCCTTCAGCGGTAGCCGCGAACCTGGGGCGCGCAGCTCGGCGATCGTGACCGGGCACGGCTGAAGGCCGGGGTTGGCGACCGGGCAGCCGTCGCACGCATCGCCGCGACCATCTTGGTCGGCGTCGGCTTGTTCGGGGTCGGACGCGCGCGGGCAGACATCGAGCACGTCGGGCACCCCGTCCCCATCGGCGTCGCCAGCGTTCCAAGATGGCAAAGGTGGCGGAGGCTCGCAACTCGCTTCGCCGCTTGGGCATTCCTGGCGCACGAGCGCCTGGCACTGCGGCTCATTCGGCGGCTGTTCGCAGCTAAATAGCGGGTAAACGGCCTCGCCTGCCTGCTGGATCGCGTGGAGCGTGAGCTCCGTCTCCACGGCGCACACGCGCTGCTGGGCGCCGCAAACCGCGAATTCTTCGCAGGCTTCGCCGTCGCGAAAGGCTTTCACCAGCTCGGCGTCGCCGTAGAGCGGCGTACCTTGGCGCAGCACGAGCCGCACATCGGCCGGCGCCGCTTCGACCACGCTTTGATACGGATCCGCGCCTCGCTGAGCAAACACCGCCAGGTCGCCGGCCAGGCCCGCCTTCAGCGCTGCCAAGCGGCCCGCCAAGCCGAGCGCCCAGGCCGGATTCTCCGTCACCATGCGCCAGCGCTGAAAGGCGTCGAAGTAGCCGCCCAGCACGGCTTGGTCATAGTCGCGCGCGCAGCGCAGCTCGCGCAGCAGATTCATGGAACCGCTCGCCAGCCAATCCGTGCCGAGCGCGATGTGCACGCCCAAGCTTCCGAGCAGCGCGACGGGCGCGGTGCTGCCGTATAGATCGAGGTTCGACCGGGGCGACCACACCACGCTGGCTCCACGCCGCGAGAGCTCGGTCGCGTCGACGCGCGACAACGCCATCGCGTGCACGACCGCGCTGTTGGGGCCGAGCAGATTGAAGTTGCCGAGGGCGCAGCGCAGCTCGTCAGCGGCTCGCTGATTGGTGCCCTCGCCGAGGTGCGCAACGTAAGCCTGCGCGCCGAGTGCGATGGCCGGCGTATCGGGTTTTGCGCCAAAATCGCAGGCTGCGCTGTCCACGCCGCCGCTTGCGTCGTCGAGCGGGAACGTCTCCGCGACGATGGGCCCAGGCAGCGCGCCTTGCGTCTGTCCCGTAACTTCTAGGTTGCGCAGCCAGCCGCGTCGACCACCCGCGCCGACGATGGAAGTCGTGCCGCTCATCAGCATGCGTAGCTCGTGGGCCAACACTTCGGCCGTCGAGGCGCCTCCCGCGAACTGCAATGCCTGGTGCCCGTTCTCGCCCAGGCGCCAATCGTTCCGATGCTGGTACAGCTCACCGGGGTGGGGCAGGGGTGGGGTGCCGGCGTAGCTCAAATGATCGTGCAGATTGACGAAGCCGGGAGAAATCACCAAGCCAGGGCAATCGATGACCAGGGCTTCGCCCGCGGCTCCGCAGTCGCAGGCGGCGCAGCGAACGTTGCCGTCAGCATCCAAATCCAAGGTGCCGCGCTCGCGCGTGACGAGCGGTTCCAGCAACGTGCCGATCAAGCGCACGCCTCGGCGGGAGTCACCAATCAGGCTGCAGCTGGTGGGCGGCGGCGGGCTCGAGCAAGTGACGACGGGTGGTCTTGGCTCGCGTGCGGTCTCGCTCGCGGCTCCGCCTTGATCGCCACCGGCAGGCGTTGCGACCTCGACGCTGGCACCTGCCGCTCCGCCCTCGGCAGGTCGCTCGCTGCCGGGCGCGCCGCCCGTGCTACTCGGGCTGGCATCACCCGCGAAGCCGCCGGCATCGACGGCTGCCGCCAGCAGCAGGCGCTCGCGGCAGCCCAAAAGCAGGGTCAGCCCGAGTAGGGCGCAGCGAGCCAGGCGGCCGGCGTGACGCGGAGCTTTCGTGGCCCACAGCCACGCGCTAAAAGCACGGCAGATGCCGCCTTCCCTTTGGGACAGCACGGTGCTGGGCGCCATCCAAGGCCTGACCGAGATCTTGCCCGTGTCTCGCGCCGGCCACGTCGCCCTGGCCGAGCTGTTGTTCGAAATGGAACCGCGCGCGCTCGCGCTCGACCTGCTGCTGCGCTCCGCGACGCTGCTCGCCACGCTGGTCATGCTGTGGCCGCAGGTCAAAGCGGCGGCGCGCGGGGGTTTTGCGGGGCTGCTGGAGCCCTCGCTGTTTGCCACCACGGCGGGCGCTCGTGACGCAATGGTCATGCTGCTGGCGTTCGTGCCGAGCCTCACCGCGAGCTTCTTGCTGCGCCACAGCGTGCAGCGCTTCAGCCATTCACCCCTGGTGATTGGGCTGGGGCTGCTCGTCACCGCGGGCGTGTTGATTGGCTCGCGCTTTGCGAAGCCGGGTCGTGAGGAGCAGCCCGGAGTGGTGGGCGCGCTCATGTTGGGCACCGCGCAGGGCTTGGCGGTCCTGCCGGGGCTCTCGTCGATTGCCCTGACCCTCACGCTGGCGCTGCTGTTCGGCGTGCGGCGCGCGAGGGCCTTCGAGCTGTCGCTGCTCGTGTCGCTGCCGGCCACGCTGGGCGCCTTGGTGCTGGGGTTGTGGGCGGCGCGCGCCGAGCCGCAGCCGCTGTTCACGTCCGAGCTGTTGGGTCCGGCGGCCGTTGGCACGCTGGCGGCCTTCTTGGCCAGCATGGCGGCCCTGTGGCTGCTGCGCGTCAGCGTGACGGCTGGGCGATTGTCTTGGTACGCCGCTTGGCTCGTGCCGGTGTCGGTCGCCACTTTGGCGCTGGCCAAGGCCTGGCCGCACGGTTGACGCTGGTCGCGCGCGCCTGGTACGCGTCCTCGAGATAGGTGTCCCACGGCCAGCTTCTCGGCTCGGTCAGCGGGCTAGTTGCGCGCCATCTGCTCCACGTTATGCTCGCCCCCAAGTTCCCATGAATCACGTCTACACGTTGGTGCTAGCTGGCGGCAGCGGCACGCGTTTCTGGCCAGCGTCGCGCAAGGATCGTCCGAAGCAAGTGCTCGGAATGGGTCCGGATCCGAGCTTGCCGTTGATCGGCCACACCCTGCGCCGGGTGGAGAGCCTGTGCCCGCCCGAGCAGATGATCGTGGCCACCGGCGAGTCGCTGATCGACGTGACGCGGCAGGCTTTGCCCCAGCTTGGCCCGAGCGGCTTCATCGCCGAGCCCGTGGCCCGCAATACCGCGCCCTGTATCGCCTGGGGCGCTCACATCATCGCGCGCCGCGATCCCGAGGCCGTCGTGATGGTCTTGCCTAGCGATCAGCACATCGAAGACGAGCCGGAATTCCGGCGCATTCTCGGTCACGCCTTGGCGACCGCGGCGCAGGGCATCATCACCACCGTGGGCATCAAGCCCACCCGCCCCGAGACGGGCTACGGCTACATCGAGGCGGCGGGCGAGCTATCGCCGGGCGTCTTGGGCGTCGAGCGCTTCGTCGAAAAGCCCAATCTCGAGACCGCCGAGCGCTACGTCGCGGGCGGCAAGCACTTCTGGAACAGCGGCATGTTCTTCTTCCGCGCCGCCGACATGCTGCGGGCGGTCGAGCAGCACCTGCCCGCCGTGCACGCTCTGTTGCAGGTAATCGGTGACGCCGCCCGCCAGGGCCCCGAGAAGGAGCTCGAGGTCACCCGCCGGGTGTTCGCCGACATGCCGAACATCAGCATCGATCACGGCGTCATGGAGAAGGTGAAGCCGCTAGCTGTCGTCCCCGGCTCGTTCGGTTGGAGCGATCTGGGTAGCTGGCACACCGTGTGGGAGCTCGGTAAGCGTGATCACGCTGACAACGTTGGCCCCGACGACGCGGTGTTCGTCGACGCTCACCGCAACCTGATCGAAGATTTGCGCCAGAAGAACAAGAGCATCCGCACAGTCGCGCTCTTGGGCGTCAGCGATCTATGCGTCATCGAGACCGACGACGCCGTGCTGATCATGCCGCGCTCGCGCGCCCAAGACGTGCGCGCCGTGGTCGACGAGCTTACCCGCCGTGGGGGGCCGGTCTGAAGCTGTCCCGCCTGTGGTTGCTGCTCGCCCTGTTGGCGCTCGGCTGCGCGAAATTCCAGACCGCGCGGGAGTGCGGCACCTTCGTGGAGGCGATCAAGACCTGGAAGGGCCAGGCGCCAAAAGCCGCTGCGTCGGCAGCGGCGGCGCCTGCCTCGCCGGCTGCGGCCTCCGTGGAGTCGTTGGCGCTGGCGGCTCGCTACGAAGACTTAGCGCAGCGCATCGACGCGCTGCGCCTCACTTCTCCCGAGCTCTTGCCGCGGGCACAGCGCTACCAAAAGCTCTCGCGCGAGGCCGCCGCCGCCTTGAAGGACGTGGCTGACGCGGTGAGCAAGGGCGACGCCGAGGGCGCCCGCAAACGCCGGGTGCAGTTCGACGACATCGCCCGCGGGGAGAAACCGCTGGTCGACGACATCAACACCGTCTGTCGTTGAAACTCGCCCACCGGTGGTCACGGGCGATCATCGCCGTCAGACCCTGATCGATGCCTCTGGGCCTTGCATTAAGCGAAGCGAGGTCTTGCTATGGGTGTACTCCGCAACAGCTCTCCAGCGTGGCTCGTGCTCGGAATCACGCTGAGCCTGCAGGCTTGCAGCGCCGCTGGTCAAAACGGTACCCCGGATGGCCAAGGCGCAGCCGCTCCGACGGTGACTGCGGGTAGTGGCTCGAACGTCGCGCCCCACGGCGGCACGACGGCTGGCCCCGATCTGGGCACCATCGACACGGTGGCCGGCTCTTCCAGCGGGCTCCCCGGCGAGCAATGCGCCACCGCTCGAGCCGAGGCCACGCTCACCAAGGAGCCGGTCGACATCATTCTGGTGCTCGACAACTCGGGCAGCATGGCCCAAGAGCTGCAAGCCGTAGAAGACAACATCAACCAGAATTTTGCCTCGATTCTGGCTGTCAGTGACGTCGATTACCGCGTGATCCTGATTTCACGCCACCGCAAGGACGTGCGCGCGGACGCGGGCGAATCCAGCACGTCCATCTGCGTCTCGAGCCCGCTCTCCGGGCTCGCGACCTGCCCGGGGCCCGTGCCCGTCAACGCCGAACGCTTCTTTCACTACAACGAGAAGATCGAGAGCCACGACTCGCTCGAGAACATCTTGCTGTTCTACAACCGCGCCGACACGCGCAGCAGCCTCACCAAAGTCGGCTACCACGAGTGGCTGCGGCCCACTGCCAAGAAGGTCTTTTTGGTGATGACCGACGACGACGAGGGTGGCCCCGACGACGCTCAGCCGTACACGGTCGAGTCGTTCTTTGCGGCGTTGGTCAAGCTCGACGCAGCGCAGTTTGGTGCCGACCCCGCCAAGCCGAATATCGTCTGGCACAGCATCATCGGCTTGGCAGAGAAGCCGACGGTCAGCGACGCTTACCAACCGGGCGAGGCCATTCAGCCAGGCAAGTGCACGGGCAACGCCGACAAGATCTCTTCGGCGGGCGCCATCTATCAAGAGATGAGCCGACGCACCGGCGGGCTGCGCTTTCCGCTCTGCCAATTCGGCAAATACGACGTGGTGTTTCATCGCATCGCCGAGGACGTGGTGACCAAGGCGCAGGTGGCGTGCGATTTTTCGCTGCCCGAGGCGCCGGCGAATCAAACGCTCGAGCTCGACAAGATCGCCGTCTCTTACGGCACCGCAGCGGCCGCCCCCACGCAGTTCAAACAGGCCAAAACCTCGGCAGATTGCCAGGCCGACGCCTTCTACATCGAAAACTCGCGCGTCTACCTGTGCAGCGAGGCGTGCGACGCCGTCAAAGCCACCGTCGGCGCCAACGTCCAGGTCCTCTTCACCTGCGAGTCCCAAATCATCGTCAAATAAGCGATCGAGCAGGGATGCAACAGGAAGGCGCGAAGGCGCGAAGCGAGATTTTTTCTTGGTTTCGTGATGCACGACGCCGCGCGAAAACTGCGCAGTCTCCGAGGGGAGCCGTGCGGCGCGAACCCCAAACTGCTCGGTCTTCGCGTCTTCGCGTCTTCCTGTTGCATTCGCTCTCGCTCGCACAAGACGGCCTAGTGCCGCCACGAAAGCTTCTGCAATTCGAGCTGCATGTCGGCAGCCAAGCCAGCGCCCTAGCGTGAGCGGCGGCCGCCGCTGCCGGCTTTGGGCTTGCGCGAGGGGCGCCTTTCCGACGCGGGCGGGCTGCTCGGCGGCACGACCGACTCGCCGCCGTTCAGGGCCTGCAGCTTGCGGATCTCGTCGCGCAGGCGCGCGGCGGTCTCGAACTGCAGGTTCTCGGCGGCTGCGAACATCTCTTGGCGCAGCTCCAACAGGCGCTCGGCGATGTCGGGCGGCGGAGAGCTCTCGCCAGCCGCTGCAGCAGCAGCTCCGCGGCCTGTGCCCTTGCGCTCCGTGCCGCCCTTGCTGCTGTGACCCTTGGGCACCGCGTAGTAGTCGCTCTGCCCCGAAGTCGGGTTCATCTCCATGATGGCGCGCACCACCGTGGCTGGCGTGATGCCGTGCTTCTCGTTGTACTCGGCTTGGATCTTGCGGCGGCGCTCGGTCTCGCTCATCGCCAGCTTCATCGAGTCGGTGATGCGATCGGCGTACATGTACACCTGACCGCGGGAGTTGCGGGCGGCGCGGCCAATCGTCTGAATCAGCGAGCGCGCGCTGCGCAAAAAGCCTTCTTTGTCGGCGTCCAAGATGGCGACCAGGCTCACCTCCGGCAGGTCCAAGCCTTCGCGGAGCAGGTTGATGCCCACGAGCACGTCGAACTCGCCGGCGCGCAGGTCGCGCAAGATCTCGATGCGCTCGAGCGTCTCGATGTCCGAGTGTAGGTAGCGCACGCGCACGCCCAGCTCGGTGTAGTAGTCGGTCAGCTCTTCGGCCATGCGCTTGGTCAAGGTGGTGACCAGCACGCGCTCGTCGGCTTTGGCGCGCACGCGAATTTCTGCCAGCAGGTCGTCGACCTGACCCGCCACCGGACGCACGAAAATCTCTGGATCGAGCAGGCCCGTCGGGCGGATCACCTGCTCGACGACCACGCCTTCGCTCTTCTTGATTTCGTACTCGCCCGGCGTCGCCGACACGAACACGGTTTGGCGCATGAACTGCTCGAACTCGTCGAACTTGAGCGGGCGGTTGTCGAGCGCGCTCGGCAGGCGGAAGCCGTACTCGACCAGCGTCTCTTTGCGCGAGCGGTCGCCGCGGTACATGGCGCCAACTTGGGGCACCGTTTGGTGCGACTCGTCCATGATCAGCAAGAAGTCTTTGGGAAAGTAGTCGATCAACGTGGGCGGTGGATCGCCGGGGTTACGCTGCGACAGGTGCCGCGAGTAGTTCTCGATGCCTTGCACGAAGCCCATTTGCTCCAGCATCTCGAGGTCGTACATGGTGCGCTGCTGAATGCGCTGCTTCTCCAAGAAGCGTCCCTCGCGGTCATAAAACGCCAAGCGATCTTTCAGCTCTTCGCGGATGCCGCCGATGGCTCTGTCGAGCTGCTGGCGCGGGGTCACGTAGTGTGATCCAGGGAAAATCGAGTAGCGATCGAGCGAGCCCAACACCTTGCCGCGCAGCGGGTCCACCTCGTGGATGGCGTCGACCTCGTCGCCGAAGAACT
Source organism: Polyangiaceae bacterium (assembly GCA_036261775.1). Classification (GTDB taxonomy): domain Bacteria; phylum Myxococcota_A; class Polyangia; order Polyangiales; family Polyangiaceae; genus PMG-095. Next base: position 7,948 of record DATAKF010000398.1, on the reverse strand, counting down.
CGACGCGAATGGCCAGCGCCTCTTCGTAGACCGGAAAGATCTCCACCACGTCGCCGCGCACGCGAAACGTGCCGCGGTGAAAGTCGGTGTCGTTTCTCTGATACTGAATGTCGACCAGCTGGCGCAGCAGGTTGTCGCGGCGAATCTCTTCGCCCTTCACGATGTTGATCAGCAGGCCGGAGTACGTCTCGGCCGAGCCGATGCCGTAGATGCAGCTCACGCTGGCGATGATGATCACGTCCGAGCGACTGAGCAGCGACTGCGTGGCCGCGTGCCGCATGCGATCGATCTGGTCGTTGATGATCGCGTCCTTCTCGATGAAGGTGTCGGTCGTCGGCAGGTAGGCTTCGGGCTGGTAGTAGTCGTAGTAGCTGACGAAGAACGCCACGGCGTTCTCCGGGAACAGATCGCGCATTTCCGCGTACAGCTGCGCGGCGAGCGTCTTGTTCGGCGCCATGATCAGCGTCGGCTTCTGCAGCCGCTGGATCAAGTTCGCGACCGTGAACGTTTTGCCCGACCCGGTGATGCCGAGCAGCGTTTGGTACTGGGCTCCGGCCTCGAAGCTCTTGACCAGGCTCTCGATGGCGGCCGGTTGGTCGCCTTTCGGGGTGAAGTCGCTGCGGAGCTTGAAAGCCAGGCCCATGGGATCTCGAAGAGTTAGTCGGCCGAGACCTCGGCGCAAGGCCTGCGAAACGCCGTTCCTGACAGCAAGTTGTCAGGAATGCGCGCGGCGGACGGCGGGGCCGAGCTCGGCGAGGGCCGCCAAAAGGGCGGCGGCGGCGAGCAAGAGCACGATGGTGAACGCGAAGAGGCGGGTGATGAGTTCGGTCATGGCTTCAATGACACGTCGCCGGAGCGGCCGTGAAATCGACACGCCGCCCCAAAAATTGCGCGAAATAGTTTCGGCCCGGCGGTCGTGGGTCGCGCGCGCCCCCGCGCTGACGCCGTCGCGGCGCTCGCGGTCGCCTCTTTGCACGGCTTCCAAGCGGGACACTGCTCTGGCAAAGTACCCGCCTCCAAAGGAGTGGATCATGAATAGGTGGACGGCGCGTGGGGCGCTCTTGGCGGCGGCATTTTTGTCCGTCGTGGGCTGCAAAAAGGCGGATGCGGATGGCGCTGCGGCGGCTGCAGCGAGCGCTGCGGCTGCGGTTGCGGCGGAGCCAGATTTTGGCCCGAAGATGAACGGCTACATCGAGCACTGCCTGAACATCTTCTCGGACAACGTGTTCAAGAGCGAAGAGCACTATTACGGGTGGGCGCCCAAGACGCAGCCGCCGTCGGAGAAAACCAAGGACATCAAGGGCATTCTCTCGACCTATATCGACCCCAAGCGCTGCATGGACGCGATCACCAAATCGAACGCCATGACGCCGAAGGACGCCGAGCTGGAAGCCGCTGGCACCCGCTACGGCGCTGCCATCACCGCGCTACGCCCCGTGCTCGACGAAGCGCGCAAATACTACGAAGAGCGCGGCTACAAGACCGACAAGTTCTCGAAGGCGCAGGAGCTGCACCAAACGCTGGTCAAGAGCTTCGACGAGTTCGACGCCGCCAACAAAGCGCTCAGCGCCCGTATCGATACGCTGCAGGACGAGTCGGACGGCCGTGATTTGGCCCGCATCGAGAAGACCGAAGGCCGCAAGCTGCCTTTTTTGGTGCGCGCCACCTACGTGAACGTGAAGGCGGCCACGCGCGTCGCCGGCAAGGCTGCCGCGGCCAAGGATCTGGCGCTCTTCAGCAAGGCGTACACGGACGTGGACGCCATCGTCAAAGAGCTGCTCGCGTACCGCGACGCGCACGGCGCCGAAGCGCACAAATTGGGCGTGCAGAACTACACCCAAGAAGCCGAAAAATTCGCGCGCTTTGCCCGTGAATTCAAGCAAAAGCTCGAAGACAAAGTGCCCGCCTCGACCGAGCCGCTGGACGACCAGTACAACTCGGTCGTGCGCTCGCTCAACGCACTCCGAATCTGAGCAGGCGCGTCGCTGACCACGAGGGGCGGCGCGTGCCGCCCCCGACGCTCAGGGCTTGGGCTACGGAAACAGCGGCAATTCGGGCAAACCAAGCGCGTCCGGCCAGCCTTGCGAGACGTTGAACGCCTGCAAAGCCTGCGAGGACGCGCCGCGCGCCAGGTTGTCGATGGCGCACATAGCCAGAATCAACCCGGCGTGCTCGTCGGCGACGTAGGCAACGTGAGCGCGGGCGGAGCCGCGCACCCAGAGCGTGTCGGGCAGAGTGCCCGCAGGCAGCACCGTGACCAAACCGTCCTTGTAAAGCTCGGTCGCGGCGGCGCGACACGAATCCGCCGTGACGCCCAGCTGCGGCTTCACGTAGGCCGTGACCAAGATGCCGCGCGACATCGGCACCAGCACCGGCGTAAAGCAAACCTTCACCGCTGCGCCCGCGACGAGCGATAACTCTTGCTCGAGCTCCGGCACGTGGCGGTGGGTGCTACCGACCTTGTACGGTCGAATGCTGTCGGTTGCTTCGGGGTAGTGGAAGGCCGGAGCCGGAGAACGCCCGCCACCGCTCACACCCGTCTTCGAGTCGATGATGATCGGCCACGGCTCGATCAGGTGGTTCTTCAGCAACGGCGCCAGCGGCAACAAAGACGTCGTGACGTGGCAGCCGGGAGCCGCGATCAGGCGCGCGCCGGCGAGCTCTTTGCGGTGCAGCTCCGGCTGGCCGTAGACGGCTTTGCTGAGCAGCTCGGTCGCCGGGTGCTCGCCGTACGTCTTGGTGTAGACGGCGGCGTCCTTGAGCCGAAAATCTGCCGAGAGGTCGACGACCTGAACGCCAGCCTCGTACAGCGCCTTGCCGGCGCGGGCGCTGGCGGCGTGCGGCAAGCACAGGAACGCGACGTCGATGCGCTTGGCCAGCGCCGCCGCGTCCGCCTCGGGGTCGAAGCCTTCGAGGACCAAATCAGAAAGGCCAGCAACTCCCAGCGTGCCCGGAAGGACTTCACTGAGGCGTTTGCCAGCCTTTTCTCGGGCGCCCACCATGACGATGGACAGCCGCGGGTGTTGGTGCAGCAAGCGCACCAACTCTGCGCCGGTATACCCCCCGGCGCCCAAGATGCCGACGCGGAGGGTATTGGACATGGTCTCGCCCTAGCTCGGTTCGCTTCGCGACCTTAGCGCTTCGAGTACTGGAACCGCTTACGAGCGCCGGCTTGGCCGTACTTCTTGCGCTCTTTCTTGCGGTCGTCGCGGGTCAGGTAACCGGCGCGCTTCAGCGTGATGCGACGCTCGGGCGTCTCGGCGATGAGCGCGCGGGCGATGCCGTGGCGCATGGCGTCGGCTTGGGCGCTGTGCCCGCCGCCGGCCACCGTGGCGCGCACGTCGTACTTGTCGGTCACTTCGAGGATCTCGAGCGACTGGCGCGCGATCATGCGCGAGGTCTCGCGCTCGAAGTAGTGATCGGCCTCGATGCCGTTCACGATCATCTTCCCGGAACCGGGGCTGATCCAAACGCGGGCAACGGCCGTCTTGCGCTTACCAGTGGCGTACGTCGAAACTTCGGGCATCTGTCTGTCGTTCCTTCAGATCACAACGAGAGGGCTTCGGGCTTTTGCGCCGCGTGCGGGTGCTTGTCGCTCCCGTAAACCTTGAGCTTGAGCAGCATCTCGCGGCCCAGCACGTTCTTCGGCAGCATGCCCTTGACGGCCTTCTCGATCGGGAAGGCAGCATCCTTGGCGGCGACCTCGCGGTAAGACTCGCGCTTGATCGCACCCGGGTACCCGCTGTGCGAGTAGTACATCTTGTCGTTCGACTTCACGCCGGTCAGCTTGACCTTGTCGGCGTTGATCACGATCACGAAGTCACCCGTGTCGACGTGGGGCGTGTAGGTCGGCTTGTGCTTGCCGCGCAGCACGCTCGCGACGCGCGTCGCGAGACGGCCCATCGGGAGATCCGTCGCGTCGAGGACGTACCACTTACGGGTCGCCGCAGCCTCTGCCGGTTTCGCTTGATACGTCGCCATCGTCTTTCGTGTCCTTCGAGTCGTTGCTCACCGGTGCCGCGGAGAAAAGCCCGCGGAACCTGGAAAAGGGCGGCTTAACTAGCTTCCAGGGCCGCACCCGTCAAGTCCATGCTCTCCAAGGCAATTGCGCCGGGTGTAGGCCCGGTCGCATCCATCCCCCTCGACCCTCGCTGTCGCCACCATCGGCCAATTGGCCGATTGGCGGATTTGTGCGGATTTTTGCGAATCGAGATTCACAGGAGGCGTGGAGGCGGGGAGATCCGCGAGCTTTTTATTGCTCGAGACTCAATGAGCCACGCGGAGTCTGCGCAGTCGCCGCGAATCTTTGCGCGGCTCGAACCAAAAAATTCTCGCCTCGCGGACCTCCCCACCTCCCCGCCTCCCTGTGAAAATTCCCGAGCCGTACCCGGTGACTTACGGGGGCTGCTGCCCGCTATAATGACGGGCTGTCCATGAGGCTGTTGGTCACTCGATGAACCCCGGGAACACGCGACTCCTCGAACGACTGCTGGCTGACGGGCTGATCACGCTGGAAGCCCAAGAAGCTGCCCTCAACTTGATCGCCCGCACGGGTGAGCGCGTCGAGGAAGTCATCCTCGAGCTGAAGGCGCTCGACGAAGCGGCGCTGCTCAAATACTTGGCGGCGCTGCACAAGACGCGCTTCGTCTCGACCGAGAAGCTGGCCAAGGCCGACATCGATCGCATCACGCTCGACAAGGTGCCGAAGAAGCTGGCCGAGCGCGACACGGTGTTTCCGGTTTTGTACGACGCGCAGACTGCGACGCTCAGCGTGGTCACGCCAGATCCCGACAATGCGCCTGCGTTGCACGACGTGCAGCTGGCGTCGGGCGTAAAGGAAGTGCGCGCGTTCGTGGGGCGGCCGCGCGCCGTCAAGGCCGCGATCAGCAAGGCGTACAACGGCGACATCCACGCCTTCGCCATCTTGGATCGCGACGCGCACACTCAGTTCTCGAACATGCTCAACGTGTTCGAGCGCAACCTGGTCAGCGACGAGAGCATGGTGCTGTCGATGGCCAAGGACGCCACGCAAGGCGAGCGCGTCCTCAGCGACAAGGATTTCAAGGCCCGCAAGACCGGCAATCCTGGCACGGGCGGCGGCGTCAACGACGAGTCGTTCCAAGAGGCGCTCAACGTCCTCATCACGCTGATCGAAAACGCGCGCCCCGATTTGCGCGGTCACTCGGCCACCGTCGCGCGCCTAACCAAGAAGATCGCCGAGCGCATCGGCCTGCCCGAGAGCACCAAGTCGGCCTACATCTGCGCCGCCTACCTGCACGACCTGGGCAAGATGGGCGCGTACCACCTGACCACGCTCAACGTGGCCGAGTACGAAGGCCACCGCACCCAAGCCGAGAAGCAATACAAGAGCCCGGTTCGCTTGCTCGAGGCCGTGCAGCTCCCGCTCGAGGTCACGCAGACCATGGAGAGCATGTACGAGCGCTACGACGGCAAGGGCTTTCCCGACGGCTCGTCGGCGAAAGAGATCTCGCTCGGCGCGCGCATCCTGGCCATCGCCGACACCTACGCAGACCTCACCCAGAACCCGCGCAACCCGTTCAGAAAGACGCTGCGCCCCGTGCAGGCCTGTGAGGTGCTGGCGCGCTACCGCGGCACGGTGTTCGACCCCAACTTGGTCGATCTGTTCAAGCACACCGTGACCGGTGAAGACGTGAAGGCGCGGCTGCTCGCCAACCGCCACCGCGCGTTGATCATCGATCCGGATCCCGAAGAAACGACGGTTTTGGAGCTGCGGCTGCTCGAGCAAGGCTTCGAGGTGTCGCAGGCGCACACCATCGAGCAGGCGCTCAAGCACCTCGAAAAGGGCGAGACCGAGCTGGTCATCTCCGAGCTGGATTTGCCCAACGGCGACGGGCTCTTGCTGCTGGCCGAGGTGCGCAAGCACGCCTGGGGCCAAAAGCTGCCCTGGGTGGTGGTCACGGGTCGCTCCAGCCGCAACGACGCACAGAAGGCCTTCGACCTCGGCGCGGCCGACTTTTTGTCCAAGCCGGTGTCGGCCGATTTGCTGGTCGCCAAGCTCAAGCAAATCATCGAACGCGAAGCGCAGCGCGCCGGTACGGCGCGTGGTGTCTCGGGCTCGCTGCTCGAGATGGGGCTGCCCGACATGGTGCAAGTGCTGTGGCACGGTCGTAAGAGCGGGTCGCTCAAGATCCGCTCGGGCACCACGTCAGGCGAGATTCACTTCGTGGGCGGCGCCATCTACAACGCGCTCTGGGCTACCTTACGGGGTGAAGAAGCCTTCTACGCCATGCTCAAGCTCGTCGACGGCGATTTCTCCCTCGACCCGAACTTCACCGCGCCACAACAAGTCATCATGGACTCCCCCGAAGCGCTCCTGCTCGAAGGCATGCGCCGCATGGACGAAGGCGCGCGGTAACTCACGTCTCCCGGATTCACAGGGAGGCGGGGAGGCGGGGAGGTCCGCGAGTTTTTTGTTGTTCGAGACGCGATGAGCCTCGCGGAAACTGCGCAAGCTTGGTGCGGCGCCTGCTGAAGACACCCAAGAAATTCTCGCCTCGCGGAGCTCCCCGCCTCCCCGCCTCCTGTGAATCTCGAGCCGCGCTGGTTTGCCTACATATATATGACGGTGACTTAGGGGTTTTTTTCGGGGGTTGCGTGAGGACCAGTTGGGAGGGGGCGGGCGCGGGGCTGTCGTGGTAGCCTAAGCAGCTCCGTAACCCTTCGGAATTTTTACGGGCGTAGCGTGTCCAAAGCAGCACCCCCGCCGCTTCTCGGCTTCAACAACAACGTCCGCCACCGCGGTCGGATCTTCCACATTCAAACGGAAGACTCGGGCGTGAAGTTTCCGCGGATCGTGACGCACTTGTTTGCCGACGGTGGGCGCATCGTGAAGACCACGCGCACCGACTACAGCGAGCACGTCGAGAAGCCGGACATGGCGGTCGTGGTGCGCGGCATGATGAAAGAGCAGCACAAGGCCATGTTCGCGGCGCTGCGCGCCGGCGACATGGACCCCCTGCTGGAGAACGTGTGCGGTCCGCTCGAGGCCGCCAAGGCGAAGGCGCCCGAGAGCGTGGCTGACCCAACCGCCAAGAACGACCTCGAGACGGCGCGCGTGATCGTCGGTAACGGCGGCGTCAGCCTTCCGCCACAGTCGACGACCGAGTTGGCAATGCCGCCCAGCCTGGTCGCTCCTGCTCCGGCAGCGACCGCCACGGCCGCGCCGACGGCCGGGAGCCCCGAGCCTGGGCCCGTGGCTGACGCCCAAGCCGTCATCGACAGCATGAAGTCCCTGCGGGACTCGGAAGAGGCGTCGCGGTCGCGCCGGCCCATCTCGAACCCGAACCTCCGCCGTCCCACGCCGTCGGTGGCGCCGCCGGCGGCCGAAGCCTTCGATCTCGACGTCGCTTCGCTCGACAAGAACCCGCCCAAATCCACGCGCTCTCCCCCGCCGCCGCCGGTTCGCCCGCCGCGCAAGAGCAACCCCGCGCCGCGCAAATCGCGCCCGCCCATCCCGGTGCGGCCAGCCTCGGCCACAGCGGCTACGCCTGCTGCGGCCGCAGCTGCTGGCGTTGGTGCGGACCTGGGTCCGTCGTCGCTCGGCCGCCCCCAAACGCGCCTCGCAGCTGCGCCGCAAACCAACGCTCGCTCCATCTTTGGCGACGGCGCCATCAGCGAGCAATCGCTCGACGAAGTCATCCTCAGCTACCTGGCTGAGGATCTCGAAGAGCCCAAGTGAGCGGGCGCGGGCGCCTGCTGACCAGCCAGCGCCCGCCAGCCTTGGCTCAGCTCATTCGCACTGCGCGAACGGTATGATCTCGGTGCCTTGGCAGTCGTTGACGGCCGTGCCCTCGCTGCAGTCGTACTCGTATTCGTTGCACGACTTGAAGCCGTAGGCTTTGCAGTCGACGGTCAGGGGCGCGCCGCCGTAGCAGAGCGTCAGCTTGGTGCCGCTACAAGACTCTTC
>DATAKF010000204.1:0-4885 GCA_036261775.1 Polyangiaceae bacterium | reverse complement strand
CATGCGCTTGGCAATTAGCAATCGCGGCGGATCTACCACGGATGTCGCTTGCGCAGCGGCAAACAAGGCTGCGAGGCGTAGTAACTATTCTATCACCAGACGCTCTCTGTACTGCTTCACCATATCGTCCGTCGTCATGGAATGACCATTGCCGCCTTTGGCGCTCGGGGGGAATAGAGTTCGCTTGTGGCGGTCAGTGAGAGTTGGCCTGTCGCTGCCTGCCCTTAGCGGCCTGGTGCCTACTCACGCTACGCGCAACGGCGCGCTACCCGCGCGTGATCCTCCAGAGTATCGCCACAATGCGCCGCACAAGCACCAAAGCGCGCTCGGCGTCACCCGCCGAGACGTGGCGCCAGGCGATAGCCTGGCGCAGCGCATGCTGCGTCTCGCGCGCGCTGCCCGCGGCCGTGTGAAACCGCGCACGCTTGTTTCCCGGATCCGACAGCGCCGCCTCCGCGCAGTTGAGCCCAATGCTGCTCGCCGCGCGGCGGATTTGGTCTTCGAGCGCTTTGTCGCGGTTCTTGATGCGCGGCATCAGCGGAACCAAAGCGTCGATTAGTTCGAGGCTGAGCTCTTCGAGTTGGAATGCCATCGTGATTTCTCCGTTCTGAGATTCGGTCTCGCCTGCTTGCGAGCCATAACCAGCCCAACAGCAGTGCCCGCAGCCGCAGTCGGGGCTGCGAGCGAAGCGAGCACCGGCGCTCGCGCCGGCTTGGCCTCGACGGCGGCGAGGACACTGATAAAATGAAATTCACCCGAGCAAGCAGCAGACGTGCGTTGGCGTTACGTCGCTGCGCGGGCGAGATCGTGAGCGGGCTTCGCCCGGGTGCCGCCTACGGCGGGCAGAGGTGAGCCTTCGGGGAGAGGTGGGCGCCTGCGGCGGGTGAGAGCAGGGGTGAGCGCCTGCGGCGGGTGTCGTAAAGGGTGGACGCCTGCGGCGCGCCGAAGGCGCGTTTACGATCGCCACTCACCCCGAAGGGTTACCTCTCCCGAGCGAAGCTCGCCCACCTCTCCCGAGCGAAGCTCGCTCACCCCTCCCGAGCGAAGCTCGCCCACCTCTCCCGAGCGAAGCTCGCCCACCTCTCCCGAGCGAAGCTCGCCCACCTCTCCCGCCCGCGCCTGCGGCGCGGCGCCCGCCTCTCCCGAGCGCAGCTCGCCCGCCCCTCCCCTCCGCCTTCCGTCTCCGCCCCCCTCCCAACTCGACCCGCCACCGCCACAAAAGCTTCTGCAATCAGGCCGCGTTTCTGCAGCCCCACCCGCAAAATTGCCTCGCCCGCGCCGGCTCGGAACTGGCAGTGCCGTAGGCTTGCAGCAACCAAGGAGCAGCGCGATGTCGAAAGTGATCGCAGTCGTGTCCGTGTCTCTGGACGGGTTCGTCGCCGAACGCGCCGATGGCGTGGCGGAGGTGTTCGACTGGTACTTCTCGGGTGACGTGCCCGTTCACACGGGCGGCTCGGATCCGATGACGTTCAAGCTGTCCAAGCCGAGCGCCGAGCACGTGCTGGCCCTGACGTCCGAGCGGGGCGCGGTGCTGACGGGGCGAGCGGCGGGGTGGGGTGAGCGGGCTGCGCCCGGGGGCCGCCTGCGGCGGGGAGAGGTGGGCCTTCGGGGAGGGGTGGGCGCCTACGGCGGGTGGGGTGGGCGCCTAGGGCGGGAGGGGTAAAGGGTGGGCGGGCTTCGCCCGGGTGCCGCCTGCGGCGGGGAGAGGTGGGCGCCTGCGGCGGGTGAGGGCAGAGGTGAGCCGCCTGCGGCGGGGTGACGTGGACCGCCTGCGGCGGGGGCGGTGGGCCGCCTGCGGCGGGGGCGCCGGAAGCGCGATTAGGATCGCCGCTCTGCCTGACGCGCAAAGCTCGGCGAGTTCGGGAGCACCGCTGATTGTGCTACCTTGAGTCACTGGCCATGCACACCAAGTCACGAGATCTGATGGCCCCCGACACCGAGCCGACGGACGAGGAGCTGGCGCTCGTGATGCGGGAGGCCAGAGATCTAGCGGTGCAGCGGCGCGCGACGGCAGACGCTTGGGTCGCAGCTCGGTTGAAGGAAGCTTCCGTTTTCGGCAAAGCCAATACGCAAGCACGGCGAGCCGACAAGTCTCGATGACGGACGCGGAGGCTTCGCGCCCGCGTCTGTTAGTCGTCGCCGGCCCCAACGGTGCTGGAAAGACGACCATCACGGAGCGCGGACTCGCGCACGAGTGGTTTCACGATTGCGAATACGTCAACCCTGACGCGATCGCACAGGACGAGCTCGGGGATTGGAATGACGCCGCTATCGTGCTCCGCGCCGCGCAGCTAGCGACAGAGCGGCGCGAGGCCTGCCTGCGCGAGCGGCGTAGCCTTGCCTTCGAAACCGTTTTCTCGGCGGCTGACAAGCCAGTGTTCGTGCGACGCGCTCTGACCCTCGGCTACTTCGTTCGCATTTTCTTCGTTGGCACCGATCGGCCTGAGATCAACGCCGCTCGAGTCGCGCGGAGAGTGCTTCAAGGGGGACACGAGGTGCCAATTCGCAAGATCATCGATCGTTGGGGCCAGTCAATTGCGAACGCCGCATCGATCGCCGCCGAGGTGGACCGCTTCTATGTCTACGACAACTCCGTCGACGATCGCGATGCACAGCTGGTGCTGCGTGCGGCCGAAGGCCAAGTCGTGAAGGCGTACGGCGACGCCCCAGCTTGGGCGAGCCCAATTCTGGAACGCCTTGCTCCTCGCGAGTCTTGAGCCTGGCGCCTGTCCCACGCGGCCCTGGCACCGTGAATCAATCCAGTGTCTGAAGTTGGTCGAGTCGAAGGCTCTTCACTACGGAGCCCGCTGCAGATCTTGCTCCGTCACCGGATCGCGAAATGTGACGCCGCCGAGGCCCCTCAACCGCTCGTCCGCCACGCCGGTCAAGATCTGGATCACTTGGCCAGCGATGTCTCCGTGGACGTGCTCGTAGTCGGCTTTGGTTTCATGCGCGATGAAAACGCGAGGCCTGGGATGGACTGCTTGACCAAACTCCCGGCGCAGCCGATCGAGCGAACCAGGCCCGAGCGCGAACGTCTCGCCGTCGCGGTTGACGCTGCGGTGAATGATGATCGGGCTCTGAGCTTGGAGGGCCGGGGCAGCCATAGCGGAAAGTATGCTGTGACGGGTGGCGCGCCGCAACGTGTTTGGGCGGTGGGCCCGCGCGCAAACCGAGCAAGCAGCAGACGTGCGTTGTCGCTACATCGCTGCTCGAGCGAGATCGTGAGCGGGCTGCGCCCGGGGCCGCCTACGGCGGGGATATCGTGAGCGGGCTTCGCCCGGGTGCCGCCTGCGGCGGGGAGAGGGCAGAGGTGAGCCTTCGGGGAGAGGTGAGCGCCTGCGGCGGGTGAGAGCAGGGGTGAGCGCCTGCGGCGGGCGACGTAAAGGGTGGACGCCTGCGGCGCGCCGGAGGCGCGTTTACGATCGCCACTCACCCCGAAGGGTTACCTCTCCCGAGCGCAGCTCGCCCACCTCTCCCGGGCGAAGCCCGTTCACCTCTCCCCGAAGGTTCACCTCACCCGCGCGAAGCGCGCCCACCTCTCCCAGGCGAAGCCCGTTCACCTCTCCCCGAAGGCTCACCTCTCCCGAGCGAAGCTCGCCCACCTCTCCCGCGTGCGCGGAACGCGCGGCGCTCACCTCTCCCGAAGGCTCACTGCGGCAAAGCCAACCATTCCAAGGCCGTGGCTGCAGCAGCGGATTCCGACGGCTGGGGCCTGTCCGTGGCGCTGAAAATGCTATCTTGCTAGGGCCATGCGGTACCTGCTCCAGCACCCTCACGAGTCGCGCCCCTCGCTCCTCGTTGACGTGGTTGAAACCGCCAGTCCACAGGTTTTGAATCGCGCTCGCGAGTCCATGCTTTCGCGTGGGTGCGCCCACGCGCTGGTCATCGACGCGGCAACTACTCACGTGCTGCGCGACACGTTCAGCAGCACGGCGCCCGACTCCATCGCGGAAGAAGCCATCATCGACTCGGCTCGGTTGTTTGGCGCAGAGGGCGCCCTTGCTCCGCGCGTGCTGCGCTGGTTGGAAGCAATGTCCGCCAACTGGAGCGAAACGTTGCCACGCGAAGACTGGGTGGCACCGCTCTTTTATGACATCGTACCTGCCACATCGGGCTCGAACATCCAGCGGGTCGAGTCAGACGCGGCGTGAAGCACGTCTACGTCGAGACCAACTTCGTCATCGATCTGTTGCGCCCGTTTGCATCCAAAGGCGCGCGTGCGCTCCGAGCTCGACACGGCCAAGATCTCACTCTGCACGTGCCCTGGTGCTCGCTCACCGAGGCCAAACGAACGCTCGAAGCGATCATTCGCGAGGACTTGGGGTTCGTCGACAACGCCGGCAGGTTCTTGGGCCAGTTGGGCGCGGCTGCCGACCCTACCAATCGCGCGATGCAGACAGAGGTAAGGAGGTTCCTTCAAAGTGCGCGTGACGCGCGACTCCAAGCCCTATTTGACTTCCCTGATCGCTTGGAGGCGCTCGCGCGCGACGTCGACATACTTCAGCCATCGCCCCGCGCGGCGCAGCTCACGGTAGACCTGTTCCGACGCAAGGCACTCAAACCCTTCGATGAAATGGTTCTGGGGGCGGTTCTGGCGGATGCCGAGCTGCGAAGAGCAGCCGGCGAGGGACCGCTCTATCTCTGCAACCTCAACACACGAGATTTCGAGCCAACGTCAGGCAATGACCTAGTCGCCGAGTATGCTCGCGTGGGGCTAACCTACGTGTCCACGTTCGACGTGTGAGCCTCCCTCGCTTCCGTTGACACGTCATGGAGCCCCATGCGTGTCCTTCCCAGATATACCGAAGAATTTCGCCAAGACGCCGTCAGGTTGATGAAAGGGACCGACCGGTCTTTCAGGCAACTGTCCGAAGATTTAGGC
>DATAKF010000396.1:0-32030 GCA_036261775.1 Polyangiaceae bacterium | reverse complement strand
CCGCAGCGACGCCGCCGAGATTTGGCGCGCCTACATGCGCCGGGAGCTCAGCGCTGACTTCGTTCCCACCGGAAAGGTCCGGCCACCACCTCCGCAACGCCCGCTGCCGCTCCCCTCGCAGCGATTCGACCCGCCGCGGGCGCCTGCCGGAAATCAGCGCCGCAACCAACCGTCCCAGCCAGCGCGCGGCGGCGGACCGTCCCAGCAGACGCGCGGCAACGGGCCGTCTCAGCAGACACGCGGCAACGGACCGTCCCAGCAGACGCGCGGCGACGCTTCGCGACCGGCGGGGCGCAACTTCGGCAAGGCGCACCGGGTAGCTCCGGAAGTGATCGTGCGACCGCGTGCCGCCGAACGCCCGGCGCCGAGCGAGCCGAGCGGCTCGGAGAAGCGCGATCCCGCGGCCGCTTCGCGCGCTCGACGCTTGCCGTAGTTGCAGCCGCTAGCGCTGTGGGGCCCGCGGCGAGCGCGAGGCGCCCATTCGAGGGCCTAAGCTCTTCCCATGGGCTGGTGGCAGAAGCTGCTCGGAAAGTCGTCGCGGCCGGAGTCCAGCGATGGGGTGGGCAGCTCACCTCCCCAGCGTGACGCGGACGTGCGTTGGATGAGTGCCGACGAGCCGGGCAACCCCTTCGGCGTGCCATTGCTCAATCTGATGAGCAACCTCCAGCTCATCTCGACCACGCAAGACCCGGCGATGGCGAGCCGCGCCGTTTCGTGGCGAGCGGGGCAGCAGGATCGCTTGAGCTGGGACGTAGATGGCGAAACGATTGATTGCAGCCTGGAGTACCAGCTCGAAGCGCCGCTCCCCGACGGCATGCTGTTCCTTCCGCAGGCCATGGAAGACAAATGGGTGATCGCGTTCAAATCTGGGCGCATTGCTGGCGCGCGGAGCTGGAGCGGTGAGACGCAGTGGGTGGCCAACGCTCGGCAAGACGGAGACAAGCTGCACATCTCGCAGCTCACGTTCGCGCCGGAAGCAGGGCTCGCGCTTTGGGGCGACGCGGCTGAAGCACTTCACTGGGTGATCGAGACGCACGTGCTCGGGTGCCGAGTGCCGTTTCCGGCATCCGCCGAGGGGGCAGAGGCACTGCGCACCAAGCCTCTCGCAGCCATGTCGGTGTTCGGACATCGGCTATTCTGCGCGGCGGTCGCGTACGCGGTGCCGCCGTCCGGCAAGCCGATTCGCAGCGACGGCGACCTGGTCGCAGCGCTCTGGGCAAGCGACGTCCCGCGCATTCGCGACCTGCTCCAAGCTGGCCACAACCTGACCACGCCATCGCGCAGCAACGGCTACCGAGCGATCCACCTGGCGGTGGCAAGCAAGAAACTCGAAGTCGTGCGCTTGCTGCTCGAACGAGGAGCGGACCCGAACCAGACCGCCGATCAGCTCGCACGACCGCTGCCGCTCGCCCTGGTCGCCCGCTGCGCCGAGCCTATCTTGCAGTCGTTGGTCGAGGCCGGGGCCGACCTGGAAGCGCCCGACGCCAAGCAGTTTCGACCACTCCACGCGGCCTGTGAGGTCGGTAACGTGGCCGGCATTCGTTTCTTGGTTGCGCGCGGCGTCGAGCGCGAGCCGCGGACCGTCGACGGCTACACGCCGCTGCACATCGCCTGTGCTCTCGGTCACCTCGAAGCCGCAAAAACGCTCGTCGAGCTCGGCGCCGACGTGCACGCCACGAGCAAGACCGGCTCCGCCATCGACATTGCCCGCAGCGAGAACAAACCTGACGTCGTCACGTGGCTCGAGCGCCTCCGGTAGCCCCGCATTTTCACTTGGCCAGCGCGACCACTGAAAAGTCGTCCGGACCTTCGAAACGAGACCAACGAGCCGGGCAGAGGCTCGCAAATTGCCGTGATAGACAGGCACTCGAGCATCGAGGTCGAAGCGGCTCGCTGTTAGCGGCCGACGAACAGCTGGACGATGGTGCTCGAGATCATCGTCGCTAGCTGTTCTTCGCTTTCGACGAGGCGCTTGTTGCCGAGGGAGCCGTCGATCCAGAGCGAGCTTGCGCCGTGCACGCAGGACCAGGCAACCAGCACCAGCGGCATTGGATCGCCGCTGGGGGCGAGGCCTTCGTTTTGGCAACGGAGCACGGCCTCTCGCAGCATGGTGAAGGCGCCGCCGCTGGGCGCGGTGGTGGGCGAGAGGCTTGCCTGTAGCTCGGGGCGAAACATGACTCGAAAGTGCCCGCGGTGCGCGAGCGCAAAGCGAATGTAACCAAGCCCCAGAGCCCGCAGGTTTGCTGCCGCGTCGCCCTTGGCTTCGTCGGCGGCGCGCTTCATCTCGGAGGTCAGCAGCTCGAAGCCTTGCTCGGCAATGGCCACCAAGAGCTGCTCGCGGCTTTCGAAGTGGTGGTAAGGCGCTCCCGACGAGACGCCGGCGCGCGTCGCCAGCGCGTGCAAGCTCAGGGCCGCCAGGCCGTCGGCATCGATGACGCGGACCGCGGTCTCCAGGAGCACGCGGCGCAGGTCCCCGTGGTGGTAAGTGCCCGATTTCTTTGCGATCCGCGCCACGCCCCCAGCATAGCGCGATTTCTCGATCTTGACGCTTCTTAGATTGAAACTAAGAT
This sequence comes from Polyangiaceae bacterium, assembly GCA_036261775.1. Taxonomy (GTDB): domain Bacteria; phylum Myxococcota_A; class Polyangia; order Polyangiales; family Polyangiaceae; genus PMG-095. Next base: position 29,460 of record DATAKF010000396.1, on the reverse strand, counting down.
GCTCTTAGTTCGAGGCGAAGACCCCATGGAAACCATCGTTCAATCAGGAAAGCGCAAAGGTCGGCTGTTTTGGTCGGGCCTGAATCTGCTGCTGTGCTCGGCCATCGCGCTGGTCTCGTTTCGCTATTTGCTTGGCGTCGGGCCCGTGCCGCCGCTGATCTTCGACAACCTGTTCAAGCAGCCATGGCTGGTCGTGCACGTCGCGGGTGCGGCAACCGCTCTCTTGATCAGCCCGCTGCAGCTCATGCCAGCCGTTCGTCGCGGGCGGCCCGCGCTCCACCGCTGGCTCGGGCGCGTCTATGTGGTTGGCTGCACGGTCGGCGGTATCGCTGGGCTACCGTTGGCGTTCGGATCCGCGGCGGGCCCAGTGGCAACAGCAGGCTTCGGCCTGTTGGCGATCGCCTGGCTGGTCACGACGTTGAAGGGTTGGCTCGCGGGTGTGCGGCAGCAAACGGCAGAGCACCGCGCGTGGATGATCCGGTCGTTTTCGCTGACCTACGCAGCGGTCACGCTGCGGCTCTACTTGGCCATCTTGCCAGCGTTGCCGCTGGCCTTCGTGAGCGGCTATCAGGCCATCTCGTTCTTGTGCTGGCTCCCCAACCTGCTCGTGGCCGAGCTGTTCTTGCGCCGCATGCGGGTAGGCTTTCGGTCGGCGCCGGCTTTTTGATCGCGGCGGCTGGAAGGGTGTGAACGCTCTGCCCCCTGCAGCCGCTGACGTGCCCAGCAGACGCAAACCCTCAGCCGGTGCCTTGCAGCTCCGGCTCCAGCTCGGGCGCAAGATCGTGCCCTGATTGGCTGGGGATGCGCCCCGACTCGTCGGTGGCTTTGCGCTCGGCGTCGTGGCCGTGATCTTGCGCGATGAGCACGTAGAGCGAGGGCACGATGAAGAGCGTGAACAAGGTGCCGATGGTCATGCCGCCGACCAGCACGATGCCGATCGAGTTACGAGCGACGGCGCCAGCGCCGGTCACGAGCGTGAGCGGAAAGTGGCCGGCTACCGTGGCCACCGTGGTCATCAAGATCGGACGGAGGCGGGTCAGGGCCGCCGACTTCACCGCTTCGAGCTTGCTGTGGCCCGCGAGCTGTTGCGCGTTGGCAAACTCGACGATCAGGATGCCGTTCTTGGCGACCAAGCCGACCAGCGTGACCAAGCCGACCTGCGAGTAGATGTTGAGCGTGGTCGTCCAGCCCTCGGTCAGCTTGAAGCTCATGCCGGGCGGCCCCGAGAACTTCAAGAAGGTGAAGATGAGCGCGCCGAACATGGCGAGCGGCACGGACCCAGCCAGCACCACGAGCGGGTCGCGGAACGAGTTGAACTGCGCTGCCAACACCAAGAAAATCAGCAAGATGGCCAGGCCCATCGCGGGCAAAAACTTGCCGGATTCTTGGCGCAACTGGCGAGATTCGCCGGTGTAGCCCGTGCGCGAGCCGGGCGGCATGACCTTGGCGGCCGCCGTTTCGAGCACCTTCAAGCCTTCGTCCACCGAGCGCGGGGCGACGCCCGAGATCTTGATCGCGTTCAGCTGCTGATAGCGGTTTAGCGTGCGCGGCTCGACTCCGTCGCGCACCGTGGCGATGGTGTCGAGCGGGATCAGGCTGCCGCCCGGACCGGTGACGTGAATGTCTTTCAGCTGTGACGTCGTGAGCCGCGAGGCGCGCTCGACCTGAGCGATGACTTTGTAGCTGCGACCGTCGATGCTGAAGCGATTGATGAAATTGCCGCCGAGCATCGACGACAAGTCCGCGCCCACCTGTTGCATGCTGAGACCCATCGACGCGACCTTGTCGCGATCGATGACCAGCTCGCTCTTGGCTTGATCGATGCGCACGTCAGTGACGGGCGGGAACGCGAACTGCCCGCTCTTCACCGCTTCGCCGACGATTTGCTGCGCGTAGCCCAGCAATTTTTCGTGGCTCTCGGTCGACGAAATCACGAACTCGACAGGAAAGAAGCCGGCGCTAGGCAGCGCGGCCGGCAAGAACACGGGCGCGCGAATGCCCGCGATGCCGCTGGTTTTGCCCATCAGCTCGCCTTGAATCGGAAAGATGCTGCGCTTCCGCTCTTCCCACGGCTTCATCAGGGCGCCGCCGAAGCCGGCGGTCGGGAAGGTGATCTGAAAGCTGTTGTTGAACTCGGGAATGGACGAGAACTGTTCGTAGACTTGCTTGGTGTACGGCTCGAGCTGCTCGAGCGTCGCGTTGGGCGGCACGTCGATGGCGCCGAACACCACGCCTTGGTCCTCGTACGGCGCCAGCTCGGCGGGCGAGAACATGTACATCGGCACCAAGAGCAACGTGAGCGTGATCCACACCGTGTAGACGAGCCCGCGCATGCGCAACGTGCCCCCCAAGAGCCGGCCGTAGCCGCGCTTGATGGCTTCGAAGCCGCGGTTGACCAGCTGCGGAAAGCGCCCCTGCGAATGCTCGGACTTGAGCAGCCGCGACGCCATCATCGGCGAGAGCGTGAGCGCGACGACGCCCGAGATGAGCACGGCGCCGGCCAGGGTGAACGCGAACTCGCGGAACAGCGCGCCCGTCAGGCCGCCCTGAAAGCCGATGGGCGCGTACACGGCCGCCAGCGTGATGGTCATGGCCACGATTGGCCCGACCAACTCGCGCGCGCCGAGAATGGCCGCCTCCATCGGGGTTTTGCCCTCTTGGATGTTGCGCTCGACGTTTTCGACCACGACGATCGCGTCGTCGACCACGAGACCCACGGCCAGCACGATGGCCAGCAGCGTCAGCAGGTTGATGGTGAAGCCGAACAGCTGCATCAAAAAGATGGCGCCGACGAGCGAGACTGGGATGGCCACGATGGGCACCAGCACCGTGCGCAGCGAGCCCAAGAACAAGAAGATGACGAGCACCACGATGCCGATGGTCTCGGTCAACGTGCGCGTTACTTCCTGGACGGCGCTGTTGATGTACTTGGTCGAGTCGAACGCGACCGTCGCGGTCATGCCGGTCGGCAGCTCTTCGCGGATCGTTTCGATCTCTTGCCGAACCTTGGCGATCACGTCGAGCGAGTTGGCGTTGGGTAGCACCCAAACGCCCATGAACACGGCCTTTTTGCCGCTGAGGCGCACGTCTTGGTCGTAGTTGTCGGCGCCCAGCGCGACCTCGGCCACGTCCTCGAGCCGCACCAGCACGCCATCGTGCTCGCGCACGACCAGCTTCTTGAAGCCTTCGACCGTCTGCAAGTCGGTCGTGGCGGTGAGGTTGACCTGGATGAGCTGGCCCTTGGTCTGGCCAACGGCCGCCAAGTAGTTGTTGGACGCCAAGGCCTGGCGCACCTGCGCCGGGCTCACGCCCAGCGCGGCCATGCGCGCCGGCTTGAGCCAGGCTCGTAGCGCGAACTGACGACCACCCAAGATGTCGGCGCGCTGCACGCCGGCCAGCGCGGACAAGCGCGGCTGCACGACGCGGATCAGGTAATCGGTCACCTGATTTTCGGCCAAGATGTTCGAGCTGAAGCTCATGTACATGGCCGCGATCTGCGAATCGGACGGCTCGATGTTGATGGCTGGAACTTCGGCTTCGGGCGGCAGTTCTTGCCGCACTTGGTTGACGCGCGCGCTGATGTCCGCCAGCGCCGCGGAGGACGGGAAGTTCAGCTTGAGCCGCACGTTGATGGTCGACAGGCCTTGCGTGCTCTGCGACTCGATGAAGTCGATGCCGTCGGCCGCGGCGATGGAGCGCTCGAGCGGTGTCGTGATGAAGCCGCGCACCAAATCGGCGTTCGCGCCCACGTAGGGCGTGCGCACGGTGACGGTCGCGCTCTCGAGCTTCGGGTATTGGCGCACGTTGAGCGTGCGGATCGCCTGCAAGCCGGCGATGATGATCACCAGGTTGACGACGATGGCCAGCACGGGCCGGCGAATGAAAAGGTCGGTCAGCTTCATCGGCTAGGCTCCCGGCTCAGCGATTCTCGGGGTGCGGCTCGAGTGAAGGCGTGGGCGCGCCCTGGTTGTTCACCTTGAGCGGAATGCCGTTTCGCAGCTTGAAGGCGCCTGCGGTGACGACTTCTTGGTCGGCTTTGAGGCCGTCGACGACCGACACGAAGTCGCCGCGCGTGGTGCCCAGCTTGACGAACTGCTGCTGCGCGACCTTGCGCGGCTTGCCGTCGGGGCCCGGCTTGTCTTCACCGACGAACACGGAGTCGCCGTAAGAAGCGTGCACGATCGCGGTCTGCGGCACCGCCACGACCTCGTTCTTCTCGGGCAGCACGACCTGCACGTTCAAGAACATGCCGGGGCGCAGCTGATCTTCGATGCCCGGTAGGCTGGCGCGCACCTTGATGGTGCGCGTCATCGGGTCCACGTTGGGATCAATCGCGCTGATGACGCCTTCGGCGAGCGGCTTGGGCGAGCCGGCCAAGAGCGCACGCACGGTCATGCCCAGACTCAGCTTGGGCAAGTCTTGCTGGGCCAGAGCAAAGTCGATGAAAATCGACTTTTCGGCCTCGAGCGTGGTGACGGTGGTGCCAGGCGCCAGGTACTGGCCCAGGTTGACGGTGCGAAGGCCGAGCTTGCCGCTGAAGGGCGCGCGGATGATCTTGCGGCTGATCTGCGCCGAGAGCGCTCCGGCGTCGGCCGTCAGGCTCTTGAAGGAGGACTCGTCGGCGTCGACCTGGGATTGCGCGACCGCGCCAGAGCTGGCCAGCGCCTTGGAGCGCTTTTGCGAGATGTCGGCCAAATCGCGCTTGGCGCGGAGCGACGCGAGTTGGGCGCGCTCGACGCTGGTGTCGAGCTCGACCAAGACCTCGCCCTGCTTGACGACGTCGCCGGATTCGAAATGAATCTTCGACACGATGCCCGGAGCGTCGTTGCTCAGCGCGACACCCTTGGCCGTGACGACGCTGGCCACGGCGGTCAGCGTGTTCTCCCAAGTCTGCTTTTGTGCCACGGCGGTGCCGACGACCTCGGGCGGCGGTCCGGCTTTTTTCATGGCCTCGCCCATGCCGATCAGCATGCCGATCTGCGAGCCTTTGACGGCGACCAAGCCGCCGATGAGGACGACCAGGCCGAGTATGACGATGAGGTAACGCATAGGCTTGTGCTTGAAGCTGTCAGTGATGTTGCGGCCGCTTAACGTTTCTTCGGATTTTCGGCGGGCATGCGGCGGCGGGGCTTTGCTTGCGACACGCCATAGGACCCGCGCGGCGCAAGCGCCACCCCTCAGGTCTATCGACGAGGTTATTGGGACGTCAGCGCGCTCGAGTTAGACGCGGTGCAAAGCTCACGCCGATGACACTGGCGAAGCCGCCAGCGCGTCGACCAGCTTGCTGATGGCCGGCAAGCTGGTGGCGCCTTCGACCAAGAACGGCAGCTTGAGCAGCGGCACGCCCAACTTCGCCAAGCGTTCGAGGCTCTGACTTTGCACTTGCTCGCGCGCCGCTCGGCGAATACCCGCCCCGAGCGCGAGCGATGCAGCGTCTTGCTCGGCCGGCTCTTCGAGCTCGGCCAGGGCGTCACGCTCGGCGGGCGCAAAGATCGTGGGCACGACTTGATTGACGACCAAGCTCAGGAGCGGCAGCGTAAGCTCGGAGCGGAGCGCCCCGCACAGCTCGATGCTCTCGTTGGTCGGCATCTCTTCCGGCAGCGTGACGACGACCACGCCCGACTGCTGCGGATCGCGAAACTGCGCCCAAGCGCGCTCGGCGTCGGTGCGCAGCACGCCGGGCGGCGAAAGCTCGATGATGGTCTTGGGCACGCGCAGCATGTCGAGGCCGTGACCGGTGGCGGGCGCGTCCAAGATCACGACGTCGAAGCGCGGTGAGCCGTCCGCCAAGAGCTCCGTCGAGTGGTACCAGGCTTTGCCGAGCGCGGCCCACTCCTTCAAGCCCGGCGCGCCGTGAAAGAAGCCGTGCACCAGCTTGTTGTCGAACAACGCGCCCACGAGGCGTTCGCTCTTCAACACCAGCGCGCCGTACTCTTTGAGGGCCACGTCGGCGTCGAGCAAGACGCCGTACAAGCGCGGCGACAGCTCGGTGATTTGCGTGGGCAGCGACGCTCGGCCGAACAAGCTCGAGATGTGCTCTTTGGGGCTCGTCTCCGCCACGAGCACGCGCTTGCCCGCGCGCGCAAAGCGCTCGGCCAGCGCCGCCACCACGCTCGTCTTGCCGACGCCTCCCTTGCCGGTCACGAACAAAAAGCGACGCGCCAGATCGAGGCCAACCAAGTTGGCAGCCTCAGGTCCGGATGTGGTCGAGCTGGAAGATTCGAAGGCTGCCAAGCGCTATTCTCGATCGCGACGGGGAATAGATGGGAGGGGCAAGGTGTCTGGAGCGACCGTCGAATGTGCTAATGACGCGGTTCGCGGGTCACCGCAACAGGCTTCCCGAGGTCTCATGCGCTCAGTCGTTTCTGCCCTTTCTTTCGCGTCCACCCTGACCCTGGCACTCACGCTCGCGGGCTGTGACGGCTGCGGTCCCAGCGGCCCCAGCGCCCAAGAGCGTGATGCGGCCCTGGCCAGCGCCATCGCTGCACCTGCGCCCATGCCGTCGGTGGGGCGCGGGGCCGTCGATAGCATCGGCCACCCCGCCAACGTGATCCCCGGACAGGGGCCGGCGCGCGTCGAGTTCAAGGCGCCCCGCATGGGCATGCGCTTCCCCATTTTGCCCGGCCAAGGCATCGGCCCGATTCGCTTCGGTGCCACCAAAGAGACCATCGAGCGGCTGATGGGCGCGCCCTGTGACGACTCGACCGAAACTTCGTGCCGCTACGTCGGTCGCGCCGTTGACTTCAAGCTCGAGGGCGGCGTCGTCAAAGAGATCCGCGTCTCGCGCAAAGGGCGCGAAGCCAAGCGTGGCGCCGACGGCTCGATCATCGAATACGGCTTCTTCAACGGCTCCTTCTTGCCCGACCTGTATTTCGGCATGCAGCCCAGCGCCATGCAGGAGCAATTGGGGCAGCCGCAAAAGGTCGAGAAGGTCACGCCCATGGGCGCCGACGGCTTTTCGGAGCGCCACGTCTACGACGGCGTCACGCTCGAGTACGATCTTTGGTCCAACGGTAAACTGGTGCTAGGCGCCGCTGTCTTGACCAAGAGTGACAGCGCCGCCGCAGCGAACGCAAAGCTGCTCGACGCGCTGTCGAAGAAGGCCGCCGAGCAGGCCGCGGCAGCCGCCAAGGGCCCGCCGCCTACCAAGGTTCCGCGCTAAAACGCCGAGGGAGCCAGGAGCGTGCCGAGTGGCGTGGTCGAGTTCGGCTTGCCGCCGGGCGTAGCTCAGGCCGTGGCGGCGCAGTACACGGCGCGCATTCCGCTCGGTCGCTTTGGCGCGGCCGAAGAAGTGGCGCGCGCGGCGCTGTTCTTGGCTTCGCCAGCGTCCTCTTACGTTACCGGCACGGAGCTGGTGGTGGACGGCGGCTTGGCGGCGACGTGAGCGACGAGCTTCAATGGTCATTAGTTTGCGACAGGCCGCGCCGCTTGTGAGCTAGCGGGCGAGACTGCTAAAAGCGGCAAGACTAGAGGATAGCCATCTGTGGCTCTCCCAACCGTCTTTGTCGCGAACGAGCTGCACCACTGTTCTTGGTCTACTGCTGGCCGTCGCGTGCGCACACGTTTCCGACAATCCGACGGCAGGCACTCCCGCTCGTACCTGCGCAGCGAGTGAGTGCCTGCGCGACAACGTAGCCCATTGCATCTTTCCGGACTCGTGCGAAAGCTCCGCAGAGTGCCCCAGTGGCACGCAGTGCGTCCCGCGTAGGACCGCCGAATGCAAGACCGAGAATTGCAACAGCTGTCAGCCGGCACAACTACCGAGCGCAGCGAGTCTTGCGCTGGTCAACGGCTTCAAGGTGCGTCAATTCGGCCTCGAGTCCGTTCAAGGCGACGAAGTCTCCGCGATCTTCGCGTGGGGCCGACCGCGCGACGCCGTGGCAGTCACGTGTGCGCTGTTCGCTTGTATGCCCGAGTTTCGGATCAACGGCACCTTCGACAAGGACGTGATTCTCGACTTCACGAACTACGCGCAATGCGCGGTCCTCGACCAGGTCTTTGATTTGAAAGACGTCGATTCGGCGTCCACGTCGCTGACCTTCGACCTGGCGACCGCTCGGCCCGTTCAAGCAAATCGCAACACTTGCCAGAACGAGACCGCCGCGGAATCGAAGCACAACGCGGGCTACGCGCTGGGCCAACCCAAGGTCACCAACCTGCTGGTCGGATGTTGGGCGTACGGTTACGACCGGGTCGTTGCCGCCACGCCGCTGCTCAGCGTCGAGCCGCGCCAGCTGCCCGACGCCGACAACAGCGCCCCGGTGCGAGACTGCACGGGCAACCGCGGGCTGCCCTGCTACAAGGGAGGCCAGCTCGAAGCCTGCGGGGTCAACAACACCTGCAACAACGTACCGCAAGCATCGGTCCCGGTGTTGCCGTTGGTCGTTGATACTTGTGATGTGCCCGATAGAGATACCGACGGTCTGAACTGCACGCCGACCGAGCTCGGTGGCTTTGGCACGTGCGTTGGTGGCGCATGTCGTATAGCCTGTCGCTCGCGCAGCAACTGCGATACGTTGCCCGCAGATACGGAAGAACGGCGCGCTAGGTGCTGCCGAACGCCCGCGAACATCGCCCATTTTCTAGGCGCTTGCTGGCGCAGTAACGAGATCCCTCCAGCGGTCGAGGGCCAGCCGCCGCAAGTGGTTCGAGAGCCAGCATCCGTCCTCGCCTCGAACCGATGCGCCGGAGTCCACGACCGACAACGTCTGGTACATCCACCTCCCCTTCAGCCTCAATCTCGTGCACGTGCAGACGGCCCCCATCCAACTCGGCATCGGCGCCGGGGTGGACGTCGGCTTTCCCTTTTGGGAGGCCGATAACCGCCTCGCTTACTTTCAGGTTCAGCCTTTCCTGAATTTCTATGCTGCGTGGTGGCTCGGCCGCGCCTTCGCGCTCGAAGCGGGGGTACGCTACGTTCCTCAACAAACTGGCTCGCTACAACTTCGACTACCAGGGTCAACCAAGCGCTCAAGCCCAAGGGGACGCTGAAGCCCTTTGGCTGCTCGAGCCGCAAGCGCCGATCGCGAAATTCCCGGGCATTCATTGGAGCGGAGCGCAACCAGGAGCGAACCGCAAGCGGCAAACCGGGAGGCACGACAAGGGTGTGATTGTCGGCGACTCGTGGGGCGGGAGCGAAAATGCGTTCCACCGCAGCTCCCTGGGCTGGAGTGCCGACGGCTCGATCATCGAGTACGGTTTCTTCGACGGCTCGTTGTTGACCGACTTGTACTTCGGCATGCAGCCCAGCGCGCTGCAGGAGCAGTTTGGTACGACTCCCGAACACGATCAGGGACGGCTCAGCGGGAGACGCCGACCGCCGCGACGCCGGCTACTCGAACGACTCACGTGTCGTCTGAGCGCGCGCCTACCAGCTACCCGTGTTGGGCATGCTGACCCACGGCTCTTGTGGTGGCAGCGAAGCGCCGTGCTGCAAGAGCTCGATCGAAATTCCGTTGGGGTCCTTGACGAAGGCCATGTGGCCGTCGCGCGGTGGCCTCAGGATGGTCACGCCACCAGCGGCGAGCCGCGCGCACGCCGCGTAGATATCCTCCACCCGAAACGCCAGGTGACCAAAGTTGTCGCCAGCCGAGTACTCGCGCGGATCCCAATTGTGCGTGAGCTCGATCTCCGACTCGCCCGGCGCGGTCGCCAAGAAGTAGAGCGAGAAGCGTCCGCCCGCGTAGTCTGCTTTGCGCAGCAGCTGTAGCCCGAGCAGCTCGCAGTAAAAGTGCAGCGTCTGCTTGGGATCTCGAACACGCAACATGGCATGCAAGAATTTCATGCGGCAAAACTCCAATCGCGCCCGAGCGTAATCTGCTCCAGGCTGAGGCCGGTGAGCTGATGGCGTTCGGCAATCTGCACGTGGTCAGGCGCCCTGTAACCCCACAGCGCCCAAAATGCCCGGAAACCGGCGTGCTTTGCCGCAGCGGCGTTCAGCACGTTGTCGTCCAAGAAGCCGAGCTCGGTGGGCAGCAAGGCTTCGGCGCCGCAGATCTGGCCAAGCGCTGCGCGCTTGTCACGTTGCTCACCGAAGATGCGCCGACGCTCGAACGGTACCTGCGCGTGCTCCAAGATGCTAGCCACCGACGCCGCGTCCTTGGCCGTCACGATGTAGAGCGGCCATGGACTCTGGCGCAAGAAATCGGCCATGCCCGGGTACAGGGCTTGCTCCGACAGCCAGCGCTCCGGCAACAGCTCGCGCACGCTGCCTCGATAGGCGTTGAGCGCGGTCACGAAAGCCTCCACGTCCGCCGTAGGCGCGGTCGCGTACAGAGCCTCGAACTCTTCCTGAGTCCGCACGCCCTCGATACCGTCGAGGAAGCTGGTGTAGAAGTGAGGCAAGTGTTTGGCGAACGCGCGGCAGTGCGAGAACTGCCGTACGAATCGAGCCGGGATGGCGCTCATGCCCGCTGCGCTGAAATCAGCTAGGCGCGCGCCACGCTGAGCGTACCAGGTCACCAGCACACACTCTCCAAACCCGTCACAAATGACACCGTCGAAATCGAGGGCAAGAGCTTTGAGCATGAGCGCCATCCTCCTCAGACCGCCGCCAACTTGGCGCGTGTGCTGGCCTTCTTGGCCACGGTCTCGAACACCGAGCGCATGAATTTGCCAGCGTACGCATAGTACGAACAGGTGATGATGTTGTCGTCGACGACCACGTCCGACTCGATGACGTTGGCACCCGAATTCACCATGTCGTCGACCATGCCCACGTAGGCGCAGGCGGTCTTGCCCTTCATCACCTTGGCCGAGATCATGATCCACGGACCGTGGCAGAGGCCGCCCACGACCTTGCCGGCGGCGTTCATGCCCGCCACGAAGTCCAGCACCTTGCGATCCTGCCGCACGCGATCGGGCGCCTCGTGACCCCCTGTGAGGATCACGGTGTCGTACTTGTCGACCGACAAGGTTTCGAACGCGACGTTCGGAGACGCCAGCTTGTCCATCGGCAGAGGCACACCGTACTTGCCGACGACCGCCATACCGTTCTTGGTGGCCACATCGACGTGCCACCCTTCCTCTTTGAATCGGTAGTACGTGTAGACGACGTCGTGATCTTGAAAACCGGGACCCGTGATGATGACTGCGCGATACATTGACTACTCCTGTTCTTGATTGGCACGACCACACGCGCGCTGCTGGCGCGTAATAACCAGATAAAGCTCGCTCGGATCGGTGCGTAGGCCCGCCAAGAATCCCTCCGCGCGCACCACGCGAATGTCGTGCTTGAAGGCGTCTCGCAGCGAGAGTGAGACAGCAAACAACACGTCTCCATGCGCCCTGCCCGCGAGCTCGGCACCACTCACGACCTCCAAGCCGTAGACGTGATGCAGCGACAGCGCGCGCAGCTTGGCGCCGGAGACCTGCGCCACCGGCTCGAGCTGCGCGATGGCGCCTGCCACCGTGTGCGTCTCGTAGCGCTGCCCTTGCCGGCCGTACTTGTCCACCACGCGCACCAAGTCGAGCTTGTTGCGCGGCGTCTCCACCTCAATCAGCTCCAACGGTTCGTCACCGATGTTTTCGGTGGCGTGAAAAACGCCCTTGCGAAGCGTCACCATGTCACCGGCCGCGATCTCGTACTCGCGGTTCAGGCGCATGACGCGCCCGCGACCAGACAAACAAAGCAGCGCTGTTTCTTTACGCGGATGACAGTGCGTCGAGGTGCGTTCGCCGGGCGAAATGCTCAGCTTCCACACGTCATACAGCAAGTCAGCGTAGACTCGATATTCATGCCCCCACGGCTTGGCAATGATGCCCTCGAGATAGACGTCCTTCTCGAAATGCTCTGTCGTCGCTAAGTCGCTGCCGACTAGCGCGCGCACGAACGTCGTCACATCAGACGCGGACGGACTGCTATGCGAGTCCAGATCTTCGCCCAGCCGCTCTGCGGCGGCAATCTCCCTTTTCAAATTGGCCTCCTCCACTGCTTGGCGCCGCTCAGGCGCGCGACCTAACCCACTCGCGTCGAAGTCGATTACTCGCCCCTACGCACACCCACCTTGTAGTCGCTACGCGCAAAGCTTCAACTTAACTTTCCATGAATACGCGTTAACACAAGAGTCGTATTTTCACTCACGCTCACGAGTGCGCGGAAACGCAATTGAAACCAAGCGCGCATGTCATTCGACCGCACCAGACCCGGCCTCCAAGCGATAGCCGACGCCACGCACGCACAGCAGCTGACGCCCAACATCCCCGAGCTTTTGCCGCAGGTGGGCGATGTGCACGTCGAGAACGTTGCTGCCTGGGCTCTGTGCGCCCGACCAGACGTTGGCAAGCACCTCTGCACGCGTGACGGTGTGATCGGCGCGCCGCACGAAATAGCGCAGCAGGTTCCATTCACGCGCGGTCAAGTCGATGCGCGCGTCGTCAACGTAGGCGGTACGCTCGCGCTCGACCACGGTGATGCGACCCACTCGGAGGTTGCGTGTACTGCGCGCAACCCGCCGCAGAACGGCTTCCATGCGCGCGAGTAGCTCGCGCAGCTCGAAGGGCCGGGAAACGACGTCGTCCGCGCCGTGCTCGAGCAGCGCCGCGCGCGCCAACCCGTCCAGCCCATCGGCCACCACCACCACTCCGACCGAGGGGTGAGCGCCGAGCTCCGCGCAAATGCCGGATAGGTGATCGCGTGCGAACGCGGCGTCGAGTAGCACGATGTCGCAATAGCTTGCCAGCGCTTGGCCCACGATCAACTTCAGATCCGAGCACAGCTCGACCACGTGCCCGAGCTGTTCAAAAGCCGAAGAGATCACTTCGCGCTCTCCACAGCGCGCCAATGCCAGCAGAAGTGTCACGTTCCTCCAGTCTCGCGACGTGCGTGTGCCCGCGAGTTAAGTCACCCAACCTAGTCGGCGTCCCTCACTATCCATTAACGCACGGAGCGGCGCTGTTGAGCAAAGCAAGAACACCGCCCCGCACCTTCGCCGCTGCTACTAGAGCGCGTAGCGCAACTTGAGTAGCCCAGGGCGCGCCGGCTTGCCGCCCATCGCGTTGGCGAGCGCAAAGTTCGTGGCAAAAAGCTCCGATCCTTGAATGCTGACGCTGGCCGGGAAGTCGAACGCAGAGCCCTCAGCGAGCGTTTCGAGCTTGCCCGACGGCGAGACGCGGATGATGCGGTTCAAGCGATTCGTGGCGACGACTAGGTTACCGGCCGTGTCGGCCACCAGGCCATCGGCACCGCCGAGCATCGCGCAGTCCGGGCCGGCCAGCGCGCTGGGCGTCCCCGCGCTGCCGTCGGCGCTGATCGGGATGCGCACGATGCTGGCGCGGTCGTTGTTCGCCACGTAAACCGTGTTGCCAATGCGGGCGATGCCGTTCGCGCCGATATCGAAGGACGCACCGACTCCCTTGCCGCAATAGTCCTTGTCGCCCTTGAGCAACTCGCTCGTGGACCACGGAGTCGCCTTGCCGGCAGCGCTTACCCGGAACACGGCGCCAGTGCCCGAGTCGGTCACGAACAACTCGCCCTTGTCCGCCAGCGCAATGCCGTTCGGAAACGACATGCGCTCGTGCGCGGCGAACAAGCTGGTCTGGCTGCCGTCGGCCAAGACACGGTAAATGCCGGCCTGGGGCTTATCCACGAAGGAGGCCAGCGCGACGTACAGCTGGCCCGAAGCGTCGAACTCCATGCCCGTCATGAAGCCCTTGTTGGCGGCCGGCGTCGGCAGAGCCGCGTAGGGGCTGACCGTTCCGTCAGCCAGCGCCACGCGCATGATCTGCCCGGTGGGCGCGAGGCCGACGTACGCGAAGGCGCCTTGTACGGCGAGCCCTTCCGGCAAGCCGCCCTTGGCAGCCTCGAACGTGGCGATGGTCCCCAGAGCGGCCGCCGCCGGGGCAGCGACAGCGCTGCTTTCCGTCGCAACCGCCGGGGCAGACACCGGGGATTCAGCCGGCGTCTCGGCAGCGGGCGGAGGATTGCTGGCACAACCAAAGGCCAGCGCGAGCAGTGTCAATGAGGCGTAGTGAGATCGTAAAAACATGGTCCCTTACCTTTGTCGAAAGCCACGCGCGAGGGCGCGCAGCGGATTCACTGGCGAGGCGCAGCCCCGCCTGAGTCGTTCTTGGCTAGCGCCTCGAGCAAGGCCCGCGTGAAGGCTCCGTCCGACGCCGGTTGCTGCGCGCTGATCAGCTCGCGATCGACGACCACATGGCTCTTGAACGGCTCGCCGACGTCCACGTGTGCGCCAGCCGCCGTGAGCGCCTGGTCGAGATAGAACAGCACGAGACCGCCCAAAAACGCGCTAGCGCCGCCGTCTTCCACGGCTTTTTCTTCGGTCGTGCTGAAGGCGGTCAGGCGGTAGCCGGCGTACGGAAAACCCGCACTGGCCTGCTTGGCTTGGGCCGTGTCTCCGCTGGCGAGCGCAACCTGAAAGTCGTGCACGCGTGGCAACGTGGACAGCAGCGCCGCCGGACCATGACAGATCACGCCCGTCGGCTTGCGCGCATCATGAAAGTGGCGCAGCACCTGGCCGAGCTGCGCATTCTCACTGAGATCGCCCATCGCAGCGTGCCCGCCGGGAACAAGGACACCGCGGTACGGCTCTAAGCCTTCGCGCAGGACCTCCGAAAGCGCGCGCGTTTGCCGCAACTCGTTCAGCTGCTGCAGCGCCTGCTTGGCCTGTCGGTATTCGGCTTCGTTCGGGAAGAAGCTCGCGCTGTCCGAGTGCTTGTCCATGACGGCCGCGCCACCGGCGGGCGTCGCGAACACGGGCCGATAGCCGGCTCGCGTGAGCGCCTGCACGGGTACCATCAGCTCGTTCAAGAAGTAGCCGGTGGGCAGCGCTTTTCCGCCTTTCAGCGGCAAGCTGTTGCTGCTGGACAGCACGACCAGCACCGGACCCCGTGACGCGGGCGTTGGCTGAGCGCTGGCCGCAGCGGCCGCCGCCGCGGGCGCGCTGGCGGTCGATTCCGTGGCTGGTCGGGGCTGGCAGCCCAGCAATGCAAGGGCAGCTCCCAGCAGCGCCCTGACAGCGCCGCGCGCAAAATCCGGTGCCATTCGTGCCTCCTTTCAGGCGAGCGCGTCGAGCGTCGCCTTGGCGACGGCCAGGCTGGAGGCGGGGTTTTGGCCCGTGACCAAGTTACCGTCGCGGATCGCGAACGAGGTCCAGTTCGGCGCAGCCTCGTATTTGGCGCCACGCTCCTTGAGCATCGACTCGAGCGCGAACGGCACGACTTTGTCCAGGCCGACGGCGGCCTCTTCGGCGTTGGTAAAGGCTGCTACGCGCTTGTCCGCGACAAGGTAGTGGCCGTTGGTGAGCCGCACGTTGACCAACGCAGCCGGACCGTGACACACCGCCGCCACGATGCTGCCACGCTCGTAGGCGCTTGCCAGCAGCTGCTTCAGGCTGGCGTCTTCGGACAAGTCCCACATCACGCCGTGACCGCCAACCACGAAGTAAGCGTCGTAGTCCGCGCTGACATCAGCCAGGCGCTTGGTGTCCGAAAGCTTGCGGCTGGCGCTGGCGTCGTCCAGGAACGCGCGCACGGTCGGCGTCGGGTTGCTCTCGCTCTTGGGATCGGCAGCGGGCTTGCCGCCGGCGGGTGACGCGATGTCAATTTGCGCGCCCTGCCTCGAAAACTCCAGGTACGGCGCGGCTAGTTCTTCCAGCCAAAAGCCGGTCTTGGTGTTGGTAGCGCCGAGCTTGGCGTGGCTGGTAACGATCATGAGAATGCGTTTCGGTGTCGCCATCGAATCCCTCGCTGTTCCGCGCCGATTTGGCGGCGCACCGTGGATATAGGTAGCGGCGAGAGCTGAGACAATTGAAAAGGTCTTGTGTTATTGATGAGATATGCTCATCAATTACGCGCTGCTGCCCACGCTGTGCGAGCTGGGCTCGGGCCGCACCTTCGCTGAGGCCGCGCAGCGCCTACGGCTGACGCCGTCGGCGATCAGCCACCAAATGCGCGCGCTCGAAGCGCAGCTCGGTTTTCGTTTGTTCGAGCGCGTCGGGCGTCGCGCCAAGCTCACGCCGGACGCACAGCGCTTGGTCGAGGTCATCAGCCAGCATTTGCCGCCCATCGACGAAGCGCTGGAGGGCCTGCTCGACGACGGCATGAACGTGCGCGGCAGCGTGCGCATCGGCGGGGTGCTGCCGTTCGCGCGGCTGTGGCTGCGCGCGCGTGTGGCGTGGCTGTTGCGGCTCTACCCCGAGCTGCGGCTCAGCATCAGCTTCGGCGCACCCTCGCTGCTTCTACCCAAACTGCAGTCGGGCTTACTGGACGTCATGCTCATGGCGGAGAGCGTGGAGTCACCGCTGCTGGCTTCGAAGGCCATCTTCGTGGAGGAGTTTTGGGCGGTGTGCGCGGACAGCTACCTCGGCGGCGCGCCCGCCCCCAGCACCGCCAAAGAGCTGTCGCAGCAGCGTTTCATCATTTACGACGAGAGCCGTCCGATGCACGACGCCTGGTGGCGAAGCGTGGTCGGAAAGCGCGCGGTATCTCCGCTCAATGTTGCTTGCTCGGTCGCCAACCTGGACGAGATGCTGCACCTCTGCGAAATGGGCTTTGGCGTGGCGGTGCTGCCCAACTATTTGGTGAGCAACGCAGTCGAGCACGGCCGACTGCGCCGTCTGCTGCCGCGACGCGCGGCGCCGCAAAACCCGGTCAACCTGGTGTGGCGCAAGAACGCGATCGAGACCGCGCGTTTCAAAGTGGTACAGGCTGCGCTGCTCGGGCCGGAGCCCAAGCCGATGCGTCGCGTCTTCACCGGCACGTAGTTCGAGTAAAACCGACGCCTTCTCGGAGCGCCACGTCTACGACGGCGTCACGCTCGAGTACGATCTTTGGTCCAACGGTAAACTGGTGCTGGGCGCCGCTGTCTTGACCAAGAGTGACAGCGCCGCCGCAGCGAACGCAAAGCTGCTCGACGCGCTGTCGAAGAAGGCCGCCGAGCAGGCCGCGGCAGCCGCCAAGGGCCCGCCGCCGACGAAGGTTCCGCGCTGAGGCGCCGAGTACGAGGCAGGTTTGCTCGGCATTCGCACGACTCCGAAACTGACGCGAACGCAGTTCAGGAACCAACGGCGGGACGCCCTGGCCAGCATTTTCGAAGAGCTTTGAGCCGGTGTCCGTTCCAGCTATGAACGGGTGCATGAGTATCCGGTTCTGGTCCGTGGCGGTCGCCGTAACGTGCGCAGCCTGCGGTGGGAGAGTCGGGCAGTTGGGTGAGACCGAGGGCGACCCACCTGCGCCCGAGGCGGCGGGGACCGGGGGCGAGCGAACCACCGCTGGAGCGCCCACGGCGGCTGGAGCGCCCACGGCGGCTGGAGCGCCCACGGACGCGCCACCGCACGTCACTCCGGAGATGCCAGCGGGCGCCGGCGGCCTCGGCTCGGGTATGGAAATGCCGATCCCGGGTGTGCCGCTCGTTGCCGTGGACGGTTGGGTCGACGGCCTGAGCAACGTGCTCGGGATTCAGGGGGCGATGTTCGCATTTGCCGACGCGGCGACCCAAAGCGGCCTGGTCGAAGACCGCTCGACTCCGGGCCAGCTCTGCATCAAGGGCACAGCCGCGCAGGTAGACTTGAGCTGCACGCCCGCGCCTCCAGCCGTGGATTGCTTCGCCCAAGCGTTCGGCGCGATCATCGCCCTCAACCTGAATCAGCCGCTGGATCCCTCCACGGGCGAAGGCGATTTGCCGCTCCCCTACGACGCATCGGGCATCGAAGCTTTCGCGTTCACCCTCTCAGGCGGCGCGATCCCCGCTTCAACGTCGCTGCGCTTCGCCATCGAGGGCGGCGAAGGGTCCTTTTGCAACCCTCCTGCCAAGCCCATCAAGCCGGGTGAGAACGAATTTGCGTTCCAAGACTTGCGCGCATTTTGCTGGAAGACGCCCGGCGGGCCGAGCGCTACGACGAGCGAGAGCGCGATCGTCAGACTTGCCTGGCAGGTGGTTACCAACACGAAGTCGCCTGTTCCTTTCGACTTCTGCGTCTCGAACGTACGCGCGATCCCTCGCTGAGCATCAGCAAACGGTTTGTCCCTCCCCTCCGGGCAGCGCACGCAACGTTCGCGCGCGGTCGCGAGACGGCTACGCAGCGGCACGCCGCTGCTGGACGACAAAGTGCTGGTCGCCTGGAACGGCGCTAAGTGCCGATCGGGCGCTGGCCGCCGTCCGCTTCGTGTACCCAATCCACGACGGCGCTGAACTGCAGCGGGACGCCTCGCCTCTTCAGAAACGCCTCGACTTCTCTAGCGCGTTTGGCCACGCCCAGCAGGTCGCGCTGCTCCGCGGACGTACGGCTTGCCGCTGCTATCGGCGTACCCGAACCACGGGCTCGCACCTAGACTGCGACGCCGGGAACGTCGTGGTCGACGGCGCTGATGGTCGGCTCGTCTTGCCGCGCGTTTCGGGCCCTGCCGCGTGTACAGCGAGCGGCGGCTGGCACTACGACGTCGACCCCGCCACCGGTGCCCCTTCGCGCCTCGATATGTGAAAGTCGTCCTGTGAGCGCGCGAGCGCTCAGGCACACGCCGAGAGCGCACTGCGCGTCGAGCTGGGCTGCAAGAGCCTAGTACGCTAGGTCCGGGCACACGGGGGCCTCACGCTGGCCTCGAAGCGCGCAGCACCCGAAGACTATTCGGCGCAGCCCCCGGGCACGCGAGCGCCGCCCTCGTATAAGCCGAACTTGAGGATCAAGTCGTCTCCGTCGCACTCGTCGGCATTGCCGTAGTAGTGCCTGCACCCACCGGGCGCACAATCAATCCAATTGGCATCGACTACCGAGTCGATCTCGCCCGTACCGCATCCGAGGCCCAGTTTCGAACAATCGAAGCCGTAGCGTTCACCTTGCTTGTTGCAATAGGTCTCCACGTTCCCCTCGCATCTGACACCATCCTTGCTGCCGTCGCAGATGTCGAAGGGCAAGTCTGGCGTCACACACGCCGCGTAGTAGGAGGTGTACCGGTTCACTCGGCAGGCCAGGCCGTGGGCTGCGCAGTCGATGGTTACGCTCCGCGGCTCCTCGCCTTGCCGGTACGTGTGTGCCACCGCTCCATCGCAATACGTCTCGGCGTTGGTCTGCCCTTGGCTGTTGGAGGCTTCCGGATCGGGCAGGATGCACGCCGCCACGTCGTCGCAAGTCGCGAGTGGTGCATCGACGCACGGCAATAATTGCCAGAGCTGGGAAGGCTGACGGCTCGTCCCCCGATTGCTCAGATGAAAGCTCATGAAGGACGGCCACGAGGAGACGCACTCCGAAACGCTGAAGCCGAAGGAAGAGCAGCGATTCAGCAGCACGCAGCGCCGTACGATCTCTGGATCGAGCGTGAATGGATCACCGTTGCAGTCGTTGCCCACGACGCCTGTAGGGGGGGCGCCACTTGCGCCGGAAGCGCCACCGGCGTCGGAAGCGCCACCGGCGTCGGAAATGCCACCGGCGCCGACGACGCCTGCAGCGCCGGATGCGCTCGATGCCTCCCCAGCGCCTGTCGCGGTGGCGCCGCTGGACATCGTCATCGACGAACCCCCGTCCGTCAGGGCCTCCTCGCCGGCGCTACTGCCACCCGCGCTTTCGCCGCTGGCACCGGGCGGCAAACGGGTGGCCTTGCCACAAGCCCCCGCCGACAGCATCGCCGATATCAATGCCACGACCCAACGTGCTCGTCTCATTCGACCATCCACCCCGTTCGTCCTGAAAAGTACGTCACGGGGGGCCTACCGGCAAGTGCCAGCGTGCCGGTAGCTCTGTTCGAGAGCGGCTCGAGGCCGCGACCAAAAGCCCTTTCTACCCGTCGACTTGGCAGCGGCCGTGCGCGAGCTGCTCGACGCGAAGCGATGAGATGCGGTTAGTGTGCAGCCGCCATGGCCGCCGTAGAGCCCGAGCAGCACGAGGTGGTGTTCCGCATTGCCGTGATCGGCGGTGCCGGTCAGCGCTTCGTCGATTCGCACGCAGTTCAAACGCGACGCAACTTGCTTCCGCGGAGCCGTTTTGCCCGTTGCTCAGCGTGGTGGAGCAACCGCGCGGCCGATGAGCTGCGTTACGGCACTGTCGCCATCAACTACTGGCCCGCCATCGGCTACGGCACCGGCACACCGCCTTGGGGCGGCCACCCCAGCTCGACCTTGCAAGACGCGCAGCGCGGCATCTGGTCGCTCAGAACTGCGCGCGAAAGCGGAGCACGTAGTAGCGCCCGGGCGCGAAGCGAACGACTGTCTCTTGCGCCTCGCCCGGCACCTGCTTGTTCGTGATGAGCACGTCGGCGCGATGCGGCAAGGTGCGCCAGGGGTAGTAGCTGACCCCAGCGGTGTAGTAGCCCTTCAGGCGGCCGCCGGGGGCGGTGAAGCCCTCGGCAGTCGCGGCGCTCGCTGCGCTGCGCGAAAAGGCGCTGGCCGTGCGCTGCCACAGCTCTTCGTTGGCAAACAGCTGCAAGCCTCGCGCGAGCTCGAAGCGCGCTTCGCACATCAGCGTGTGCGACCATTGGTCGAAGTCTTCGCCAAGGCCCAAGTACTCGAAGGGATTGGTGACATACGTGTCTTCTTGATAGGGAAAGCTGAAAGGCTCGCTCGGCGGCACGGCGAAATTACGCGGGCCGGCGCCGTGCTGATAGAAGCGGAATTGGTAGCCCAAGTGCATCTGCAGGGCCCCGAGGTCGCGCCGTAGCCAATCGACGCGTAGCAGTGCCGCGCTGCGCCATGGATCACGAAACCGTACCGCGTACTCCACAGCGCTGCGAAAGCCCGCCGGCAGCGGCAGGTCGAGCGCCACGTCGGCGTAGCGGGCTACGCGCCGCGAGTCCAACAACAGCGGACTTCCAGGCTTGAGCAACTGATACTGCGATTGCCACTCCACGAACATGAAACGCAGCCGCCCCGCCCACAGCGACAGCTGCGTTCGGATCAAGTCGTCGTCGTCCCACAACGAGCGGCCCCCGTACATGTAACTGAGCGAAGCGTCGCCGTAGTCGAGCCAAGCGAGCATGCCCTCCAACTGCCCCTGCTCGAAGAGCAGCCCGTTGCCGAGCGTGATCGTGCCCAAATCGGTGCCGGTGACCCCGAGTCGCAGCGGCCTGCCAGCGATGCGAAACAGGTTCGCACCGGCGTCCAGCGCCACGCCTGGCTTCACACTCGACGAGACGCGATAGCCGTCGCTGGCGCTCGGATTGAAGATCAACAGGTTCACGCCCACGCTCAACTCGGGCAGCAACCGCATGCTCGCGAACGTGTCGGCGATGGCAAAGCCGTGAAAGTGGGTTTGCTCGCCGTGTCCGTAGGTCTGTTGCGTGCCGATCTGCACGTCGCCAGCTGCCCGCAGCGCGTCCCATCTGCGCCCCACGCGAAAGCGCTGATCTGGCGCCTCGAGCTGCAAGCTCAGCTGCCGAGTTTGGAGGTGCCGGTCGAACAGCGTGTAGCGATCACGACCATCGAACGGCAGCTCATCGGCAGCGTGAGCGCTGCTTGTCAGCAGCACGCTGGCCATCGACGCCACCACTACTAAGGCGCGCGCCATCCTGCGTCGAAGCTCAGCGAAGCCTAACCGAAACGCGAATGCGGGTGCGCAATGCCGCGAGTCGCCTCGTTGCGACTCGCGCATCAATCGGGACGACTGACAGCTGGCCCGTTCGCCGCGTTCGTTGATGGTCGGCTCGAGGTTCATTAGCTCGGTCATGGCTACCAGCCGTTGCGAGTTGCGAAAATTGGCGAGGCAATAACGGGGCTAACATAGCGTTTGATAGAAGCGAAATCGTGCGCTGCCTGGGGACGAGAGCGCTCCGTAGGTGGTCCGCTCTCGACTGCAGGCCAGGGGGGACGGGGCCCTGCGCGCGGCGGCAGCCGGGCGGATCAGGAGCCGTCGGTGGCAGGAACCAAGGCCTCACCGGATTCGGGTGGCTCGGAGCATCCCGGCTCAGGCGAGCGCGCGTGTCGGTGCCAAGTAGTCGAGCAGCTTCTCGGCGCGGTAGCGTTGGCGCTTGGGGTGGAACGCCGCCTGGGGCAGAGCGCCATCGCGGCGTTCTTCGAGCTGCTTACACTGGGGATGGGACGGCCAAGCCTCTAGCCCGCGCGGCGGTCAAACGACCACGGTCGCTTGCGCAGCGCTCTTCGCGCACCCTCCGCAGCGACAACTCGACCTCGTCCGGGCGCTCGGAGTCGAGCTCGATGAGCACGGCTACGTGCTCGTCGGTCCAATGCGGCGCGAGACGTCCGTGCCGGGCATCTGCGCCGCTCCTTTTGGCGCCGCTGGCGATCGCGTCGGCTGGCACGTCTCCTCCACCGATGGCCTCAATTGAAAGGACAACGGTTGTGGACCCTCCGAGTCAACGCGAAGTAGTGCGTCATCTCGCAGGCAGATCGTCAACGGGCCTCACTCCGCCGGCGCTAACGTTGGCGATTTCGCCACGATGCGTGACGCCCGAGGCAATTGGCTGCAACTGCGCGCGAGCACGGGCTGATAGAGAGGAAGTCGCGCGAGGTCAGTTGACCTTGGCGTTGTGCACTCAGCGAGCGCTTCGGCGCTTCATCGAGGAGGATAGCCATGAACCGTATTGCGTACTGGTTGCCCGTTGCCGCTGCCATGCTCGGCTGTGGCTCGGCGGGTGGAGGAGAGGCTGAAGATTCCGGGTCGCTGGCGCTTGCGCTCGAGACGAAAGGCGTGACGCTGAATAGCGTCACGGTGACGATCACGGGCGATGACTACAGCCGAAGCACCGAAGTGGACGTGACGAAGAGCACGCGCATCTCGGCGCTCATCGGAGGCATTCCGGTGGGCCATTTCGAAGTCACCCTGAGCGCGACCGACGCCGATGACCCCACTTTGAAGTGCAGCGGCGCGGGAGCGTTCGACATCGTCGCCGGCCAAACCGCTTCGGCGACGGTCGATGTCTACTGCCAGCGGGAAGGCACCACTGGTGGCGTCGCGATCGACGGCTCGGTTCATCACTGTCCCCGGATCGATTCGTTGTCGGCTGAGCCATCCGAAGCGATGCTTGGAGAGGTGATTTCTCTATCGGTCACCGCCGACGACGCCGATTCGAGCTTCTTCTACGAATGGTGGGCCAGCCGGGGCAGCCTGTCGGGGGCGGATACACCCCACGTGGAGCTCACCTGCACCTCGGCGGGTCCGGTCGACTTGGAGGTACTGGTGGTGGACGCTGACGGCGTGTGCATGGACAGGGCGACCGCCGTCGTCTACTGCAACAGGTACATCCCGCCGACCGAGGACCAAGACAATCCGAGCACGCCAGGTGACGATCGCGCTGGGTACATCGCATGCGGCTATGACACGTGCACACCGGGCTTGCTCTGCTGCCCGGGCGACATCGGCTGCGCCGCGAGTACGACCGAATGCATGGAGAAGGGAGCACCTGACGGCACCGGTTATTCATCCTGCGATGGTCCTGAAGACTGTCCGTCCGACGAGGTTTGTGCGGTGAGCAGACACTGGGCAAGTTGCGGCCCCGCGACCTTCTACGGGGTCGTCTGTCATCAAGACTCCGACTGCGTATCAACGGTAGATTCGCCCAACCCGTGCCAGCCTTCGGGCTACTGCGACGGCCCCTTCGAATAAACGACGGGATAGCGACAAGCCGCGTAGGGGTCTCGGGCCATGTCAGCGCCTCGCGCGAGCCGGTTCGAGCCAGTCGCCTACGCGGCGCTGGAAGCCAAACGACCGGGTCCTCAGGGAAGAATCTCGGCGATTTTGCGGCCGAAGGGGCTCCTTTGGAGCCGCTGAGAACGCCTGAGCCTTCCTCGACGGCGTCTACGTTCAGATCTGCTCTGGCGCCAGCGAGGGCGTCTGCAACGTCTTGAGCAGGTAGAGTAGGTTTCGAGCGGCTACCAAGCGGTAACCTCGTTCGGGGAGGCCGCGCGCATCGGGCAGGGACGTAGCGTGGCCGAGCACTTTCAAAGCAGCGGGCATGACGGGACCGAGCAGCTCGAGCCCGTCGAGCGCGAGCGGTTCGCGACGCCAATGTGGCGCTTCGAGGAATGGACCCACGACGCGAGCCGGGACGGAGGCCAGCGCTTCGAGTGTGGGCTCCGACGCCCAGGAGCCGCGATACAGCTCGACGACGGGCAGTAAGCGCTTTCCTTCCACGTGCCGCCCCACGACCGCGCCAGCGACCCAACGACCATGGTACTCGATCGCCAGCACTTCACCGGGAGAGAGCTCGCGCGCCGGGTTGGTCTCCTTTTTGGGTAGCTTCGACGTGCCGCGCTCGAGCGGCCGCTGCTCGCTCACTGGGGAGAACGCGCACGCTCCAGTCGTGCCTGCGGAAAGAGCCGGTCCAGCGCGGCGCGCTGCACACCGTGAGCTCGACGCCACCACGCCGCGGGAGGCCGCAGGTCGCCGCGGATGGATGGCATTTCTTCGTACTCCCAGAACCCGACCCAACGCTTGAGGTGGCCCGGGTGATCGGGCGTCTCCAGGATGCTCGCAACCCCCAAGGTCTCGACCAGGGCTGCCCGGGCGGACAGATTCGTCTTCCGGCCTAAAGCTCGACGAAGCGCCAGTCACAGGTTGCGGTGGCCAAGGTCACGAAGGCTCGGACCTTGGCCGAGAGCAGCCGGGTCGATGAGTACACGAGGTGGATGGGCAGCGGGGCTGGCTCGAAGTCGGCCAACACCACGCTTAGCCGCCCCGCGCGTACGGCGTCGGCCACCTGGTAGGCGAGCACCATGGCCAGACCCCCGCCCAGCTCTGCGTGACCGATGGCGGCGTCGGCGCTGTTGGTCACGAAGCCAGGCACCAGAGGCACGCGTTGTTCGTTACCATCTCGGACGAAGCGCCATTCGGGGGTGGGGTTGAGGGCGGTGAATTGGATGACGTCGTGCTTGGCGATGGCATCCGGCGTCGCGGGAGCTTTGTGGCGCTTGAGGTATTTCGGCGCAGCGACGACTACCCGGCGCGTGGCGCCCACGCCTCGCGCGACGTGGCTCGAGTCTTCGAGCGTACCGATGCGTACGGCGATGTCCACGCCATCTTCGACGAGGTTGACGACGCGATCGGTCAGCGTGAGCTCGGCCGTGACTCCGGTGTGCTTGTTCAAGTAGGCACACACCAGCGGCGCCACGTGTAGGCGCCCGAACATGTTGGGCGCGGTCACCACCAAGCGACCGCTGGGCACGGTGCGCTCGGCTTGCGCAGCGCTCTCGGCCTCGCTCACGTCAGCCAAGATGCGACGCGCTCGGTCGAGGTAGCGCGCGCCGGCGTCGGTCAACGTGACTTGTCGGGTCGTGCGCTGCAGTAGCCGGGTGCCCAGCCGCTCCTCCAGCGCGGCGACGAGCCGTGTCACACCCGAGGCCGACAGGCCCAAGCGGCGCGATGCCGCAGCAAACCCGCTCAGATCAGCGACAGCAACGAAGGCGTTCATGGCTTCCAAGCGATCCATTGTTGCAACAATTGCACGAGTGAAGTTCCAAGTCTGTGGATTGCTGATGCGTTGGCAATGACACAGATTGGTTGGGCGACGGACGAACGCATCCCGCCGCCAATCCAGAAGGAAATCAGCCATGTCACGCATTCCCACCCCCGCCAGCATCGAAGCCTCACCCGCCGCCGCCCAGCCCCTGCTCGAGGCCGTCAAGAAGCAGCTTGGCAGCGCGCCCAATCTGTTCCGCATCGTGGCCAACAGCCCGGCGGGACTCGAGGGCTACCTAGGGCTCAACGGCGCTCTGGGCAAAGGCCAGCTCGACGTCCGCACCCGCAATCGAATCGCGCTGACCGTCGCCGACGCCAACGCCTGCACCTACTGCCTGTCGGCCCATACCTACCTCGGAAAGAACATTGCCAAGCTCGACGAGGCAGAAATGGTGAACAACCAGCGCGGCGCTTCTTCAGACCCGAAGGCCAACGTCGCCGTGGCCTTCGCCAGCAAGTTGGTGAAACAGCGCGGACACGTCACCGAGGTGGACGTTCAGGCAGTCAGGAACGCGGGCTACAACGACGCCCAGCTCGTCGAGATCATCTTGCACGTCGCGCTCAACACCTTGACCAACTACGTGAACAGCGCGTTGGCAACCGACGTCGACTTTCCCGTGGTCAGCCCGCTTGGAGAGTACGGCGGCTGAGCCGTCGCGGTCTCCACATTCACTCCTCAATTCGGACCAACTCCATGACCCGCCCGCCCGTGCCGCCATTCAACGCAGAAACCGCCGCCCAGAAGGCCCGTATGGCCGAAAACGCCTGGAACAGCCGAGACGCGGCGCGAGTGGCTTTGGCCTACACGGAAGATAGCCGCTGGCGAAATCGCTCGGAGTTCTTCCAGGGACGGGCGGCGATCGAGGCGTTTTTGAAACGCAAATGGGAAGCCGAGCGCGACTACCGTTTGATCAAAGAGGTGTGGGCGTTCAGCGACGCCCGCATCGCGGTTCGCTTCGTCTACGAATGCTGCGACGAGCACGGCGCGTGGAAGCGCGCGCACGGCAACGAACAATGGGAGTTCGACGAGCACGGCTTGATGCGTCGCCGCGAGGCGAGCATCAACGACGTGCCCATTGCCGAAGCCGAGCGGCTCTTTCGTTGGCCGCTCGGACCGCGACCCGAGGGGCACCCGGGCCTGACTGAGCTGGGGTTGTGAAGCGTGGTCAAACTGGCCCCCGCGCCGTTCGGCTACTCTTTGCGAGGCCCGCCGGGGCCGTGCAAGCGGAGGATCTTGGCGCCCGGCTCCGGATCGATCGGCGGCGTGGCCAGCACGAGGCGCTCGATCAAGCCGAGGGCGTGCAGCACGGCGCCGAGCGCGATGGGCTCGGACAGCGGCCCTTGGAAGAGGAGCGCCAGCACATAGAGGCCGGCAAAGGGGCGCGCCAGCGCTTCCACGTCACCTTCGAGGGGAATGCGCAGGGTGTGGCCGTGAGCCTGCCGCAGCTCGGCGCGGCGTTCGCGTAGCTGCTGTGCGGCGCGTTCGATGCGCTCGAGGGCGTCGGCGTCTCGGCCCTCGAGCGTGGACGCTCCCCAAATGACCGGTGAGTCCAGATCGAAAACGAAAGCCAGCCGAGCGCCGGCTCGGTCGCAGAGCGCCCGGAGCTCCTCGTCCAGCCGTTGGCCCGCGTGATCCGCGGCGTGACGCGGTCGAGCTGCGCTCGCGGCTGCGGATTCGACCGTGGCTCGGAACGTCGAGCTCAGCGCCGCCAAGCGCGAATGCACCGCCGCGGAGTCGGTTGGGGGATTGTCGAAAGCGACCACGACGTGGGTCGACTCGGCCAGCGTGTGAAAGTACCTCCCTGCGCCGTCTGAGGCTTTCCCTCCCAGTTGTAGGTAGGCATCGTCCGCGCCGAGCTCTCGCTGCAGCATGGCCAGAAAGGTAGGGAGGGCGGGGTCAGCCATGGCCCCCATCTAAACGCGGTGGTGCGGAGCGTCGACCAGATCCGCTTGCTCGCGCAAATTGGCCGGCAAAACCAGTCACACGGCAAGTCCTAGTGCATCACGTTCTGTGTGCTCGGCTCGACGTGCGCACGTTGCGCTTGCGCTTGTGCTTGCGGGGCGGGGCCTTTGGCCAAGGCGTCTCGCGCCCAGGCAACGACGTCCTTCGTAGCGACCGTGTTCTTGGTCGTGTTGTCTTGCTTGTTGACCATGGCAAACATCGGACACTCATCGGAGGCCTTGATGACCCCTGAGCTCAGCTTCTCGCCGGTTCTGCGATTGTAAGCCGTGACGTTGGCGTCGAAGACTTTCAAGGTGGTCGCGCCTTGTTTGAATGCGCAGCTCTTACTGATGCGCGGCTGGGGCTGGTCTTCGGCGACCACGATCCAGTCCAGCTCCTTGAGGACTTTGGCCGAGCCCACGAAGTCGAGATCCGAGTAGCTAGCAAGCACGGCGGCCCCGCGCGGCTTGCCGTTCGCTTCGTCATCCGCACCGAACGAGACGCCGCCGTCACGTGCTTTGAGCAGCGCGAAGCGCAAGGAGTCCTTCAAGTTCTGGCGTTGAAGCTTCACGGTCGCGGTGGGAGCGCCGGGCGGAGTGATCGAAACTTCTAGATCGACGTCGATCGGACCCTTCAGGTCGTCGAGTGATTGCTTGAGGAGCGCACCCTTGATATCGACGAGCGTCGACCAGTAGCTGCCGTCGCCCAGCGTACCCTCGTCGGTGCCGAATTTGACTTTGGTGCCTTTGGGGAAGCCGTGGAACGAGCCCTCCAGCTTCAGCGGCGGCTTGGCGGCATCCTTGGTCGCGAAAAAGGTGGCTTCGCCTTTCGTGCCAGTCGCGACGAGTTTGTAGGGCTGCTCCCAGTTGAGGCTCAAGGGCGCGCCGTCCGCGGGCGTTGCACCGCTCCCGCTCGACGAGCCCGAGCTGCCAGCAACGCCCTTGCAGGCGAGCGGCGCACTCAACACCAAGGCGACCAACAACAACTTTCCCGCCCCAGACCGGATCAGGTGGACCATCGCCATGAAAGTCCAACGACCGCCCACGTGGCGCTCTTAAGGCCGGCTTTTGGGGTCCCCGGACTAGCGAGAAAGCCCGCGATTCTGTTGGCATCTTCAGCGAGAGACGCTTGGCATCCGCCGACTTGCAGCGCGCACCTTCCGCTGGGCGCAAATTGAGCCTGAAGCGACGGTCAGCGACTCAGCTGATCTTTGGCGCGGCTCAGTACGTGGGACGGCACGCCGTCGATCTTGCGCAGCGCCTCGACGCTTTCGACGGTCGCGCGCGCCAGCCGGTACGAGCCGAAAAAAGCCGCCACGCAGCCGAGCGCCAACAGCCACATCGGCCGCGCTTGGCTCCACGGCGCGTGCGTGGTCTCGACCTTGTTCCACGCCATGAAGGCCAGCACCAGCGCGCCCGCAAACAGCAAGCCGCGCAGGTAGGCCATGCTGATTGAGCCCCAGTGCAGCGAACCGAGCGGCGCGCCGTCGCCCTCGCCCTTGGGCTCGCCAAAAAGAATGAACGACTGCATCGGGATCAGGGGGATGAAGCAGATGTGGAAGAAGCGTGTCGCAATGAAGAACACCCCCGGCACGATCTCCGCCTTCCCGAAGAGCCGAATCCCGAACACGATCATGCGGCCGATTTAGCCGAAAGCGGACGCGCGCGCTATCGAACCTGCTACCCAGAGGTCAACGCCGCGCGTACCGCTCACCAGCTCGAGATCGACGCACTGTCCGGGGAAGAACCCCTATTCTGGCTTCGTGAAGCGTAGTTTGCCGTGAAGCTCGGCATCGCTATTCGCACAAGAGTAGTGGAAGTCAACGTCGAGGCGCAGAATGTCCGTCTGCGACGGCAGGGCGTCGGCGGGTTCGGAATACTCCACGGCTAGCACGTCGAAGCTGCCTACCAGCCCTTTGCACGCTTTCATGATCGGCGAGTTGGGCACGTCGTCCGCGGCGCCGTCGTAGTGACCAACGTCTAGGCGCGCATGGTTCGGGCCACCAAAGTAGTCGCGCCAAATGGGCGAGAAGTTGAGCTTGGACACGGTCACTTCAGGTCCGTCAAAGCTGTGGCCTACCGAGAAGTCCGCGTTCGTGCCGTCGACCGACACTATTTGGCTTCGCCCGACCGAGTGGCCCTCTTGGCTCACGTAACAAAGGCC
>DATAKF010000395.1:0-11253 GCA_036261775.1 Polyangiaceae bacterium | reverse complement strand
GGGGCCGTACGGCGCGGTGGGGGTGGCGGCGAACCGGAGGGACGCGGAGCTCCCGTGCGCGAAGGGGGCGGCGGCGGGCCTGTACGGACCGGAGCCGGCGGGGGAACGGAGGCGGGAGCCGAGGGCGCGACCGCTGGCTCTGGCGCAGCGGCTACGGGCTCAGTCGTCGGCGCAGACTCGGCCAACGCCTCCGCGACCGCGTTGGCTGGCTCGGGAGGCGTCAACGGTTCTTCAATGGGCTCAGGCTTCGGCTCGGGCGCGCCTGGCGCGGCCGCCACCTCGTTCGAGGTCGGAGGCTCGAGCAGGTCGTCGGGCAGCGCGCCGTAGGCGTCGGCACCCTCTGGTGGGTACTCGCGCGTGGGATCCGGCTCGAAGCCACCGTACGGATCTTCGTAACGAGGCGAAGGGGGCGGAGTCGGGGCTGGCGCGGGATCGGGCGTCGGCGCAGCAGCCGGGCTCGGGAAGCCTCCGTGGTAGCCGCGCATCAGGGTCCGCAGCTCGGAAATCTGAATACCCTCGGCGCGCAGCATCTCGTCGATGCCGGTCTGCTGCCGCACATCCATGGTCATCTTGCGCAGCTTGCGCGCCCATTGACCCATGGTTTTGAGCATTCCCGGGAGTTTCTGGGGGCCAACGGCCACCAGGGTCACCAGGGAAATCACGAGCAATTCGCCGAACGAAAACCCAAACACGCGCTAGTTCCTGCCGGGCGTCTTAGCATACTTGGGCACGCTGGCCCGAGCCTGGTACCGTCTCGGTCGTGGTGGCACTCCTCGCGCTGCTGGTCGTCGCGCCGACGGTCTTCTTCTACTTTCTGATCATTCGTGGCAGTGACCGCTACGAGCCCGAGCCCTTATGGCTGCTTTCCGTGGCGTTTTTCTGGGGTGCGGTGGTCAGCACCCTCACGGCCCTGGTCTTCAACGAGGTTGGCGAGGGGGCGATCCGCGCCAGCCTGGGGGCCGGGCAGGCGGCCCTGGTCGACGCTTCGACCGCCTCGTTCGTAGCCCCGCTGGTCGAGGAGAGCAGCAAGGGCTTCGGGCTCTTGGTGCTGTGGGCCGTCTCCAGCCTGTGGGTGAGGGAAATCGACGGCGCCCTGGACGGCGCCATCTACGGCGGCGTGATCGGCCTCGGCTTCACCATGACCGAGGACATTCTTTACATCTCGAGCGCCGGCTCGCAGCACGGCGGTGAAGCCTTCTTTCAAGTGTTCGTGCTGCGCACCGTGATGGCCGGCTTGGGTCATGCGTCGTTCACGGCCATGACTGGCCTGGGCGTCGGCATCGCGGTCGAGAGCACGAGCGGCTTGGTCAAGCTCATCGCGCCGATCGGAGGCTGGTGCGCAGCCGTGGGCCTGCACTTCCTGCACAACTACCTGGTCACGTTCCTGTACGACGGCGGCAGCGGCTTCGTGCTCAAGATCTTGCTGTTTTGGACCTTCAACGCGCTGTTCTTCTTGGTCATCCTCACGCTGGCGATCCGCGACCGCGCGATCGTGCTCAAGGGCTTGGTCGACGAAGCCGGGCGTTCGCTGCATCCCAAGGAGCTCGAGCGCACGTCGAGCTACTGGATGCTCTTTCCACTGTGGAACTTCTTCTCGCTGCTCAACAGCCCCAAAGGCTACGGCGAAGCGCGCAAGAAGCAGCTGGCGCTGGTCGAGCTATCGTTCTTGAAGCACCGTAGACGGCGGGGGGAGCGCGGCGCCGAGCTCGACGTTCGCGAACAAGAGCTGCGTCAGCGTATCCACGCCGCCAACGTCGCAGGTGTGTTCATCGGAGTTCGCTCATGACGAAGAAATGGCTGCTTCTCGGCGTGTTTGGCCTGGCCCTGGTGATCAATCCGTACCTGGGCTGCAGCTCGAAAGACGACGACTTCGACTACACCGAGTCGGAGATGAAAGAGGCCGTGCTGGGCGACTGGGTCGGCACCGCAGACATCGACGGCGAGAGCGCCGACTTCACGTTGTCGCTGCAGCAGGCGTCCGCCAAGTCCAACGTCCAAAGCCTGCCGGCGCCCAAGGTGCAGCCGCAGTGCGCCTCGCGCAGCTTCGTGAAGCCGGCCGCCGCGTGCTGGAACACGACCACCATGCCTCTGGTCGGTACCATCACCTCGGTCAACCCCGCGCTCAACGGTGTGGTCGATGGCGAAGCGTTCTCGGGATCGACGCTAGATTCGGTGAATCTTTCGCTGCACCTCGAAGACGGCAAACAGCTCTCGGGCATGCTCAAAAAGGGCTCGCTCAGCGACGGCAGCATCTCCAGCAAGGTCGAGCTCGGGACGTTTTCGCTAGCTCGACTTTAGGCGCCTCTTGCGCCAGGAGTGCGCGGGCTCAAACCATGGAAAGGTGGGAAATATGCGCGATTTGCTGGCGACACCTCGTTCCGTAACGTTACGCGCGGTAGCGCCCACCCGCCCCCACGGCTAGACTCGGCCGAGGCGCATGGCACAACGAACCTGGCTTGGCTTCGGCTTGGCGCTCTTGGCAACCGGCTCGGCGGCGTGCGGCGCGCATTTCGAGACCGTCGACGAATCGCCTCAGGAGCTGGGTCGCGCACAGAACGGAACGGGTCAGTACTCGCTGTCGTTCTTCAAGGGCATGAGCTCGGCAGGCTCGGTCTACGAGGGCGTCGCTGACGCTACGATTCAACGCCGCGCGTCGAACCAGGGCAAGTCGGAGTTCTGCACCAGCAAGGGTGGCTCCACGCAGCGCTCGTGCCTCTTGCGCTGGGACCTGAGCAGCATTCCCAGCACCGCGCGCGTGCAGGGCGTGTTGCTCGAGGTCACGGTGGCTGATCCCTCGCGGGGCACCTTCCGCGTCTACGACATGCGACGGCCCTGGACCGAGGACGAAGCTGACTTCAAACGGGCGAACGCGGGCGAGGTGTGGGGCCTACCGGGCGCCAACTCCACGGTAGACTCCGGCTCGACGCCGCTCGGCGCGTTCGTGCCGCGCGACAATGGCGCGTTGACGATCCCGCTCAACGCCGCTGGCGTCGCGGTGGTGCAGGCCTGGATCAACGATCCTGCGAGCAACCACGGTCTCAAGCTGTACAACCCGCGGCCCTTCAACGGTGCCACCATCCTGTCCTCGGACTGGGGCACCGTCGCTGAGCGGCCCAAGCTTGTGGTCGTGCTCGCGAACTAGCGAGGCAAACGAGCGGGGGCTTACTTGATCAGGCTGCGCGCGATGACCAGGCGTTGGATCTGGCTCGTGCCTTCGTAGATCTGCAGCACCTTGGCGTCGCGCATCAGCTTCTCGACCGGGTAGTCCTTGACGTAGCCGTTGCCGCCGAAGACCTGCACGGCGTCGACGGCCGTTTGCATGGCGCGGTCCGCGCCGAACGCCTTGGCGTAGCTCGACACGATCGGGTCGCGTACGCCGTTGCCCAGGTTCCAAGCAGCCTTTTGGTACAGGAGCCGCGTCGCTTCGATGCCGATGGCCATCTCCGACAGCATGGCTTGCACCAGCTGGTGCTCGGCGATGGCGACGCCGAAAGCTTTGCGCTCCTTGGCGTACGCGACCGACTCGTCCAAGCAGCGCTGCATCAAGCCGGTGGCCATCGCGCCGATGTCGGGGCGCGTCTGGTTGAACGTCTCCATCGCGAGCTTGAAGCCTTCTCCCTCCGGCGCCAGCAGGTTCGCCTTCGGCACCCGCACGTCCTCGAAGTGCACGGCTGCGGTATCGCTGGCGCGCTGCCCCATCTTGTCTTCGTGCTTACCGACTTTCAAACCGGGGGAGTCGCGATCGACGATGAACGCCGCGATGCCCTTGTGGCGTCGTGTCGGATCGACGGTGGCGAACACCACGTAGAAGGAGGCAAAGCTGGCGTTGGTGATCCAGCAC
Source organism: Polyangiaceae bacterium (assembly GCA_036261775.1). GTDB lineage: Bacteria > Myxococcota_A > Polyangia > Polyangiales > Polyangiaceae > PMG-095. The sequence goes on along the minus strand of DATAKF010000395.1, from coordinate 7,412 downwards.
TTTTCGCCGTTCAGCACGTACTCGTCGCCGACTGCTTTGAACGTGGTGCGGAGGCCCGCGACGTCGCTGCCGCCCGTCGGCTCCGTGGTGCAGTAGCTGCAGAAGACGGGCGAGGATGTCAGCATCCCCAGGTACTTCTTCTTCTGCTCCTCGTTGCCGGCCAGAATGATGGGCGTCGCCGCCAGCGTGTTGGCGAGTAGGCTGGTTTGGATACCCGTACAGGCCCACGCCAGCTGCTCGGCCATCAAGGCGTTGTCGAGCTCGGGAAAGCCCGCGCCGCCGTACTCGGTCGGCACGGTGGCGTTCACCAGACCCAGCTCGTGCGCGGCCTCGAACACGTCCTTGGGAAAGCGGCTTTCGCGGTCACACTCGGCCGCGATGGGCGCGATGCGCTCGCGCGCGAAGCGCTTGGCGGTATCGACTAGGGCCTTTTGCTCATCCGACAGCTCGAAGCTCAGCATGCTGTTTCTCCCGAGGAAAAGCCGGCACTTGCCAGCCAACCGGGCAGAGCCTAGCACTCTGCGTGTCGGCTTTGGTCCGGCTTTGGCGAGCTATTTCTTGGCGCGCTGTCTCGTGGCGCTCCGGCTGCGCCTGCGCTTTCATGCGCGCCATCTCGCTCCGTCGACCTTCCTGGTTCGGAACCAGCACTATTTCTTGGCGCGCTCTTTCATGCGCGCCATTTCGCTACGTACGGCTTTGGCCCCGAGCATGAACCCCACCGTGATGCCGATCAGCAGCACGCCGGGGATGAAGATGACGTGCTCGACCGTGATGTTGCCGATGTCCACGACCGCTCACTCCGAGTCGGAGCGCTTGGGCAAGGCGCGCTCGAGCTCACCCAGGCGCTTGTCGACCGCGGCTTGGCGCCGGAACGTGACGAACAAGAAGCCCATCAAGATGGCCCACATGAGCACGTACGCCGTGATGAGCAGGCCCTCGGCGCTGCTGGTTTCGGTCGCGCCGCCGGTGACGGGCCTGAACTCTTGTGAACGCTCTTCGGCAGTGGTGCCGGTTGCGGGCGCGGCGGGGCTTGCTTGCTTCATGAATCAACCGTTGGTGTCCGGGGCCAGCTCTTCCGCGCGCAGCAGGCGTGCTTGAGAGTAAGCGAGTTGGGCGCGCAGCGTGAGTAGCAGCGCAGCCAGCAGCGTCATGGCGAAGAAACCAGCCAAAAGGGCCTGTACCATGGCCGGATCTTGCAAGCCGCCGCCGCCGTTGGCCTTCAGCACCTTGGGGTGGTTACCGCCCCACAGCTGCACGGAGTAATGGACGATCGGCAAGACAGCCGTGCCCAAGATGCCGAACGCCGCCGCAAAGCGCCGCTCGGCGTCGCCGTTGCCAGCGAAGCGCCGCAGCACGACCAGCGCCACGTAGATCAAAATGCTGAGCAAGAGCGAGGTCAGCCGCGGATCCCAGGTCCAGTAGACACCCCAGGCCTTCTTGGCCCAGAGCGGTCCGCTGACCATCACCATGCCCCCAAAGGCGCTGGCGCATTCCGCGCCCGCCTTGGCCCAAGCGTCCTTCTTGTCGCTCGGGCTGTAGAGATAGAGGGCGCTAGCCAGGAAGCACACGCCACCACACACGTAGAGGGCGTAAGCGGCCGGCACGTGGAAGTAGAAGATCTTTTGGGCGAGGCCGCCCGCTTGCGGCTGAGCCTCCGGCACCTTCAAAAACACGAACAGAATCAGCGCAAAGAAGGTGAGGGCGGTCACGGCCCAGACGCCGACAATCAACCCACGGGGACGCATGCGGCGACCATAGCGCGCGATATGAAGAATTTGTTCCCAATTGCTCCAATTGGGGGGGCGGGGGTCAGGGATTAGGGGGCAGGCAGCGGAGGGATCAGGGCGAATCGAGGGTGCTCTGCCGGTGGCCGCGTCCCTCGTTCGCCAACCCCCGTGCGCGGAGCCGCGCCCACGCCCAGCGCGCTCTCTCCCGCCCTTTCTCGCCCTCTGCTTCGCCCTTGCTTGCCTGACCCCTGATCCCTGACCCCTGACCCCCAAGCCTTCAGACGTCGCACGTTGCCAGCGCCAGCAGCGCCGCAATCTTCGCGCGGAGGACGTTGAACTCTTTGACGGTGTAGTCGAGCTCGGCCTCGCGCTGGCGGCGAGCGGTGTCGACCAGGTCGAAGCTGGTGCCGCTGCCGTTCAGGTACGCCACCTTGGTGAGGCGCGCGGTTTCGGCGGCGATCTCGCGGGTGCGGGCGGCGACCAGCAGCGTAGCCTCCGACGATTTGACGGTGCGGAACGCCTGCAGCACCTCGAAGCGGGCCCTGCGCTTGGCCTCGGTCAGCTGCTCGGTGGCGATGCGCGACTCGGCCGTGCGCTGCTCGCGAGTGCCGTAGCGCAAGCCGCCGTCGTAAAGCGTCCAATTCAGCACGCCGCCCACCGACCATGTCACGTGCTCGTTGTTGATGCCCGAGACCGGCGACCAATACGTGAGGCTGGAGACCGCGTCGATGGTCGGCCAATAGGTCTTGGAGACGCCTTCCTCGTTGCGCTTGGCGACCGCTACGGAGGCTTCGGCTGCGCGTACGTCCGAACGGGCCAGCACGTCGGCGGGGGCGCAGGTACTCTTGGCGTCGTTGGCCAGCGCGTCGAGCTGGATCGCGGGGGTGACGCCGTACGGCTCTGCCGAGCCCAAGGCTGCCCCCAGCGTTTCTCGGGCGCGCAGCACGCCGTCGTTCGCTGTCACCACTTGGCTACGCGATAGCGACACCTCTTGTTCGATGCGCAGGACGTCGATGGTGCTGGCGGCGCCCAGGGCGGCGCGCCGCTTCGACAAATCGAGCGTCGAAAGGGCGCTTTCGAGCGAAACGCGGCTCACCTCGGCCAAGCGCTCGGCCGTGACGGTCGTGACGACGGCGTCGGCTACGAGCGCGATGGCCAACCGCTCGGCGGCCTTTGAATTGAGCTTCGCGACCTCGATTTGCTGGAGGGCCGTTCCGCGGTCGTGCCAGGTGGAAAGCGACAGCAGGGGCACGCGCAGGTTGAGGCCGGCCTGCCAGGTCGTGGCCGGATCGGGCACGGTGACTCGATCGAGCATCAACGTCTGGTAGTTGGGGCGCTCGGCTTCGCCCTTCAGCAGGTGGCGGGTGACCGCACCGTTGGCGGTAACGCTGGGTAGCGCGGGCGCCAGCGCCTGGCGTGCCTGAGCGCGCGCCACGTCTTGCTGCGCTTCGAGCGTACGCAAGGTGTTCGAGTTCTGGCGCAAGAGCCGCAGCGCGTCGCGCCAGTTTTGCAGTACGTTGGTGGCTGGCGGTACCGGCGCCAACATGTCGTCGGTGATTTGAGGCAGCGATGGCTCTGCGGCGGCGACGGGCGCGGGCGGCAGCGCCGCCGACGCAGGGGCGGGCGCACCGGCGGCGGGTGCGACCGGCTTGGCTGCCGGAACGGGCGCGACGGGTGCAGGCCTGGCGGCGGGCGCCGGTTGGGCCGACGCGGCTTGAGCAACGAAGAAAAGGCAGAGACCGAGGGACCGCTTCAGCATGGCTGCGGACTAATAGTTCCGCAGCCAGCAGTCGGGAACCCCCTAGGCGGCGATCGTTTGTGTTGCCGCAGCAACAATTGCCGTCAGCGGCGGCGGGCTAGCTCGGCGCTGGCGATTTGACCGGCGATCTGGGCGCCGTTCAGGGCCGCCACCGCGCGCTCGATTAGCTCGCCGCGCACGCCCACGAAGGCGTGGCTGTGACGGACGCGGATGTAGTCGGGCTCGCCCGTGATGCCGCTCTTCTCGAGCAGGCTCTGAAAGTCGCTCGGCTTGGCGCCGTCGCGTCGGCCTACGTTCACGAAGATTTCGCGGATGGCGTCGGCGTCGTCGCCCTCGGCAGGCTCCGAAACGGGTTCGACGATTTGCGGCGGCGGCGGCTCTTTGCGGGCTGCCGGCGGCATTTCGATGCGCGCGCTCTCCAGAGTGCGATGCTCGTCGCGGCGCTCGGAGGGGCTCTCGTCGCGCAGCCGCTGGGGGCGGCGTTCACGCGGGCGATCTTCGCGGGGACGGTCCTCGCGGGGACGCTCTTCACGCGGGCGATCTTCGCGCGGGCGCTCTTCACGCGGGCGCTCTTCACGCGGGCGATCCTCGCGGGGACGGTCTTCGCGGGGACGGTCTTCACGCGGGCGATCTTCGCGGGGACGCTCAGCGCGCACTTCGCGGGGACGGTCTTCGCGGGGACGGTCTTCGCGGGGACGCTCCGGGCGCGGCGCAGGCGCAGGCGCAGGGACGGCGGCTTTCGGACGCTCGGGTTGGGGCTCGGGCTGCGGCGTTGGGGCCTTGGCGCGGCGTGCGGCGGTGGCCTCCTCAACGGCGTCCGGGCGTGCGCCCAAGTGATCGCGCAGCAAGGTGGCGATGACGCGATCCGCGGTCTCGTGCGTGAGCAGCCGACGCGCGAGCGCCAGATCTTCGGCGTGGATGGTACGGCTCGCCGCCGACTCCACGAACATCGTCACCAAGTCCGCCTCGGCGCGCGTCTTGCGCTCGCGCGCCGACGGCAAATGCCGCTCAATCGGCTTGATCTTGTAGGTCAGCCGCAAGAGGTACAGGCCGCCGATGTTGTTCGGCGCGATCAGCGAAATCGCGGTGCCGGTGCGGCCGGCGCGACCCGTGCGACCCGTGCGGTGCACGTAGCTCTCGGCGCTCTCCGGAAAATCGAAGTTGATCACGTGCGTCAGGTGCGAGATGTCGATGCCGCGCGCCGCGACGTCGGTGCACACCAAGAAGCGCAGCTCGCCTTTGCGCGTCGCGGCCATCACCGCTTCGCGCTCGTTTTGCGACAGGTCGGCGTTCAGCCAATCCGCCGAGTAACCTTGCGCCTGCAGCCCCGCTGCCACGCGCTTGGTATCGTCGCGCGTGTTCGAGAAGATGATGGCGCTCTCGGGATTCTCGGCCTCGATGATCGCGATCAGCTCGGCCAGCTTGTCGGTCATCGTCATGTAGACGAAGTGCTGGATCGAAAGCGCACCGACGTTGTCACCGCTGAGCGTAACGTACTCGGGGTTCTTGAGCCGCGTCTCGGCCACGCGCTTGACGTCGGGCGGCAGGGTGGCGCTGAACAGCAAGACCTGCCGCTGCTCTGGCAAGTAGCCCCAAATTTCGCTGATTTGCGGCAAAAAGCCCATCGACAGCATCTCGTCGCTCTCGTCCAGCACGAAGGCTCGGCAGGCGGCGGTGTCGAGCGTGCCGCGGCGCAGGTGATCGAGCACCCGACCCGGCGTACCGACCAAGATCTGGGCACCGTCCTTCAGCTGCTCGATCTGTTTGCCCATCGGTGCGCCGCCGTACACGGCGACGACCTTGGTGCCACGGTGCTTGGCGATCGCGCTCAGCTCGCGCGTGATCTGCAGCGCCAGCTCGCGGGTAGGGCACAGGATCATGGCTTGCACTGCCGGCCTGTTCACCTTCACCACGCTGTCGATCAGCGGTAGGCCGAAGGCGGCCGTTTTACCGGTGCCGGTGCGCGCCTGAACCACCATGTCGCGCCCCTTGGCTGCGAACTCGAACACCGCGCGTTGTACGGGCGTTGGGTGGGTGTAGCCGAGGTCGTCGATGGCCTTTCGCACATCGCTCGTCAAAGGCAGGGCGTCGAAAGTGACTAGCGGTGTGGTGTCTTCCGCAGGCTGTGTCATCGTTTAAGTTCTGTACTGGAGGACGCGGGCGTCCCCATGAGTCGGCGCCGAAGGGGCGCAAGGCCGAGGGACTCATACCTCACGGCGTGCTCCTCGGCATAGCGCAGAGCAACTACGTCTTTGAGGCGCTTTCGGCCAGCCTCATCGCCCTGGCAGGCGGCTTCGATGGCTTTTCGTTGGCTCCACTGGGGCTCCAGGGCGCCGCGGTAGCGCTGAAGCGCGGCGCGTTCGTCCTCGTTGCCGGAGCTTTGGGCGTAGACGGCCCGAGCGTGCTGGACGGCCTGCTCGAGGATTTCGGTTCCGCGAGCGCAGCCTTCGGGGCTAGGAGGCGCGCTACCCCAAACGGTCGTCAGGATTTGGATGGTCCAGATCGCGGTGGCGCCAGCGAAGATTGCGCTGAAGATCGCGATGCCGACACGCCGGCCGAGTAGCCGGTTCTGCTCGGCTGGCGAGCGCATGCTGCGAGGCGGTGAGGCCATCCGAGGCGCCTTGTGCCTGCAACGCGGCCGCCCGTCAAACCCCTCGTTGACCTCGGGAGCAGCCTACTCCATACTGGTTTCACAAGAATTTGAAACCTCAGAAACTCGAAGATAGTTCCTCGCTGGGCCTCGAACAGAGCGTGAGCACGCTCGGGGCCGCTGCGACCGCGCACGCGGGGGATGTCCGGCTGGAGCGCCGGATCCAGAACGTTCAGGAGCTTCTCGCAGGCGATCTGGCGTGGGTTGAGGGCACGTTGGCTTCCGCCGTTGCGGACGGCCCCGCGCCCGGCATCAACGCCGCCAAGCACCTGGTCTCGCGTGGTGGCAAGCGGGTACGCCCGATCGCGCTGCTGCTGAGCGCCGCCTGCTTCGGTGGCATCAACGACAAGGCGCGCGAGCTGGCCGTCGTGTCCGAGCTGGTTCATTCGGCCACGCTGCTCCACGACGACGTGATCGACGAGGGCATGGAGCGCCGTGGCGCGCCCACGGCGCGGCTGGCTTGGGGCAACGGCGTCAGCGTGCTCGCTGGTGACCTGCTGCTCGTGAACGCGCTCGACCGCACCTCGCGCGTCGCGCCCGACGCCATGACCGACTTGATCTCGACCTTGCGACGCTTGGTCGAGGGCGAGATCGTGCAGCTGCGCGGTCGCAGCGAGCTCGACGTGACCGAGGCGACCTACGAGCGCATCTTGCGCGACAAGACCGCGTCGCTGTTCGCTTGGGCGACCCGCAACGGCGCGCGCGTCGCGGGCGCGAGCCCGGCCGACCAGGAGCGTTTGAGCGGCTTCGGCGAACGGCTGGGCATCGCGTTCCAGTTGGTCGACGACGTGCTCGACTACTCGGGCGAGCAAACCGGTAAGAGCCTGCTGGCCGATCTGAAAGAGGGCAAGCTCACGCTGCCGCTGGTGCTCGCGGTCGCGCGTCGTCCGGAGCTGGCGCAGGCGCTCAAGCGCATTCACGCCGGCGATCGCGAGCCGGTGCAGTTCGTCAGCCAAGCCGTGATCGAGACGGGCGCCTGCGAAGAAGTGCGCCGCCGCGCCGGCCAGTACACGCAAACCGCCGTCGAGGCGCTCAGCTCGCTGATGCCCGGCCCCGCGCGGGTACTGCTCGAAAACGTCGCCTCCGAGCTAGCGCGCCGCGCCGCGTAGCGCCGCGTTGGCGCGCTCGAGATCGAGATAACAGGGAGGCGGCTCACCATTGGTCTCATTTCAGCTGTTGAGCACGCCCGCTGATCCTGGCTTCTGGCTTCGTTTTCGCTCCGGTCCGGTGCTCACGTACCCACGTACGCTCCGCTCCGGTCCTCGCGAAAGCCTCG
>DATAKF010000203.1:0-3812 GCA_036261775.1 Polyangiaceae bacterium | reverse complement strand
GGCCCCGCTGACGGCCGCCGGCACCGTGATGGGCTCGCCAAGCTTCATGGCGCCCGAAGCTTGGACGGGCGTCTCCGATCTGCTGGACCAACGCGCCGACGTATACTCACTCGGTGTGATTTTGTTCCGGGTGTTGGCTGGTGAGCTGCCGCTCAGTGGCGGCAACCTCAAAGAAAAATTTCTGAGCACCACGACGGGCGCGCGGCCCAGCCTGCTGCGTTTTCGGCCTGATTTGCCGCGTTACGCCGACGAATGGGTGGCGCTCGCGCTGGCCATCGACCGCGAGGAACGCTTCGGCAGCGTGCGGGCGCTGTGGCAAGCCTTCCAGACTACCTTTCACGTCGAAGCGCCGCGCAAGCGCGAGTCGCTATGGGCCGCCGCGAAGGGCGCGGTGGGGCAGCTCGTGCGTCGCAGTCAGCCGGTTCCGCCTCCCGCGGCTCCCCCAACATCCAACGAGCCCTCTTGGGAGCGCGAGGCCCTGGCGCGCAGCATGCTGCGTGTCGAGGACACACTGAGCATGAGCGATGGCGACTTGGTGCTCGATCCGCCGGCTGCTGCTCCCAAGATCCCGCCGCCGCCTCCTCCCCGGCGCAAGTAGACAGGTTGCCACGCAGGGGCAGCTCTTCGGGCGTGTTATGCTGCGCCCGCGATGGCAGAGCACGAACCACCCCCGCGCGGTGAGCAGCAGAGCCAGGCGGATCGCACGTTGCTCGGCGTGGCGCCGCCCCGCATCGAAAGCTCGGCGGAGTCGCCCACGCGGAGCCCAGTGTTCGTGCGCTCGGGCACCTCGGTAGCCGATGTCGAGCCGCCGCCCGTGCCGCGCATGGCGCTGCCCAGCCGTCCCCCTCCGCGGCAAGGCCCTGAAACCAGCAGCGTTTCACAGGCGGCACCACCGTTGGCGCCGCCAGGTAAAGGCCTAGCCTGGGTCAGCGCGCTGCTGCAGCTTCCAGCGCAGGTGGCAGGACGGCAGCTGCCGCTGTGGCAGGTGTTGCTGCCCGGCCTCGTGGTGGGAGCAGGGCTCGTGGTGCTCCTGGTTTCGGCGCTTGGCCGCGCTGCTGCGTCGGCTCCGGCCCCCTCGGCCGCGCCGGCTCCGGCTTCATCGACACCCGCTACGGTCGCGACGCTTGCGGACGCACCCGTTGCGCCGCCGCTGCAGCCTTTCGACGGCGACGATCTCCAGAAGCGAGACGCGAAAGCGCCGGGAACGCTCAGCGCGACTGAGCAAGTGCAGCTCGCCGAGTGGCAAGCCGAACGCGAGCGCGAGACGGTTGCCGCCGTGCTGAGGGAGCTTGCGGCCAGGCCGGAGCTGGCCAAGGACAAGATCCTGCAGGCACAGCTGTTTGAGTTCGTCGCCGACGCTGACACGGCTCGCCAAACGCTCTTGGCCATCGCTCACCTGCCGGCGCCGCTGAATGCGGATCTGCTGTACGAGGTCTGGACCGGCACAGCGGCTCGCAACGACACCACCGAGCTGGCGCGCGCGCTGGTTTACAGCAAGGACGTGAAACCGCAGGCGTCTCAGGCTCTCGCGGTAGCGCTCGAGCTGCGCGCGGCCGAAAGCTGTGAGTCTTTCAAGGTGGCGCTGCCCAAGGCGTTGAAAGACGGAGACCGCCGCGCGCTGCACCTGCTCACCAAGCTGACGAACAAGCGCGGCTGCGGTCCCAAGAAGACCGAAGACTGCTTTGCCTGCCTGCGCGACCAAGGCGATGAGCTGACCGCGACCATCAACGCCGTCAAAAGCCGCCGTCCGCCGAGCTATCCCACTCCGTAGGGCTCTCCGTCGCCCGTCAGGTGATGTTCGAGAGCGGGCCCGAGCAGAACGCCTTGTTGCCGTACGTGGTGCGGGTGTCGCCGAACAGGTTCAGGATCGAGACCAGCAAGTTGTTGTGCGAGTTCCGGTTGTTCGTCTTGTCGGTGTAGCGGACCCAGCGGCCGCCGCGCAGGCCGCCACCGCCGCCCGCCAGCATGAAGGGCATGTCGACGTTGCTGTGCGTGGGCGGCTGCGACAACTCGGAGCCGAAGAACACCACGCTCTCGTCGAGCAAGGTGTGGCCGTCGTCGCCCATCACGATGCCGTCCATTGCCTGCAAGAGGTGAAGGTGCATCTGTGAATACCAGGTGCAGATCTTCTCGCACTCCGCAGCCTTGAAGCCGCCGTCGTGTTGGTAGAAGTGGTGGTGCTCGGGCAAGTTCAGCCAGGGGAAGGTGTGCTTCGCCTCGGTGTCGGTCCACTGGAAGGTGCCGACGCCGGTCAGGTCGCACGCCAGCGCCATGACCATCATGTCCATCATGTAGGTGCCGACGAGCGGGATCTTGCTGTCGGTCTCGATGTCCTTGTTGGCACCCGTGTCGGCGCTCGAGCAGTCTGCGCCACACTTGCCGGTACCGGGGTTGTAGCCAGTGGTGTCGACCTGCGTTGGCACCTTGCACGCGGTCGAGCCGTTCTGCACGGCTGACAAGCCCAGTTCGAGCTCGCGGATCTTGTCGAGGTGCTGCTGCAGCACGGCTTTGTCCGCCGTACCGAGCTTGGTCACCAGGGCCTCGTACTCGCCGCGCACGTGATCCAAGATCGACTTTTGACGGTCGATGGCCGCGGCCGCGGCTGGATCGGGCGTCAGGCTGCCGAACAGATCTTTGAAGATCTGCACGGGGTCGATGCGCGGCGCGATCGGGCTGGCCTTGAGGTTGTCCTCGAAGTTGGCGCAGCTGATGGGCGAGAGCAGCCCGTGCGCCTTGCCGGTGCCCCAACGCACTGCCATCTCCAGGCTGGGGATCTTCTTCTTACCGGCCGAGATGAGCGTGGCGATCGTTTGATCGACCGAGGGGCCCGAGGCATACGAGTTGGTGCCGGGCAAACCGCCGTTGGCCGGCGCGTCGAGCTGCGCGGTGCCGGTCATCCACGCGATGATGCCGGCCTGGTGCTGCTCGCCCTTCTTGCTGAGCATGTCGAGCCCGTCGACGATCAAGAGCTTCTTCTTTTCCATCATGGGCTGTAGCGGCGCCAAGATGGGGCTCAGGACGGGCGCCGTTTCGGTGCCAGTCGGACGCCACTTGTTCTTGCCGGAGCCGTCGTCAACGACGGTGCCGCCGGGCGTGTACACGCCCAGAAACCGCTTCGCCGGGGTGGCGGCGGCTTGGGCGCGAGCCAGCGGTGAGCCCATGATTTCGAGCCAGGGCAGGGCGATGGCGACACTTCCGGCCCCTCGGAGCACGGCGCGGCGACTCAGTGTGAACTTTGCCATGTCGAAAAACTCAGTCCTTTGCGGGCATGTACAGGAAGGCGTCGGTTTGCGTCAGGTCGACCAGCAACTTCTTGATGTTGCCGCCACTGGCCTTGAACGCGTTGGTGATGGCTTCTTGTGCGCAGGCGTCGTCGGCGCCGAGCGTCTTGCCGTAGCCGAACTCGAGCCAGTGTTGGGCGAAGCAGCTCTGAGCCGCGTCCGTGGCGGCCAGGGATTTCACGAGCTCGACGGGGCCGCTCACGGGCGTACCGCCGGGCACTTGGCCGCTTGCGTCGATGGTCACGCCGTTCTCGGTGTCGCGCCATTGGCCGATGGCGTCGTAGTTCTCGAACGCGAACCCGACCGGGTCGAGGATCATGTGGCAGCCCGAGCAGATGGCTTGCTCGCGGTGCTTGGTGAAGCGATCGCGGGCCGTGGGGCCCGAGACGTTCTCCGGAATCTTGACCATGGCCAAGATGTTGGGGTCCGTCGGCAGCTGGATGCTCATGCACAGCAGCTTGTTGACGATGAACGAGCCGCGCAAAACTGGGTTGCTCTCGTTGGTGGTGATCGTGCCGGTCAGCATCCCGG
>DATAKF010000392.1:0-16408 GCA_036261775.1 Polyangiaceae bacterium | reverse complement strand
ATGGTCCCGAGGCCCGTGGTGCCTGGGTAAGCGAGCCAGGCGATCTGCACCGGCGCGGGCTTGCATGCGAACACGTGCAAGGTGGTCGTCGCCATGTGCATGGTCAAATCGACCAAGATGTCGATGCGATGCTCGCGTATCAGCTCGGCAGCTTTGGGGGCGTCGAGGTTCGAGATATCGTGCCAGTGCTCGAAATGCCCGCGAAGCTCGGTCGTCACCTCGTCCGAGCGCGCCTGACTGGCATAGGCAAAGAGCTCGAAGCGTTGTCGGTCGTGGTGCTCGAGCACAGGCAGCGTAAACAGCGCTTGGCAGTGTTGGTTGAAGTTGGAAGAGACGTAGCCCACACGCAGACGGCGCTCGGGCTCGCGCGCGTTGTGGTGAGGAAGCCGGCGATGGGCGAGCGGTTCGGCGTGACGTTGCGCCCAAGCTCGCGCTTCCCCGAGCAGGGCTTCTGCGCTCACGCCCGCTTGAAATGCGGACAGGAAGACCACGTTGCTATGCGCCAGGTAGTCTTGCGGGTCCAACGCCACCGCGGTGCGATACTCGGCCAGGCCGTCGCCCAGACGCCCCACTTCGACCAGCGCGGCCGCGCGCCCGGTGTGCAGCGCGGCCGAGGCTGGCTCGCGCGCGAGCGCTTGCTCGGAACAACGGAGCGCTTCGTCGAAGCGCGATAGCTCCACCAGCCCCAGGCTCCGCTGGTGAAGGCCCAGCGCGGTCTCGGGCTGGAGCACGCCCTTCAGCGCGCGTTGCACGCCTGCGCTGTCGGGCTTCAGCTCCGCGGCGCGTTCGAAGGCTTGCAGCGAGAGCCCAGGCTCGCCCAACCGCTGCAACACCAGGCCGAGGTTGAAATGCGCTTGGGCCAAGTCCGGCCTGAGCGTCACCGCGCGCGACAGCGCACTGGCAGCCTGCTCGAGCTCACCCTGTCGGCGCTGCGCCTCACCCAGGTTCGTCCAATAGACGGCGTTTTGTGGGTGGCGTTCGACCAACCCGGTCAACGCCGCCACGGCTTCGGCAAGCTGCCCCGCCTCGAGAGCGATGGCCGCCGCCAGAAACGACGCCTGCTCATGCTGCGGCTGATGGCGAAGCACTTCCCGATAGAGCTGGCCAGCTCGTGGCAGCCGCCCGGCGCGATGCTCTGCGACGGCGCGCTCGAAGGTTCGCTGAACGTCCGCGCTGCTCCACATGGTTCGGTGCGCCAACGCTTGGGCGACGCATGGCTCGGTACCACTGACGGCTGCAGCCCAAGTAGCAGCTACGTGACGTTCAGGTGCAGCCCAGCAGACACCTGTGCTCGGTGTCGACGAAACGACGCCGTGTTCGCCATCTTGTCACCAACACGAAGCGAAGGCCGAGGTTATGTTCCCGCCACTCCGCGCCCGAGCGTTCCTCGTGAAGGCTCGCCCGCAAATCGAGGCCCGATGATCCGAAAACCGCTGCTGCTCTCAGCCACCACCGTGGCGTTCTTGCTGCTAAGCGCTGCGGGCCCGCAGTGTGCGCGGGCAGACGAGGCCGTTTCCCCCGCGCGCCAGCTGTTCCTCGACGCGCGCAAGTTGGCTGCCGAGGGAAAGTACGTCGAAGCCTGTCCCAAGTTCGAGGAGAGCTTGAGGTTGGAGCTGGGAGTGGGCACGCAGTTCAACCTGGCCGACTGCTGGGAGCACATCGGTCGCACTGCCAGTGCGCGGGCGCTGTTCTTGGGCGCTGCCGCGTCCGCCAAAGCCGTAGGGCAGAGCGACCGTGAACAAGTGCTCCGTGAGCGCGCGGCGGCCCTCGAACCTCGCTTGTCGAAGGTCGTGATCGAGGTACTGGCCACGGACAAGAGGCTGATCGTCAAGCGCAACGACCTACCGCTGGAAGAGGACAGCTGGGGCAAAGCCGTCGCGGTGGACCCTGGCAAGTACACGATTTCGGCGCGCGCTCCAGGAAAGCAAGCTTGGGAGAAGCAAATCGAAGTGACGGCATCAACTCCGCTCGTCACCGTGCAGGTACCGGAGCTGGAGGCGTCGGCGCCGCCGAAACCCACCGCTGCCGAAGCAGCAGCAGTGGCCGAGGCGCTGGAGGCCGCGCCCGCGCCCAGCAAGAAGATGCCACCACCTTCTGCGCCACCCGCCACCGATACCGATCGCGGACCGGGCGTGAACTACCGTGCAGTCACCGTCGCCGGACTCGGCCTCGGCGCCATCACGGTCGGAGCCGTCATGGGCCTGAAATACCGTAAAGCCAACAGCGACGCAGAAGCCATCTGCCCGTCGGGCCAGGGCTGCAGCATCAAGCAGATCCAGGATCACGACCGCCTCGTAGACGAGGCCCGAACCGCGCGCTCCTGGAGCTACGCCGGTTTTGGTGTCGGCGCGCTCGGCTTGATCGGCGCCGGAGCCCTTTGGTACTTCCAGAAACCCAAGACCACCGCCGGCGTCACCTGGCAAGCCGCGCCGGTCGTCGCAGCCGACGGTTCGTACGGCGCGGCGCTGCACGGCAAATTCTAACGAAAACATCATGAAAACGCCGTACCCGGGCGCGCGTTCGTTCGCCCAAGCCTTGCCTGCAGCACTGCTATTTTCGGTCGTCCTCGCCAGCGCGTGCTCCAAAAAAGAGCCAGAGCCCGAGGCGGCGGCCGCGGCCAAGCAGCCGCCGATTCAGCCGGCAGCCACGCTGGCGAAGTGTGAGCCAGGTGCTGACGGTCGCTGTACGCCGTCGCCCACGTGCTCACCCGACTGCCAACGCATCGCCTCCCCCGAATGCGTGAAGTGCGAAGCGAGCGGAGACTGCGCAGACTTCGCGAACAACTGCGAGAGCCCGCTGCTGTCGGAGGCCGATCGGAAAATTTGCTACGAGATCACGACCTGCGTAGAAAAGAGCCGCTGCTTCGTCGGCCCAGACACGACGCTGGGCGCTTGCTACTGCGGCAAGCTCGACACCAAAGCCTGCTTGGCGGCGCCCATGACCGGTCCCGGCGCGCCCGAAGGCGTGTGTCACGACGTGATTCTCAAGGGCATGCCCAACGCCAAGTCGCAGAGCAACGTGCTCGGCAACTTCACGACGCGGACGCACGCCGCGGGGCTGGCGCTGTCTCGCCTCAACTGCCAGAAGATCGGCTTCAAGAGGACGTGTAGTGACGTTTGCGGCTTTGGCGCCAAGTAGCGCCGAACACCCCAAACCGAGAAGCTGAGGCCGAGCGCAGCGCCGGCGAAGGGTGGGCTCCGGTTCGTGGGCGGCAGACCAGACGGGCCGCTGCTGCCGACCTAGAGCAGGGTCACGCGCTCCGACATCGCCAGGAACAAGGCGTCTCGGCGCTGGCCGGCTTGGTGTGGAGCAAGCCCAGCGGCGCGACCAGCATCGGGCGCAGGGCGCGAGGGGCGCGACGCCGACGCAGCCAGAAGACGCCCGCGCAGATCGAGGCGCCGAGCAGCCAAATGGCGTGGCGCGCGCTGGTCGAGCAGGGCGGCGCGAACGTACAGCCGCTCGATTCATTCGCCGAATCGTCGGAGGCCGAGCCGGCGCCGCCGGGAGCTGACGGCGCTTCGATGGGCTGATCGGCGCCGCACAGCTCCGAAAAGCCGTGGCGCGGCTCACAGCTGCTGGACGCCGCTTTGCGCTCCGGCGGGTAGGTCTCACAGACGCCCGCAACGTCGTCGTCGCCCAGCGTGCGTGCGTTCGTGCTGCCCTTGGTGTAGCCGGCCAACATGGTCGAGCCGGAGTCGAGGCTATGCGCCAGGCCGAGCGCGTGACCCAGCTCGTGCGTGACGAGCGAGTCGAGATCGACCTCGTGCGTCTTGGGCTGACCGACGGCGAGCGGCTCGCTCACCGCGTTGAGCTCGATATCGGCATCGAAGAGCTCGCCGACGTTCACGTCCGTATCGAACCTGACACGCGTCAAACCGAGCGCGTCCTCGGCCCCCTCGTAGGGCCATTCGTCCTCGCGAAACACGATGACGTTGGCGTTCTTGGCCTTCAAGTTGTACTCGGAGGCGTCGCAGCTCACCGGCTCCGACAGCGTCAAGCGCAGGGACGGAGACTTGCCGCCGCAGTCGGCCTTCGTCCACGCGACGAAGCCGCGTTTGACGCTGGCCTCGATGTCCGAGTAGCTGATACCAGCGCTGGGCGCGGCGTCCTTTTGGATGCTGAACGTCACGCAGTTGCTGCTCCAGAACAGCGACTCGCCGCTGGTGACGCATTTGGTCAGCGCGTCGACCTCGCAGTGCTGCTCGGGAACGCTAGGATCGCAGGTTTTGGCCGGGCAGAACGCCAGGGCGACCTGGGGCGTGGCGAGCAAGAGCGCGACGACCCCTGCGCGGGCGCGCCGCTTCACGGCTGCCTCGCCCGGCGCACGAGCTCGCGCGCTTCGCCGAGCTGACGCCCCACCAGCCGCTTCACGGCCGACGCCTCGAGCCGCACGATGTCGGGCAGAGATGGGCTCGCGAGCAGGCGCGCGGCTTGGCTCGCGTCCGTGAGCGGGAAATGCCCCTGCGCCATGCCGGTCATCCACCACGCCTGCCCGTCGCGACCGAGCTTGAGAAAACCGACGGCGCGTGTCCCCAGCCGGAGCTCGGGCTGGCCGTGCACCAGCTCACCCACGCCGTCTTTGCGTCCACCCAGCGTGCGCAGCAAAATCTCGGGTTCGCCGGCGCCGGTCCAGACTTCGTGGACGCGCACGCGAGTATCGGTCACGAGCGACCTTCGCCCGCCGATGCTGACGTAGCGACAGCTGGCGTCGAGCGGCTCGAGCACCCCGATGCGGCCGCTCTTTTGAGCCAACTCGGCGAGCGTCAGGCCGCGCACCAAAGTGGCCTCGGCCGGCGCCGAAGTCAGCGTAACCCCAACCGACACAAGACCAAGCAGCGCCCCTCTACGCGTGGTTTCGAGCATGCGCCTTGGTAGCAAGCTTGCGAGGGCGGGTGGTTCCGAGCGCGTGACGTTCGCGTGGACGGCTCTCTGCAACGCGTGTCGAAGGTAGCACGACAGACACACAAACGACGCGATACTCCCGATCTTGTCACGATCGCAGTAGGTGCGTGTCGGCTATCTTTCCGCGACCTCAGGGCCTGCAATCAGTCATCGGTCATCGGTGGCGCACGGCGTTCGCGAGGTGGAGAAATCATGCCCATGGCCGAGCGCTATCCGGAAGCTGAAGTGGTCCTCGACGACGAGCTGCTCTTCGACGACAGCCCGCGTCGTTCATCCTTGCTGCGCCGCGACGAGCGCCCCGAAGACATCGTGCGAGAGGGCGAGGTGCTGGCCGGCAAGTACCGCGTCGAGCGCATTCCAGGCCGAAACGGCCTGGGCGTGCTGGTGCAGGTGCGCCACATGGAGCTCGGCCAAGAGGTGACGCTGAAGTTCCTGGTTCCGCAGGCCTGTGCGTACCCGGAGTTCGTGCAGCGCTTCGTGCGCGAGGCGCGAGCGGCGGTGCGGATTCAGGGCGAGCACGTCGCGCGCGTGACCGACGTCGGGCGCCTGGAGTCGGGCGCGCCGTACATGGTACGCGAGTTCTTGCGCGGGCCGGATTTGGCCGAAGTGCTCAAGGTTCGCGGACCGCTGCCGATTGCGGAGGCAGTCGACTACATCATCCAGACCTGCGAGGGCGTCGCTGAAGGGCACGCGCTGGGCGTGGTGCATCGCAACTTGCGTCCAACGAGCTTGATCGTCGGGCGGCGCAGCGACGGCACAGCGCTGGTCAAGGTCTTCGACTTTGCGGCCTCCGAGTCGCTGCACGTCAATCCGTTCACCGAGCGTGCCGTGTCGCTAGTGGGCACGAGCGCCATCATGGCTTCCCTACCCTACTTGTCGCCCGAGCAGATCCGCGATCCGCACGACGTCGACTTCCGAGCCGACGTGTACTCACTCGGCGCGGTGCTGTACGAGCTGCTCACGGGCTCGGCCGTCTACGCCGCCGACGCTGCGCCGGCGCTGCTGGCTCAGGTCGCCGCCGATGCCGCACCGGCGGTGCGCAACCTGCGCCCCGACTGTCCGGGCGAGCTGGATCACATCGTGCTGCGCTGTCTGGCCAAGAACCGCGGCATCCGCTACGCCAGCGTCGCGGACTTGGCAGTGGCGCTCGAGCCGTTCGCCTCCACCGAGACCGCCAGCTCCATCGAGCGCATCGTGCGGCTCGGCAAGCGCACGTCCAAGCTGCCCGAGCGCGCCGAAGAGCGGCTGCCTTCGCCCCTGCCGCCCGCGCCGGTCGCGAGCGTTGCGCCGCAAAGTCCGCCTGCGCGTGGGCCACGGGGCACGCTGCTGATGGGTGAATCGCTCGCGGCGCCGTCGGCGCCACCCAGCCAGAACACCGTCCACGACGACGTCACCACCATCAACCCTTACGCAGGCTACGCAGCGCCCGTCGTGATTGCCCCCGAACCGTTGCGGGCTTCCTCGCGCCCCGCCACGTACACGCAGCCGATTCCGCACACGCAAGCGATTCCGCAGACGCAGCCCCTGCCAGCATCCGTGCCGGCGCGTCCGTCGGTACCGCCGCCGCTGCGCACGCCCGTGCCTCCGCCACTCCGCGTGAGTGCGCCCGCGCCCGTGGTCGTGCCTTCGCCCGCTGCGGCCGCGGCTGCAGCCACCTTGCCCGCCGCGGCTACCCCGGTGAGCGAGATGCCCCCCACGCGCCCAGATACGACTTCGCTGCCACCGCCCCGCAGCTCCATGTCGGGCCTCACCCGTTCATGGGCGGTCGCCGAGGAACCGGCCAAGCGTATATTCACTCAACGGCGCCTGATCGCGGTGGGTGCGATGGCCGCGTGTGCGACGCTCGGCGCCGTGCTTGCGCTGCGCACGGCGCGCCCGGCTTCCGTCGCAGCAGCAGCACCGCCCGCCGCAGCGCCAGCGCGCCTCGAGCCGCCGCCACCTGCCCCAGCGCCGGCACCTCCGCCCGCCGAGGTCGCCCCTGCTGCCTCCGCCGCGCCTTCCGTTGCTCCGGCTCCCGCAGCGCCCACACCGGCGCCCGCTCCTGTTGCGGCGGCGCCTGCTCCGGCTCCTGTCGCAGTCGCGGCGCCGCGCCCGCAAGCAGCACCCGCGGCAGCCCCGGTCGTGCGTCGCACGTCCGCCAAACCTCGCGAAGAAGCGGCAACCGAAGCCACCCCGCGCAAAGCCGCCACCGAAAAGGTGGCCAGCGCACGTCCCACGGCTGGTGGCGATCTGTTCGACGATCCGCGCTGAGCGAGAGCCGCGGCGCGTCGCGCAACTGACACCCAATGTTTGCACGGCCAAGGCCCTCGCTCGGGCTATGTCGCGGGCCCATGCCTTCGAAGCAAAGCAGCGTCGTTGCGATGCTGTGCGGGCTCGCCGCCTGCGTAGCGCTGTTGCTCTGCTCGGCGCGCGCTCAGGCCTACCCGTGGATGATTCGGCACCATTACACGGGTTGCGCCGCCTGCCACGCCGATCCATCCGGCGCGGGTCCCCTCACCACGTACGGGCGCTACACGGGCAACGAGTTCTTGCCCATGCACGGCGGCCAGGCGCCGGGCACTGGCGAGGACTCGAGCTCGGGGCAATTCTTGTTCGGCGCGGTGCCGCTGCCCAACTGGCTGGAGCTGGGTGGCGATGTTCGGCTCATGTCGCTGACCAGCAAGCCGCGTGGCGTGCCGCTGACCAACCGCCTCATTTGGATGCAGCTCGACGCCCACGCCACCATCAGCGTCTCGCGCTTCGTCGCTTCGGGCAGCTTGGGCTACGCCCCCGAAGGAGCGCTGGGCGCGGCCTTGACCCGCGGCACGCAAGACAACCTGATTTCGCGGCAACACTGGCTTGGCTACCAGCTGCCGTTTGGTCCGGAGCTGCAGCTGCGCGCCGGCCGCATGAACCTGCCCTTCGGCATCCGCAGCATCGAGCACACGCTGTGGGCGCGCAAGCTGACGCGCACGAACATCAACGACGAGCAGCAGTACGGCGCTTCGCTCTATTTCTCGACGGATACCGTGCGCGGTGAGCTGATGGGCATCGTGGGCAACCTGCAGCTGCGGCCCGATCTGTACCGCGAACGGGGCTACAGCGGCTACATCGAAGCAGAAGTGGTCGACGGCATGGCACTCGGCGTCAGCAGCCTCGTCACCCACCGCGACCTCGATACGGTCACGCTGAAAGAGACCTGGCGGCAGACTCACGGCGTGTTCGGGCGCTGGGCGACACCGTACCGACCGCTCGTGCTGCTCACCGAGTGGGATTACGTGTTCGAGTCTTCGCGCGACTCGTTCTACGAGCGCGGCCTGGTCTCCTACGTGCAGGCCGACTGGGAGCCGGTCCAAGGCATTCATTTCCTCGCCACTGGCGAGGCGAGCAAGGTCGGGATCCGCGAGCGCTATTGGTCGTACGGTGGCTGGCTCTCTTACGCTTGGTTTCTGGCCCCTCACGCCGACGTGCGACTCGACGGCATCTATCAATCACTGGGCTCAGCGGCGGGCAAACAAGGCGCCCTCACGGTGCTGCTCCAAGGGCACATCTACCTATGAAACCCTCATCGCGACAGCTCCGGGAGGGCGTGCTCGGCGGCTTGGTCTTGGCAGCGTTCGCGTCTTTCGCGGCTGAAATTCAGGCCTCGACGACGTTTCCTGAGGCGCTGCGCAAGCAGCTCGAGCTGGCTGAGATCGCGGGTCCCGCGCCCGGTTGCCGGCTGTGCCACCAGACCGACGCTGGCGGGCTCAAGACCGCGACCAAGCCCCTGAGCCGCAGCCTGCAAGCAGTCGGCGTGTCCGGCGCCAATGTTCCCAGTCTCCTGGCCGGGCTCGAGGCGCTCGAGGCCGACCGCACCGACAGCGATCACGACGGTGTCTCGGATATCGACGAGCTCAAGGCCGGAACGGATCCCAACGTCGCCCTCAGCGACGACGGGGCGCCTGTCGCCGAAGACATTCCGCTGCCCGAAACCGGCTGCGCGCTCGCTGGCACACGCTCGGCGTCGGGCGCTTTGACGGTGCTCGTGGCCGCGTTGTGGCTGCTGGTTGCGCGACGTTCGCGTCGCCCGCGCTAGAGCGACGTGCGCAAGCGCAGCGTCACGCTGTCCAGGTCAGCGTTGAGCGCGACGTCGGCGCGCCGCGACGCTGGCGCCAGGACGAGGCTCACCACGCTGCCCACTAGCAAGGCTCCGCCCGCCGCCGCAAAGCCGATGGAAAAGCGCTCGGCCTTCTGCCGACGCTCGTCGACAGAGCCGCATTGCTGCATGCGTGTCAGGCCGGGGTGCTCACAGCCCTGGCCATTCCACTCACGAGCCGCATCTTCCCGCCGCAAGTACATGACGGTGGCGGCCCCGCCTGCGGCGATACCCATGGCTGCCAGCGCGCCCGAGGTGACGTAGTAGGGCAGCGGGCTTTTGTCGCTGGGCTGCGCCGCGGCAGCCGCGGCAGCCGCGGTCGCGCGGTTCGAGGTGATCTGCACCAAACGCTCGGGGTCCTCTTCGGTGCCCAGCTCGAACAGCGCGTTGTCGTGGCGGTCAATGACCCGAACGGCCAGGTACAGCTCGGCGTCGCCCGGGATCGGCACACGCCGCGTTGGCGAGGCGTCGAATCGGCGGCGGGCAAAGTCTCCGCTTTCGCCCCCGCGCATCGACAAAACGACGCCGGCGGCCACTTTGAGGCTATCGCGCAGACCCAGCTCGAGCTCTTGCTTGCGACGCCGCAGCGTGACCTCGAGCGGCGCGCGACCATCTGCACCCGCGAGAGCGCCCCGCGCTTCCAGGTAGGGCGCACGAATCTTCGGCGACAGGTTGCGATCCAACTTCAGCTCGGGATTCGCGGCCAGCGCATACGAGAAAGCGGTACGCGCTTCGTCGGGTCGATCCAGGGCGGCCGCGGCGGTTGCCCACAGCAAGTACAGCTGGCCCGTCGACGCGCGGTCGTTGCCGCCATGCTCGATGGCTTGTACGGCCAGCGTGCGCGTCTTCTCGTAGTCGACGTCGGCGTAGGCCTTTTCTACGTCGCGGAGGCCGCCGCCGGTTTGTGCCAGCGCAAGCCCTGAGTGCGAAACGCACGCCAGGAAAGCCACGCCAACGCCGCAAAGCTGAAGGAATTTCATTAGTCGAGACCGACGCGGCGAGAAGTGACTTGTCCCGCGCTGATAGTGACCTGATAGGCGGTCTTCAAGCCTTGCTCCGGATTGCTGAGCACGAGCGTGTGCGTTCCCGCAGGCAACGGCACGCCCACGAGCGGCGTCTGACCCAGCACACGCCCCCCTTCGCTGACGATCGCCCAGGGCGTCGTGTCGAGGTTGAGGCGCCCCATCTCGACGGGCGTCGGGGGAACTGGCGCAGGTGACGGCGAGAGCGGTGGTGCCTCCGTGGCAACGCCCCCGGCTGGTGCGGACGCCGACGCCTGACGACCTGGCTTGCCGCTCCGCGCGCTCGCTGGCCAGCGACTGGAGCCAGCGGCCGCCGACGACGCCGTAGCGACGGCCGCAGCAGCGACAGGCGCCGCAGCCTGTTGACTCGCCACCTCTGCTGCTCTTGACGGCGTCGTCGCGGCGACGGGCGCCGTAGCAGCTTGCTTTTCCGCCCATCCCGCGGGCATGGGGGCCATCGCAGCGGGTCGCTGCAGCATCAGGTACAGCCCGCCGAGCAGCGCAGCCCCAACGAGCACGAGCAGCCCGCCCAACAGCCGCGTCGTCACGCGACGCTGCCGGGTCAGCTCTTCCATCAAGTCGGTCACGCTCGAGACCTGCGTGGCGTGCAGGCTGGAGAAAGTGCGGCTCCCTCCCGGTTGCGACGCGATCAGCGTGACGCCGCTCTCGGTGGTGGGTTCAGCAGGCGCGTGCAGCAGCGTCTGAATCTGCTGGCGGTGCTCACGCATCTCCTTGCCGAACAAGCGCGGCATCAGCTGCGACACCGACGCGCTCGGCATCAGCTCGCGGTTGCTCAGCCACGCCTCCAACTCGTCGCGCATGACCGCGGCCGAGGCGTAGCGCTGTGCGGGGTCCCGCTTCAAAGCTCGCAGCAGAATCGCCTCGAGCTCGAGTGGCAGATCCGGCCGCCGCAGGCTGGGCGGCGGCACGTCGTCCGTCAGCGTCATGTTCAGCGTGGCGGCTTCGTTCGAGCCCTTGAACAGCCGGCTTCCCGTGACCGCCTCCCACAGCACCACGCCCAGGCTCCAGATGTCGGCGCGCCGATCGAGGTCGTCGCCGCGCGCCTGCTCGGGCGCCATGTACGACACCTTGCCCTTGAGCAACCCCGTGCGAGTGCGGCCATCTTGCAGCGCGTTCTTGGCGATGCCGAAGTCGAGCAGCTTGACGGCGCCATCGTAGGTGATGAACAGGTTCTGCGGCGACACGTCGCGGTGCACGATCGAGAGCGGCTGGCCCTCTTGATCCTTCAGCTCGTGCGCGTAGTGCAAGCCATCGAGCGCAGCGATGGCGATCTGCACCACCACCTCGAGGCTCAGGGTGGCTTCGGTCTCGTAGGCGCGCTTGAGCACCTGGTGAAACGGCTGGCCCTCCAAGAACTCCATCACGATGCCGTGGCGGCCGTCGAAGCTGCCCAGGCGATCGGTGCGCACGATGTTCGGATGCGAAAGGCGCAGCGCGAGCCGCGCCTCGTCCAGGAACATGCGCACCGTGGACGAGTCGTCCACGTGCTGCAGGTGCATGCGCTTGACGACGACCAGGCTGGGCGGGGCGCTGGGCGGCGCCGCGTTCGCCAGATGAACCTCCGCCATGCCGCCCTGGCCCAGGCGGCACAGGAAGCGCAAGCCTCGACTCGAGATCGGCTTGCTGCGCGATTCGGGGACTACTGCAAGCTCGGAGAACGGGATGGGTTGTGTCATGGCACGACGAGGTCCTGAGCATACCGAGGGCGGGCGCGGTTGCCGCCACGTTGCGTGCGATAAGCGGGCAACATTTCGATGGCGGTGGCGCACGCGAACACTTTCGTCACGTAGTCGTTGCACCCAATGACAGGGCTATGGATAAGTCGTCCAACCCGCGGTCCAATCCTCGCCCCCCGGCTTGAACGCCCCTCTATAGGTGGCCGTCGCGTCGAAAAAAGTCGAGCCGTCCACGTCGCTCGGAACCGCGGCTCCTTGCGCGGCAAGCGACGTCGCTGCGGGCACCCAATCTGGCTGCGACTGATTGAATGCGTTGAGCCACAGCTCGCTCGCCGCCGACATCACTTGGTTGCCCGTCGCACCGGCGCCGGTGCCGGTGAAGTAGTCCTGCTCCAGGTACGTCGTTCCCTTCGAGTCCGCCTGTCCCAGCGCGGGCCAGCCTCCGCAGAAGATGCTGTGTTGCACGACGAGCTTGCCAGAGGCCAGATAATCGGCCGTCAGTGCATGATCGATGTCGATCAATCCCTTGGGCACGCCGTCAGTGTGAGCCGCCAAAATGGCATTGCTCATGAAGGCCTGGGTACCATCGCGGAAACGAATGCCCCGCTGCGTGACCTTACTGGCGATCACAGTGACGTTCCACAGTCGTGGCCCGCTCGGCAGACCGACTGGAGCGTCGGGAGTCGCATAGCCGTCCGCCTCTATGCCGCAACTATCCGCGTTGTCAGCGTCTTCATGGACCTGCATCGCCATGAACTGAACCTTGCCGCGGAACCCCTGGTCCCAGTCGAATTGGTCGTCCTGATTGCCCGTCAGCACGATGTGCGACAGGCGGGGTGAGCCGCCAAAGACCTCGATACCGTCGTCGGAGCAACGGTGAACCTGCACGTGATCGATCAGAGTCTCGGAGCCGCAGCCAGCGATGGTGACCCCGTTTAGCTCTTTGCTACTGCCAGCCTTGAAGCCCGCGAAGTTCACACGAGCGTATTTCAAGACTCCGCAGTTCCATCCGTCGTTGTCGGCCTGGTCCGGCGCACCAGCGAAGCCACCGCCCCCCGCACCGGCCGCGCCTCCCCCGCCAGAGGCCCCGTCGGCCGATCCGTAAATGCCAAGCGCGCTCTTGGGCAGGGCCTCGGCGTAGACTTCTCCGGCGGGCAGACCACCGTTCTCGAAGTTTGCGGGTACATTCACTGAGGCGCGCCCCAGCAGAACTAGCCCGCCCCAAGCTCCCGGTGCCCACTTGTCTTGGGGCTCCGCGGTCGTAAAGGTGATCGGCTTCTCGGGCGTCCCCACCGCATCTAGCCGTCCCGACCGCGTGATGATGAGTGCGCCCGGCAGCTTGACTGGCTCGACACCCTTCAGGCCACGAATCGTCACACCAGGCTTGATGTGCAGCAGCGTCTGAGTCTCGCTAGTCGAGTGCACGTAGATAGGCTGCGTGAGCGTATAGACCGGACACGCCCAAGTCGTCTCAGCCACGATATCCTGATAGACGAGCACGCCTTCTTTCGTCGGATCGCCACAACCGGCGGGGACCTCGGGGCTGCCACCCGCGCCAATATCGCCCGCTTCGCCCGCCTGGCCCGCTTCGCTGGCCCCCGCGCTCCCGTTCCGGCCACCTTGCGGCCGCGTCCCGCCCGAGCTCCCAGCGCTGGAGCCGGCCGCTCCCGCTACGCTGCCGCCGCTGCCTGCTAGGCCACCGACGCCCGCACTGCCTGCCGAGCCGGCCTTGCCGGAGACGTCGAGAGCGTCCGCGGCGTCGTCGCCACACGACGCCGTGGCGACGAGCGCCAAGAGCGAGAGACCATACGGGCGTAGCTTCGAAGCTTTCATCGCCGCCCTAACTAGCTGTTGTCAGTGCCGTTCCGGTGCCAAGCCTGCCGCGCATTCGTGGCGCTGATCACTTCGTGGGAAACCGCGTCCAGCCTTGCGTCCAGTCAAGGCCATCTTGCGGCACAGCGCCTCGATATCCAGCGGTGCCGTCGAAACCTGTCGGCACACTCGCGGGATCGGTATTCACCGTCGGGTCCTGAGGCGCAAAGAGCGGTTCTGCGTCGGGCATTTGCAGCGTGGGGTTCGCCGCAGCGCGCAGGCCGGGCTCCTGCGTGCGCATGCTCTGCATACTCGAGAGCGCTTGCGCCTGCGCCGAATAAGCGGCTGCATTTCCGTTCAACAGCACATGGGAAATGTCCACGCTCTTACCCGCGCCCAGCTCGTTCTTCAGTATCGCTTGGCTCAAGCGGAGGTCGAAGGCTGCGTCGGCAAAGCCTTGAATCAGCGAGTTTTTGAACACGGCTCGCGAGCCAAACTGCAGCACGAAGCCTAGATGCTGACCCGTCACGAGCGGCGCGCTCCCAACCAGCGTTGCGTTGTAGATCGAGGGGCGTGAAACCGGCGAAGCTTCTTCGTCATCGGCTGAGTTGCTACCTTGCATCGCGGCAGACGCTCCAAGGCTCTGCGCCACCACGAACTGCATGGTGCCGGTGTAGCCAGCAGACCACTCGACCGCTTCACCCAGCAGATTGTTGGTCACGACTAGGTGGCGCAACCCGACGTTGCCACCGAGTAGCCCCACGCCATCGGTACCACGCTGCACTTGGACGTAGTCAACGACCGTCCCTGCGCCGCACCCTGCCAACGTGAGCGCACCGGCCGGCAGAGACAGGTCGTCGATGCTGCCCCCGGCGAACTCGATGCGCACGTAGCGCAGCGTCCCGCACGAGCCCTGGGGGTCCCCGGCCTGCCCTCCACCATAGTGAGCGCGAGAATCGCTGAGTGAGTCATGAACGGCAGTCGTGGTGCGGTGCGACGGCGCATCACCAATTAGGATCACGCCGCGGTAGTCACCAGGCGCCCTACTGCCTTCTGGCTTGGCGCTGGTAAAGGTAATGGGTTGATCCGCTGTCCCGGCTGCTTCGAGGCGCGCGCCACGCTGAACCAAGAGCATGCGCCTTTCACCGACCCGGATGATTGTCCCAGGATCTACGCGCAGCGTCGCGCCAGAACCCACGATCACGTTGCCCGCGAGCTCGTAGGCTCGTTCGCACGACCAGGTCGTGTCGACCTCGATGCTCACCTCTCCAGCTCCGCCGATGATCTCCACCTTGCGTTCATCCAAGGGGGGGCATGCCGTGGGACCATCGCCTCCTTGGGCGTCCCCAGCACTGCCGCCACCACTTGGAACGCCAAGGTCTCCGCCACCTCCGCCGCCCGCGCCAGCCCCAGGCGGGTTGGCGCCCGTCGCCCCCGCCACCGACGATTCGCCTGCGGCGCCCCCCGCGGCCATGGCCTGAAACGTGTCGCTGCCGCTCTCCAAAGACGTGCAGGCTCCTATCCACGCACCAAGGAACGCCAACAGCGGCGCTCCCGCGGACCAGCGGGCGACGGGTGTTGAGCGCACGAGGCCACCGCGCAGAGCCCCATTCAAGAGGATGGGAAGCCAAGGACGCATGCGAGCCTGAGTATCGGCACCGGCAACGCTGGTCAACGCCGCGGCAGCCCCGTTTACGTGACGTTTTCGAGACGATGCCAGTCGCGTCTTCGCTTCGCGCGCGCGGTTCCTCTTTTTTTGAAGAGAGTGCCGGTCTCCGGAACTCGGTGGGTACCTTTCGGAATTCGGAGGTTACCGAAACGAGCCTCCAACCCACTCAGAGGCCGGCCGCGGCTTTCAAGCCCGTTCCGCGAGCGACACCTCCGCCGACCATTGGCTCGCCGATTGCACAGCGCGCGGCACAATCATGCGTAATTTCCTCAGTGTCGTGGCGTTGGGTGTGCTCGGTGCAGTGGCTTGCAGCTCCAGCAGTGAGCCCGAATCGGCTCCCGCCTCCGAGCCCAGCGCCGGGTCCTTGGCCTTGAGCCTCAAGACCGGCTCGGGCGTGAGCCTGACGTCGGTCAAATACCTGATCACGGGCCCCGGCAACTTCTCGCGCGAGGCAGTCGTCAATGTTGGCAGCAGCAACAAGCTGTCGACCTTGATCGGTGCCTTGCCGATTGGCAGCGGCTTCTCGATCTCGCTCAGCAGCGCCGCGGCCGACGGCTCGTTGACTTGCACGGGCAGCGCAAACTTCAACGTCGTGGCACGCGCGACGAGCGCGGTGACGGTGCACCTTCAGTGCATCGAAGCTGCGCGCACCGGCAGCGTGCTCGTCAACGGCGACCTGAACGTGTGCGCGGCCATCGACGGCTTGGGCGCGAGCCCCGCCTCGGCAACGGTCGGCGGCCAGCTGGCGCTCAGCGCCACCGCGCACGACACCGACGCCCTGCCTCAAGCGCTCAGCTACAGCTGGACGGCCAGCGCGGGCACGCTCAGCAGCGCCAGCGCCAAGGACACCACCTTGACCTGCACCGGCGCCGGCGAGGTCACGATCACCCTGAAGGTGAGCGACGGGGACTGCGGCGAAACTCAAGTCGCCACCGTGAGCTGCACCGCGCCCGACGCGCCGCCCGGCGTCGCCCGTGTGGTCGTCAACGAGGTCGAATCCAACGGGGGCACACCTGGTGACTGGGTCGAGCTGTACAACGCCGGCACCGCCACCGCCGACCTCTCGGGCTGGAAATTCAAGGACAACGACGACTCGCACGCCTTCTACATCGTGCCAGCCGGTACCCTGCTGGCGCCCGGCGCTTACTACGTGCTCGAGGAAGCTCAGTTCGGGTTCGGCCTGGGCGGC
>DATAKF010000384.1:0-50953 GCA_036261775.1 Polyangiaceae bacterium | reverse complement strand
ATCTTGGAAAAATCCAAGATGTCGTTCAAAACCGACATCAGGCCGTTGGCCGAGGTCTGCAGCGTGCCCAGGTAGCGACGCTGCTTCTCGTCGAGCATGGTGCGCGAAAGCAGCTCAATCATGCCCAGCACGCCGTTCATGGGTGTGCGGATTTCGTGGCTCATGTTGGCCAAGAACTCGCTCTTGAGGCGCGCGGCCTCGAGAGCCTTGGCCGTCGTCTTCTCGAGCTTGGCGAACGCGTTCTCGGTGACGCGAATGATGGGCCCTATGTACAGACTGACGAACAGCAGGGCGAACAAGAACGCGACCACGCCGCCCACGCCAGCGCTGAACAAAATGCTGCGTTTCAGCTCGCCGCCAGCCTTGAGCCGCGCCGTAGACACCACCACGGCCACGCGTCCCACAGGTCCTCCCTCGATGGCGGCCTCGGCCCAGGACACGTAGTAGCCCTCAGTCTTGCGCAGGGAGCGACCGGCGCCGGAAAACAGCTGCTTGGGATCCTCGGGTGGCGAACCATGCGTGGCCAGCACCTTGCTGGTCATGTCCGTCACCACGATGGCCAAGATGTCCGGATCTCGGTCGTAGCCGACCAGCGAGCCTTTGATCTCCTGTTCGTCGGCTACCACGATACCAAGCTCGGTGGCGTGCACGAGCTCACCCGCACCCCGCCGAGCCTTCCACTCCAGGTCGGCTTGAATGGTCGGCGTGAGCGTGTCGAAGATGCGCGACACCAGAACGAAGATCAATCCGGACAGCGCCAGCAGCAGCGCGACGACGAACAGCGTGAACGCCATGCGCAGCCGCGAGCTCGACAGCAACCGGCGGCGCTGGCGTTCCGACGTCGCCTCCTCGGCGCCCAGGGGCGCAGGAGGAATGATGGAGCGGCGAAGCGTCATTCGTGGATCTCGGGCCTATCCGCCCCCCGGAACGGCCGCGGCAGGCCTTGCCTAAGCGCCAGAGGCCGAGAAATGCCGAAATTGTCACGCTCGGAGGGCTTAAATTGCCGAAACCAGGGTCGTTCCCACTAACACGCAGGATGAGCTCTCCGAGCCCCAAGCAGGCGTCCTTGTCGATGCAACCGCGCCGCCGCGGCAAAGTGCTGGTGGTCGACGACGACCCGATCATCCTCGAGGTCGTCCGCGAACGCCTGGATGCCGCTGGCTACGACGTGTACGTCCGGGCCGACGCGCTCGGCACCTCGCAGTGGGTGGCGCGCGAGCAGCCGGATTTCTTGCTGCTCGACGTGATGATGCCCGCGCTGAGCGGTGGTGAGCTGGGACAGCTGCTGAAGCGCAGCAATTCGACCAATCAAACGGCGGTCATCCTGCACTCCAGCATGAGCACCGCCTCGCTCCAGCCCGTCATCGACCGCACCGGCGCCATCGGCGCCATCGGCAAGACTCACGACGGTGCCAAGTTCATGCTCGAGTTCGAGCGCCTCGCCGCACGCGTCAAAGCCTCGAAGTAAACGCGCTTCTGCCTTCGGGGCTGCCAAAATGCAGCCCGAATTGCAGAAGCTTCTGTGGCGGCACCTGGCCGTGCCGAGCGAGCGAGAGGGGAATGCAACAGGAAGACGCGAAGGCGCGAAGGACCAGCAGGGACCGAGAACGCATTTTTGCTTTTGGGGGACCAAAATCAAAAATATTCCTTGGAAGCGAGCAGAAGCAAGCCAACCGGAACGTGCATTCGGGACTTGTGGCGCGGAGCGCGCCCCAATTCTCATCTCTCGCTTCGCGTCTTCGCGTCTTCGCGTTGCATTCCCGCTCGAACAGGAAGCTCTACGCGTCGGGGCCGAGGGCTTTGGCTTGGCCGATCCAGTCGTCTTTGGTGATGCGTTCGGGCCGGATCTTCAGCCTTTCGGCGAAGGCCAGCACGTCGGCGTGGGTCCATGCGGCGATTTGCTGCACGCGGGTCACGCCGGCTTGTTCGAGCACACGCTGGTAAGCGGGCCCGATGCCGCGAATGCGCCGCAGCCCGGTCAGGACCTTGCTGGGCTTGCCAGCAGCAGGCGGTGCGCTACCGCTGGCGGTGGGCGCCGCCGAAGCGCGTTCGAGCGCTTCTGTGGCTGTTTGCAGCTCTGCTCGCAGCTGCGCAAGCTCGGCCTGGAGCCGCGCCGTTTCGGCGTCACGCTCGGCTTCGACCTCGGCCATGCGGGTGCGCAGGCCCAAGATGGCAGCAAAGTGCTCCTCCGAAGCTTGGCTGCGCAGCTCCTTCTCGGCTCGCAAGGCTGACTCGAGCTCGCGCAAGCGATCAGCCTCGCGCCGGAGCCGCGCGCGCAGCGTGTGCCGCTCACTCCCGAGTTTGCGCAGCTCGACCTGGGTGGCTCCGAGGCGTTGCTCGAGCTGGGCGGTCGCGCTGACGCCGGGCGATTGCGTGAGCGGCCGCGCAAAGCTGGGCGGAGCCGACGCGCGCTGAGGCGGGGGCGGTGGCGTCGCCGGCACGCGCGGCATGACGCTGGGCGAAGCCGCGACCGTGGAGACGGGGCCTGCCGACGTCACCACGTCAGGTGGCAACGGCGCTGGCGTGGACGGCGACGGAAACGCCGAGGGCGAGGCTGTGGAAACTGGCGCAGAAGGAGGCACCGCCGAGAACGGCGCCGAGGGCGCGGCTGACGGGTTGCGCAGCGGTGGTGGCGGTGGTGAGCGCAACGCACCGGGCTGAGCCTGGCCGGGCAGGATGCCGCGCGACGAAGGCGGCGGAGGCATGCGCGACGTGGGCGCTGAGCCACCTAGCGGCCGAGGCGGAATGCTGACCGGCCTCGGCGCCACGCTCACGGGCGAGCTCGGCACCGCGGCAGGCGCGACTTCGGTAGCGTTCGAGGCGCTGGGGTCCTTTTCGTCGCCCATCGAAAAATCTCGCGGTGCTCTCCGCACCACGCCCCGCGACTTTAACCCGAAGCGCCGCTACTCGCGCACGATTTCGTAGTGCATGCAGCGGTGGTCGGCAGAAAGCCCAAAGCTCAGGCCGCCCGCGCTTTCGACAGGCTTGACCTCGTGGTCGCGCTCGCCGTTGGGGCCGAGCGCGTAGACCTTGGCATGGGCTGCACCGGTCAAGCCGCTCAGCGCCAATTGGCCCACGATGGGCTCCACCAGCACGGGTGATATGCCTGCGTTCTCGATGCGATTGCGGCCCGGCCCCAGCGTCATGCCGGAGTTGATGGCGTTGCCCAGCGCAGACACCAAAATGCGCTTGGAAGCGGCCAATGGCTGGTCGGTCAGCGCGGACACGATCACCACGCCAAAGGCGCTGTCGAGCTGCAGCTGGACGTTTGCCAGCTTCACCTCTTGTTTGGGCTTGAAGCCGGCGAACGCCTGCGTGCGCGGCGTGTTGACGAGTAGCGTGCCCAAGAGCGCGTCGTGCACCAGCTCACCGCCGTTGGCGCGCGCCACGCCGTCTTTGATCTCACTGGTGCCGAGCTGGCGCAGTTGCTCGAGCGTCTGACCTTGGCCAAAGCCAAGGCCGGTCTTGCCGAGCCGCACCAGCTCCTTGGGCGCGCCAGCGCGGAACAACGGATCGAACACGTTCGCCTCGTCCAGCTTGAGCACCGCGTCTTGCTTGGCTTCGGCTACGTCGTGACGGTGGAACAAGAGCGACACGGCAGGCCAAGCGCCGAGCATGGTCGGCTGCTCGACGACGTCGAAGTTGCTCGACAGCTGGACGATGCCGTCCGAATGCCGACTGGCTTCGTGCGCGAACGCAAACTGAAGCGGGCTCATGTTGGTCAGCGCCGCGTACGCCCCGACCGCCAGCACGCCCTCGTGACGGTAGTCATTGGGCGCAGCGGTCTGCCATTCGCTCGCTACGTAAGGCAATCCCTGCACGCGCCGCGCGGCTAGCGAGCCCACCACACCAAGGCCCGCGTCCTTCAGCATCGAGCTCGGATCCCAAGAAATCGTGGTGTTGTAGCCCCAGCCTCCGTTCGGGTGCGACCAGTAGGCGTGGCGATCCACGAAGTCGAGCTGCGCGTTCGTGTACAGGTCAATCGGTGTTTCGATCCAGTGATTGCTGCCCGCCACCAGCCCCTGGTAGCCGAGCTGCTTCAGCTTGGTTTGCACGCGCCGGTAGTAGCCGAGCACGGTGTCGTAGTAGAAACGCAGCGTGTCGGCCGCGCGCGCGCGGCTGAGCCGCTTGGGGTCGTCCGTCGCGAACATGACGACGGCGTCGACCGTGCCAGCCGTCGCGTCTTCGCTCGAAGCAAGGCCCTGACCGCCTGCTGCGTCGGGAGTCCAGCGCTTCTCGAGCGCCGCGCGACCGCCCGGCACCTGCTTGACGAGCCAAGCCGAAAATTGTTTCGCCAGCTCGCGCCGGTACTCGGGAGAGCCGACCGCGAACTCGCCCTCTTTCTGGATCCAATACAAGCTGTCTTCGTTGATCACTTCCACCAGCGCAATCGCCGGATCTTTGGCGTAGGTGCGCTTGGTGTACGGGTTCTGATGCCCCATCAGCTGCTCGATGAACTTCTCTTGCAGCTCGATCAGCTTGGGATCGAACTCGCCTTCGATCTTGAAGCCTTTGGGGACGTCGGCGGGAGCGATCACGCCCTCGGCGGCGCCTACCTGACGATGCACCAGCATGTCGAAGTACTGATAAATTCCGCGTTTTTGCAGCGCCGCGACCAAGTAGTCGAAGCGCTCGAGCGCCGCAGGGTCGAGCTGCAGCGTGCTCGCTGCGTTGCCGAACACGTTGGGCTGCGCCCAAGGCGCGTCCATGTGGTGGTGGCGCGTCATGTTCACGCCCATTTGCGCGAGTAGCTCCGCCACGCGGTCGGCTTCTTCGTGCGTGGGAAAGTTCGCGCTACCGACCAGGTTTACACCCCAAAAGCGCTGCGTCTTGCCGTTGGCGAACACCATGTTCTCGCCTTGCCGCTTCAGTGGGCCGTACTTGCCAGCGGGTGCATGGAGCAGGTGGCTCACGTCTAGCGCGGTGCCGCGGCGCTTGACCGGATCGGTGCCGCGGTAAGCAAACCACTTGGCGCTGTCGTACGCCACGGGAGTGAGCACGACGTCGTCGGGGCGTAGCTCGACGTGATCGATGCTGACGTCGAAGGGCCGCGAGTACACGGCTGGCGTGAACTGAATCTGCGTCACGTCATCGAACACCGCCGGCCGCTTGGCGCCCCAACCGGCCTGCACGAAGCCGCTGATCGGCAGCGTGATCTCGGTCCAGGCGCTGCCTGCCACGAACTCTTGCTTGAAGTGATCGAAGTCGGTGACCGACTGCTTGCTGAGCACTACCGCGTAGCGTCCGCCGTCGCCCTTGGCCCAAAAGCGAATGCTGCGAAACCCGCGCAAATCTGCCGGGCCTTTGGCCGCGTTCAGGAACACTTGCAGCTGCGCCCACGAATACGGCGGGCGATTGTCCCCCAGCGAGCCATAGTAACGCGCGCAGCCGCCCGGCGAAGGAGGCGCGCCGCCCGGCGTGAGCACGAACGGATCCGGGCTCACCTTGGTGCCGAGTCCGCTGTGATCGAACGCGCACCAGAAGCCGCCCGACGTGCCCCGCGGCGACTCGAAGCTCTCGACCAGCCACGCGGCGCGGGGAGCAGAGTGAGAGGCGGGGCGCCCCCCGCTTGGTGGGCTTTGCGGTGACGGTGTAGGCGGCTTCGCTGACGGCGTTGCCGACACTTCTATACAGCCCCAAAGGCCCAGCGGCGCGAGCGCCGAGAGCCAAGCTCCCCGGAATTTTGGCTGAAATCGATCGATCGGCTGAGCCTTGCGACGCATTGACGGCGCAGGGTAGGACAAAGCTCCGAGCGCGCGCTACACTCGTTTGGTCACAGCATTCTTTGCCAGCCATCGGTTGGCTAGTTACTTCATCTTATTAAGCTTTTGAGGTTCGATGCGTCAGATTCACATTGGCGCCTGGCTCTTGATGACTTGCTGGACCGTTGCCGCGTGCAGCGGCGACAAGTTCACGGCTAGCGAGAGCGGCGCCACGAACGAGACTCCGGCGGAAGACCACGGGAACGGCTCCTCGAGCGGCAGTCAAGCGGGCTCCAGCAGCGCGGCTGGCTCCACGCACCTATCGACCTCGGGCAAGTCCGCCAGCGCTGGCGGGTCGTCAGGCGTGAGCGGCGCCGCAGGCTCCAGAGCTACGGGCGGCGCGTCCAACAGCGGCGGCACCGGTAGCTACTCCGGCGGTGCGAACGTGGCTGGTGGTCAGCCGGGCGAAGAGTGCCCGAGCGGCTCCATCACGTTCCGCATGCTGCCCGACCCCAATTTGCCCGCAGAATACCTGTGCGACGCTGGCTGCGGCACCGGATGGCTGACCATCACCGACGCCGAAGGCTCCACCGCTTTCTCGATCTTCTCCGCGTGCGGTACCGCCAGCTGCGAGACGTGCGAGATGCTGCCCTGCACCCAAGCCGCTTGCCTGCCCACACCGCTCACCAGCGAAGGCAGCCAGTTGGAGTGGAACGGCACCTACCTCGCCAAAGACACGTGCGGCGCCAACCTGGCTTGTCAGCGCCCCGCCTGTGTCAAACCCGGCAAGTACAAGGCCAAGGCCTGCGCGGCCATCAGCGCTGGCGCCGCCGGCAACAGCCTGGCCTGCCAGCCCCAGCAAGAAATGCTCTGCGCCCAAGCCGAGTTCGAGTTTCCAGCGACCACCACCGTCAAGCTGCAGCTGAAAAAGTAGTGAGGAAGGGGCTCAAGGCGTCTCGCTCTAACAGCCCACTACCGCCACGAAAGCTTCTGAAAAGCCCAGCTCGCGCGGGGCGCCTCAACAATTCTTCACGCAGCGCCCGGCACGCGCTTCACATTCGCGACTGACGTTCTGCATCGAAGCCGCGACGCCGCGCTCGGATTGGCCGAGCGAGGGCGGCGCGGGCGCCTCGAAAGGAAACGTCGGAATGTTTGGTTTTCTCATCGGCACCGCTTGCCTCATCGGCTTTGCGGCCCTGGCACGCCGCGGGCGGCGGCACCATTTTTACGGCTTCGGCCACGGACACGGCGGCTGCCACGGCGGCCATCGCGGCATGCGCGGTCACCTCTTTCGCCGCGTCCTGGAGCGACTCGACACCACGCCCGGCCAAGAGAAGGTGATTCGCGAGGCCATCTCCGATCTCAAGGACGAAGCTTGGGGCCTGCGCTCGGAGCTACGCGGCACCAAGAACGAGATCGCTCAGGCTATCCGCGCGCCCGAGCTGGACCGCGCACTCGTCGACCGCGTGTTCGCCAAGCAAGACGAAGTGATCGAAAAGCTGCGCGCTTTGCTGCTCAGCCGTGCCGAGCAGATTCACGGCACGCTCGACGAACGCCAACGCAAACAACTCGCCGACATGATCGAGTCCGGCCCCTGGGGCTACGCGGGCTGCTGAGCCTCGCGCCAGAAAATCGAAAAGGAGACGCACATGGGACGCAAATTCTTGATGGTGCTACTCGGCGTTGGCGCAGTCGCAGGCTTTGGCGCGGGCTTCGCGCGGCTCTGCTACGGCGGCTACGGGCATGGGCCGCATGGTCGTTTCGATCGGCACGCCGACTTCGAAAGGCGCGTGGCCGACACCTGCGCCGAGTCGGCGCTCAGGGTCTATAACCGGCAAGCCACGCCGGGAACCAAGCCATGAGCGGCTTGGCCTTGCGGGGTTTCGGAGCCTCGTCGGCTCCGAGCCCTGCCGTGCCAGCCGTTCCCGTGGCATTCTCGGCGCGTGTCATGGACCTGAACGTCCTCATCGTGGACGACGACGAGCGCCTCTACGAGCTGCTCGCGCAATACCTCGCCGAAAACGGCGTTATCGCCAAGCGCGCCGCCACGGGGCCACTCGGGCTCAAGGCCATCGAGAGCGGCGAGTCGTACGACGCCGTGCTGCTCGACATCATGCTGCCAGGGCTCGACGGCCTGAGCCTGCTCAAGCGCGTGCGCGAGAAGAGCCAGATTCCGGTGATCATGCTCACCGCCAAGGGCGACGAGACCGACCGCGTCGTCGGTCTCGAGCTCGGCGCTGACGACTACCTGGCCAAGCCGTTCAGCCCACGGGAGCTTTTGGCGCGGCTGCGCGCGGTGCTGCGCCGCACGCAGGTGGATCCGAACAAGGAGCAGCTCGCGGTCGGCAGCCTAGCCTTCGACGTCGCGGCCCGCAGCGTGCAGCGCGACGGGCGCAACATCGAGCTGACCGGGCTGGAGTTCGACCTATTGCTGGCGTTGGCCCGGCGCGCAGGCCGCGTGGTACCGCGCAGCAACCTGCTCGAGCTAGCCGGGCGCAATGACGTGAACGTGAGCGATCGCACGGTCGACGTGCACGTCTCTCACATCCGCAAAAAGCTCGGAGACGACGACGCGCTCTTGCTCAAGACCGTGCGGGGCGTCGGCTACGTTTTGACCCGCGAATGAAGGCCTTTCACCGGCACCATCGGCGCTGGCATCGGCGTCACGACTTTCGCCTACAGCGCGCGCTGTTTTGGTGGTTCGGTCTCACGATTTTGATGACGAGCCTGGTGTCGTTCGGGGTCATGCGCTTGGTTTCTCCCGAGACGCATTCGTGGCGTCGCGACGCGGAGCGGTTGCAGCGCTTTGCTGGCGGCCGCTTCGCCAAGGTGTGGGACGACCCGCCGGCGCGGCTCGAGCTGGCCACGGCCGTGGCCCAAGCCTTCGACGCCTCCGTGCGGGTCGAAGACGTGGCCGGGAAGAGGCTGGACAGCGTGGGCGGCGCTTGCGTGAAGGAAGCCGTCTCGATTCGCGTCGAAAGAGACGGCCGCGCGCTCGGCACCGTGCACGGCTGCCTGCGCCGCTACAACACGCATTGGGCCGGGGTAGCGGTCACGCTGATGGCGGCGTTCTTCACCATCTGGGCCGCCACCGCCAAGCTAACCCGCAAGCTCACGCGCCCGCTGCAAGACCTCACGCGTGTCACGCGGGAGATCGGCGAAGGTAAGCTCGAGAGCCGCGTGCGGCTTGGCTACACCCATCGGGGTGAAGTCGGCATCTTGGCCGAGTCGATCAACGAAATGGCCAAGCGTATCGAGCGCCAGATGAAAGACCAGCGCGAGCTACTGGCCGGCGTGTCGCACGAGATCCGCAGCCCCTTGGCGCGCCTACGGGTCTTGGCCGAGCTACTGCAAGGCGGCACTGCTTCACCCGATTTGCACGCAAAGATCGAGCTGGAAGTCGCCGAGATTGACGACTTGGTCGGCAAGCTGCTCGCCAGCTCGCGGCTCGACTTTGGCGCGCTCGAGCTATCGGTGCTGTGCGCGCGCGACGTTGCGCTCCGCGCGCTGGAGCGCGCCGGACTTTCGCCCGAGCTGCTCCACGACACGTCGAACGAGGCCACGCTGCGCGGCGACGCCACGTTGCTGGCGCGCGCGCTCGGAAACCTGCTCGAAAACGCCGCGCACCACGCAGGCGGCGTCAGCGCACTCTCGCTCAAGGCCGACGCCAGCAACGTCGTCTTCGAGGTGACGGACGCCGGCCCGGGGCTCAGCGCCGAGGCGTTGGCGCGAGGTTTCGATCCTTTCTTTCGCGGCGCGAACGATGGTCAAAGCTCTTCTCGAGGCGCGCTGGGCCTGGGCCTTTCGCTCGTTCGGCGCATCGCCCGCGCCCACGGCGGCGACGCCAGCATTGAAAATCGCTCGCCCGAACCCGGCGCCATCGCGCGCCTTTCAGTGCCACGCGAAGCGGATTCCTCAAGCTTTTCGCCGTCTGCGAGCGCTTAGCTCGTCCCACAGAAGGAGGCCGGCCAGGCCGACGTAACTGAAGCGAATTCATTCAGCGCAAAGCGCGGGATTCGCTCGCTCGGCCGGGGCGTCCACTCCCGGTTGCGCTCGACCGTGACTTTCGGGCAGGATGCGCCGATTGCTCGGGGTTGCCCCGAGTCGGCTAGGCCGGAGGAAGCGAATGGGTTCTCGATTGTCGTTGGTCGTGTGTGCGGTGCTCCTCTCGAGCTCACTTGCGGCATGCAAAAAGAAAGCTGCCGCGGGCGACGCGCCCGAAGGTAACTCCGTCGCCGCGCTCGCGAGCGCCAACGCGGCCGTCGCCGCTGCGCTAGCGGCCGCGAACTCTGCCGGGAACGCGGCGCCTGCCGACGCTGCTGCTGCTCCCGCAGCCGCTGCCGACACCGCGGCTGCGGCGCCTGGCGCGGCCGCTGCCGAGGCTTCCGCGGCTCCGACTGGCGCTGCGCAGAAGGCGGCTGCACTCGTAGGCACACCGGCCGCCAAGGCGAGCGCTTCGAGCGCCGCGGCGCCGGCCGCTGCGGCAACGCCCGGGACCAAGACAGCGGCCGCAGCTCCGGCGGCAACGCCCGCCGCGACGCCTGCGAAGGCCGCAGCCCCGGCTGCAACGCCGGCCGCTGCCGCCAAGGCGCCGAGCTCCGCGAGCGACGACAAGAAGGCAGCCATCGCTCGCGCCGCTGCCGCTAACAAGGCGCGCAAGGCAGCTGCTCAATAGCAATCGACGACTACTTGAGCTGCCAATCCACGGACCGGCGGCGGCTCACGGCTATTCGAACGTGTGTAACTGTGCAACGGAGGAATTTGATGAACGCTTTTCTAAAACTGATGCTTAAGGGTTCGGCCGCGAGCGTGTTCGCGCTCACGATGGCAGCTGTGGGCTGCAGCGACTCGGACAAGGACAACGAGACTGGCGCCGGCGGCGAAGACGGCGGCGGCAAGGGCGGAACCCCGTCGGCTGCCGGCAGCAGCAACGGCGGCGAGTCCACCGGCAAAGGTGGCGAAGGCGGAGCTGGCGCGACGACCCCGGTCGGTGGTGCTGACGCCGGTGGCGCGGACGCTGGTGGTGCGGACGCTGGTGGCGCTGATGCCGGTGGCGCCGGTGGTGCCGGTGGTGCCGACGCCGGTGGAAGCGCGGTCGCCAAGTTCTGCAACGATCTAACCTTCGGGACCGCACAAGACCCGATGGACACCACGTTCATCCTGGAAATTGGCGAAGGCGCGAGCAAGGTCTCGTTCACCGCCACCACCGGTGCGTGTGCCCCCGCCGCCTGCAGCGCGCTGCCGGTCGGCACTGACATCCCGTACGCGCTGTTCGACGCAGATGCGCCGGAAACGGAGATCGATGGTGGCACGCTCGACATCCTCGATGGCGAGGTGTTGGCGTTCTACACCGACTTGAGCGATGACGCCGAGCCCGTGCCGGTCGCCAAAGCCTTGACGTTCGACATCAGCGCAGCAGAGTGTAAGGACATCACGTATACCGACGTGTACGAGTGAGTTAACGCTCGCGTGAAGCCAACGCGCGGCGCTCCCTCACGGGAGCGCCGCGTTTTGCTTTTGTGCGTCGGGCGACGCTGTGCTGTGCGACCTGTCCCGGCGACCCGTCCCGGGATAGTCCGGCGTTGCCGGCGACCCGTCCCGGCGACCCGTCCTGCCGGCGACCCGTCCCGGGATAGTCCGGCGTTGCAGATGGCACGCAACCTGTGGCGCCGGTGACCGATAGGGCTCGGTGACGGCACCGAGGGAGATTCTACCGGGACAAACCTATCTGGTTACGAGGCGCTGCACTCAGCGACAGTTCCTCCTTAGACCATCGCCGCTGACCAATCAGCTCGTACGCTATTGTTTGGCGTTGGCGGCCAGTAGGACGGGCGTTCTGATTCACGCCGTCTGCGTCATGTCGAATCACTGGCATGGTGTACTCACCGATCCCTTGGCGCGCCTGCCAGAGTTCCTCGAGTACTTTCATCGCTTGTTGGCCCGAGCGCAGAATGCGTCGCTCGGGCGCTGGGAAAACCTCTGGTCGTCCGACAAGACCAGCGTGGTCCGTTTGGTCTCCGACGCCGACGTGCTCGAGAAGATGGCGTACACCATTGCCAACCCCACCACGGCGGGCTTGGTACATGCCCCGAAGGAGTGGCCCGGAGTCATCACCACTCGCATCGGTGAGCGGTGGACGGCAAACATGCCGCACGTGTTCTTCGACCCCCAAGGCTCGCTGCCCGAAACGGTGACCCTCGAAATCACGCGACCGCCTATTTACCTGCATACCGACCAACCACAACTTGTCCGCCACATCGCCGCGCGCGTCGACCGCCTCGTGCGCAAAGCTCGAGAGGCTCTCGCCCAACAGGGACGAAAATTCCTCGGCGCCAAGGCCGTGCGGCAGCAGCCAGTCGACACCGTTCCCAGCACCACGGAGCCGCGGCGCAATCCTAACCCGCGCATCGCCTCATCCCATACAGCCGAACGCGTACAAGCAATCCGCAGGCTGGTCGCTTTCCTGCGCGAGTACCGCGCCGCCTGGCGCGCCTGGCGCGGCGGCAGGCGTGACCAGGTCTTCCCGCCTGGTACCTATGCCCTTCGCGTCTACGCCCGCGTCGCTTGCGCCCCCGCGTGCCCGGCGTAGCGATCTGCTGCCTCAAGGTCGAGCGACCGCCACCGAGCGAGGGAGCAAGGCAATCGGGCACCGAGTGTCCTCGAGCCGACTGCCCATACGTTGGCCTATCGTTCGATCGAGTGGCGGATGGGATTCACCAACCGCCCCTTTCCTGGTCGAGGCCGCAAACCACAGCACGCTCGGCCATCTTCCGGCCTTCCTTGCCAGCCGGACACTCCGACAACGCCCAGACCAACAGCCGCCACCGTAAACTATCCGGGGAGCGGTCGCGCGCGGGAGCGGTCGCGCGCGTAAACTATCCCGGGAGCGGTCGCGCGGGAGCGGTCGCGCGGGAGCGGTCGCGCGCCAGCGCTACCTGGCGATCGGGTGCGCCGCCAGCGTCTCCAGCGCTTGCACCATGCCGGAGTGATCCAGCGCTGCGCCGCCGGAGGCGACGACGGCATTGAACAGCTGCTGGCAGGTGCTCGTGGCGGGCAAGCTGAGGCCCAGCTCTTTGGCGCCTTCCAGCGCCAAATTCAGGTCTTTTTGGTGCAGGGCGATGCGGAAGCCGGGCGCAAAGTTACGCTTGATCATGCGCTCGCCGTGCACCTCCAAAATGCGCGAAGAAGCGAAGCCGCCCATCAGGGCTTGGCGCACCTGCGCGGGGTCGGCGCCGGCTTTGGAGGCGAACAGCAAGGCTTCGCCTACGGCTTCAATCGTGGCGGCGACGATGATCTGATTGGCGACCTTGCACGTCTGCCCGTCGCCGTTCTCGCCGATGAGCGTAATGTTCTTGCCCATCAGCTCGAACAACGGCTTGACACGTTCGAACACAGCCCTTGCGCCGCCGACCATGATCGTCAGCGTGGCGGCTTTGGCGCCCACTTCGCCGCCCGACACCGGCGCGTCCAGGTAGTCACAGCCGAGCTCGCGGATGCGCGCGGCAAACTTCTTCGTCTCGGTCGGCGAGATGGACGACATGTCGACGACGGTCTTGCCCTTGGTGAGCGCGCCGGCAACACCGCCCTCACCGAACAGCACCGCCGCCACATCGGGCGTGTCGGGCAACATCAAGATGATGACGTCGGACGCCG
This sequence comes from Polyangiaceae bacterium, assembly GCA_036261775.1. Classification (GTDB taxonomy): domain Bacteria; phylum Myxococcota_A; class Polyangia; order Polyangiales; family Polyangiaceae; genus PMG-095. Next base: position 37,598 of record DATAKF010000384.1, on the reverse strand, counting down.
CCGTTAGCTCAGCCACCGATTTGGCCGTCGCACAGCCATCGACCGCGCTATTGCTGCGGCTAAACGTGAGCACCGAGTGCCCCCCCTTGGCGAGATGCCCCGCCATCGGCCGCCCCATGATTCCGACGCCGATGAATCCGATGTTTGTCATTTTGCTGCTCACAAATATGGCTTGGCCCAGGCCAGACCCTCGTCGGTCTTGCCCTTGGGCTTGTATTCAGCGCCCACGTAGCCCTTGTAGCCTTCGCGGTCGAGCAGGTCGAACAAGAAGGCGTGGTTGATTTCACCGGTGCCAGGCTCGCTCCTGCCCGGGTTGTCGGCAATTTGCACGTGCGCAATGCGGGGCAGATTGGCTTTGATGGTCGGTCCCAAATCGCCCTCCATGATCTGCATGTGATAGATGTCGTACTGCAAATACAGGTTCGGCGACGACACCTCGACAAACAGGTCGAGCGCTTGCTTGGTGCGCGTCAGGTAAAAGCCGGGAATGTCCCGCGTGTTGATCGGCTCGACGAGCAGCTTGATGTTTTGTTTGCCGAGCTCGGAAGCTGCGAACTTCAAGTTGTCGACCAGCGTGCTCTGCAGCGCGTCCGGATCGGCGCCAGGCGGCGCGATTCCGGCCAGGCAATTCAGCTGCGTGCAGCCGAGCGCCTTGGCGTAGTCGATGGCGAGGCCCACACCGTCGCGAAACTCACCGCGCCGCGCCGGCTGACACGCGATGCCGCGGTCTCCCTTGGCCCAGTCGCCAGCCGGCAAGTTGTGCAGCGCTTGTTCGAGCTGATGCTGGCCGAGCCGGTCGACCAGCTGCGACTTTTCAAAGGGGTACGGGAACAGATACTCGACGGCCGAAAAGCCGGCCTTCGCGGCTCTGTCGAAGCGCGCGAGAAAGTCGACCTCGTTCCACAGCATGGTCAGGTTGGCAGCGAGCTTGGGCATCAGAGAACCTTCAGGTCTTGCTCTTGAACCGCTGGGCGAGCGCAACGGCCGCGTTGCGGAGCAGCCCCGTGTCTCCGCCGACGGCAACGAACGTCATGCCCATCTCCAGGTACTTTCGAGCATCTGCCTCTACAGGGGCAAGGATGCCGCAAGCCTTGCCGTGCTTCCGGGCGCCCTCCAAGATTTTCCGAATCGCCGCCTGCACTATGGGCAAATTAGGCTGCAGCATCACCCCGTAGCCGGCCGAGAGGTCCGAGGGGCCGATGAACAGCGCGTCCACTCCGTCTACAGCTGCGATGTCCGACGCGGCCTCGACGCCGGCCTGACTTTCGATCTGCACGGTGACGCAGATGTTGTCGTTGATGTGCTTGAAGTAGTCGGCGTTGAAGCCGTACTGGTTGCTGCGGTGCGCAGTGCCGACGCCGCGAAAGCCGTCCGGCGGGTAGCGCGTCGCCGCGACGGCGCGCTTGGCCTGCTCCGCCGACTCGATGAACGGGATCAGGAAATTGTAAAAGCCGATGTCGAGCAGCCGCTTGATGACCACCGGGTCTTGCCACTGCGGCCGCACGAACGGCGCGCTCGGGCTGTCTTTCAGCGCCTGCAGCTGCGTGATGAAGCTTTGGTAGTCGTTGGGAGCGTGCTCACCGTCGATGAGCAGCCAATCGAAGCCGGCGTAGCCGAGCACTTCGGTGGTGATGTTGCTACCGAGCGATGCCCAACAACCGATCAGCGACCTTCCGGCGCGCAGATCGCGCCGGAAAGTGTTGGGCATCGACGAATAGGGGGCATCCACCGACACAGGCTCCTACGTTCTGCGTTCGAAGTCAGCTCAGGATTGGGCTTCCGCGATCTGAGCGTCGGTCGAAAGCGTTGTCGGCGACGCCGTCGGCTTGACCTTGATGCGAGTGGCGATGAGGCCGCCCAAGAACACCAAGAAAGCCAGCGTGCGCAGCCCCCAGTCGTGCGACTTCAGGTACTGCTCGGTCCAGCCCATGATGTACGGGCCGCAGATGCCGCCCAAGTTGCCGACCGCGTTGATGAGCGCGATGGAGCCGGCAGCAGCCGTGCCGCTGAGGAACGTCGTGGTCAGGCCCCAGAAAGGCGCCACGGCGCTCCAACGACCCGCGACCACGAAGCCGAGCGCGATCACGCACACGAAGGCGGGCGGGTGAAAGCTAGCGACGAGCAGCCCAGCCGCGGCCCACCAAACGGCGCCCGCGTAGTGCCACTTGCGCTCGTTCCGACGATCCGACGAGCGGCCGTACGGGCCCATGATGATGATGGCGAAGATGGCCGGAATGCCGGTGATGCAGCCCTGCACGAAGTCGGACGAGTCCTTGTATTCGCCCTTGATCAGCGTGGGCAGGAAGAAGTCGAGGCCATAGCCGGCTAGCACGTGCGTGAAGTACACGAAGCACAGCACCAGCACGCGCGGATCCAGCAGCGCCTGCTTGAACGACGTGTGCGCGCTGGGCCCTGCGGCGACGCGATCTTGCTCCAGCTTGTCCAAGAGCCACTTCTTCTCGCCCGCGTCGAGCCACTTGGCTTCATCGGGGCCGTTGGGCAAGCGCAGGTACAAGATGATGCCGAGGACGAGCGAGGGCAGAGCCTCGAGCAGGAACAGCCACTTGTAGCCCGAGAGGCCCCAGATGCCGTGCATCTGCAGGATGGCGCCCGACAAGGGCGCGCCAATGATGCCAGTCCCGGCCGCCGCCATCATGAACAGGGCGATGGTGCGCGAGCGGTACGCGGCCGGGAAGAACTTCGTCAGGTAATAGATGACCCCCGGGAAGAAGCCGGCCTCGGCCGCGCCCAGCAAGAAGCGCAAGATGTAGAACGACGTCTCGCCCTTCACGAAGGCGAAGCTGGCGCTGATGATCGCCCAGGTGATCATGATGCGGGCGATCCAGCCGCGCGCGCCGACCTTGGCCAAAATGAGATTCGAGGGAACCTCGAACAAGAAGTAACCGATGAAGAAGATGCCGGCGCCCAGCGAGTAGACCGTCGGCGAGAGCGCGAGCTCTTTGGACATCTGCTCCTTGGCAAAGCCCACGTTGACGCGGTCGAGGAACGCCGCCATGAAGCACAGGCACAGGAAAGGGATGACTTTCCTCGTAATTTTGCGCATCAGCTGCGCTTCGTAGGCGGGTACGGCTTGTTCCATCGGGGTTCTCTTTCGGGCCTGGCGCGTCTGGCTCAGGCGGCTCGGCGTGTGGGGGCCAGAGGCCAAGTGCCAAGTCAGTGTGTCTTCGCGGGCGAATCCTGATCGCGCCTCGCTTGCCCGGTCAAAGCATTTTTTCCCGGGATTTGCAGTAAAAGCTGCGGAAAATTCACCGCCCCCAAGCAGGGCGTTTCTTTTGATAAAACTTCACTGCTCCGGACATTAAACTGCCGTGCCGTGCGCGCTCGGCCCCCCAGGCCGTGTCCGCTGCAGACGGCTAGTGAAGAAGATCCGAACGCCACCCGCGGAGAAGCCTTCGGGGGGCAGCCCGCTATCGGTCGGGCAAGACGGCCACGAAGTCCACCTAACGGCTCGCCGCAGCCTCGGTCGACGGCAACTCGCCCCGCCCAGGCCCGCGGATCACTGACGCTTCAGGCGCGCGTGGCGAGCAATACGGCAGCGACGGGAGCGCGCAGCATCACGCGGCTCGCAGCCCTCATGCCCGCGGCAATATCGCTGTGGCGCTGCGCCAACATGCGAGGCGTGTAGTCGGAGAGCGGCACGAGCACGAAGCCCAAGCGCTGGTAGAACGGCGCGTTCCAGGCAACGTCGTTGAAAGTGGATAGGAGCAAAGTACGAAGGCCGCGAGCCTTGGCCCATTCGGCCACGCGCCGCAGCAAGGCGCGACCCACCCCGCGCCCGCCGTAGGCCTGCTCTACGTCGAGCTCGTGGACGTAGCCGTCGTCGTCCAAAGCTTCGGCGATCACGAAGCCAATTGGCCCAGCCAGCGTGTCGGTCGCGACCCACACGCTGCCCGCGCGCGAAAGCTCCGCCAGGCGACTCAGCTCGAAGTGCGCCATGTCGACACAATCAGGATGCGGTGAGTCGCGAAATCGCTGTGCCGCGCGGAGCTCGAGCGGGCCTAGCAGCGGCAAATCCTCGCCGCGGGCGAGTCGAACCTCGAAGCCTGATGAGGACATAACGCAGCGACTACGCGATAGGCGGCTGCCCGGTTACTCGGCCCTGCCAAATCTGCTACTTTTGCGGCGAGCGGGATACATGTTGAACGACCTGGAGCTAGTGCCGTGGCACTCACTGCGCCACGCATTCGGAGATGCGCGCGAGGTGCCGCGCCAGCTCCGCGAGCTTGCCTCGAGCGACCGTGACCTGCGCCAAACTGCGCTCAAGGACCTGTTCGCCTGTCTGTTGCACCAAGGCTCGGTGTACGAAGCGACGGCGCGTGCCGTGCCGTTCTTGTTCGAGCTGCTGACCCACCCCGCCACCCCCGAGCGCAGTTGGATCGCGTTCTTGCTGGCCTCGATCGGCGATGGTCAGGGCTACTTGAAGTTGCACATCGGTTTGGACGAGCAACGTTGGCGTGAGCTGCTGGCCGACCGCGGCACCACGTTGGAGGCCGAGCTCCAGCGCGAGGACGAAGTGGTACGCGGCGTGCGGCTAGCGATTGGGCGCGGCGTCGAGCATCTGCTGCCCTTCCTGAACGACAGCCAATCCGAGATTCGCGCAGCGGTGGCGCGCACGCTCGGGCAGTTTCCGGCTCGTGCCGCCGAGCTGTTGCCCGCGCTCGAAGCGGCCGAGGCCAGCGAAACCGCGGCAGACGCCAAAGCAGCGCTTCGACAAAGCCTAGCGAAGCTACGCCCCGCTGAATAGCCTCGCATGACGCCGTTAGCGCAAGAGCTCGCGCAGCTGTCGGCGAGCGAGATGGTGGCCGCGCTCGGAGTCCGCCGTGCGCCTCGCGTCGTGCAGCAGGCCCTGGAGCTGCCGTTCTACGCGGCGTCTCGCACGTTGGGCATCACGCTCGCCGCGCTCGACGACGCCATCGCGATACGAGGCCTACCAGAGGCCGCTAGCCAGACGCTCCTCAGCTTCGGCGTTGGCAAGAAAACCAGCGGAATTGCGCCATCGCAGGGCCCGCAGCTGGTGCTGGCCAATCACCCCGGGGCCTACGACGCCTTGGCGTTGATGAGCGCGCTCGGGCGCCAAGATTTGCGCATCTTGGCCGCGGACCGCACGTTCTTGCGCGCGCTGCCGCGACTCTCCGCGCACCTGCTGTTCGTGCCCGAACGCCCCAGCGAAAGAGCAGGCGCGTTGAAGCGCGCGCTGCGTCACCTGCGGACCGGCGGCGCGCTGTTGCATTTTCCCGCTGGGCAGATCGAGCCCGACGCCGACTTCGAGCCCGATTCAGCGCCGCTGCTCGGTCCCTGGCAGCCCGGCGTGGCGGCGCTGGTAGCAGCCTGTGCGCGAGTCGACGGGCGGGTACTGGTAGCGGGGGTTCGGGGCGTGCACTCACCACGCGCCAAGCGCTGGCTGCTCAATCGCGCGGCCGAGCGACGCGGCATCACCACGTTGTCGCCGCTCTTGCAAATGCTGGGCGGCCTGCGCGACGTCATGACGCGCGTTTGCTGCCACGAAGTGGCGCGCGGCCCCGCGCTGGCGCGGCTGAGCGGCCCCGAGCAACAGGCCCTGCTACGCGCCGCCCTGGAAGGCGCGATTCGAGCTGCCGCGCCCCTCTGAGCCGAAATCGCGGGCAGGCGCCATTCTAGGAAGGTCCGCGGCCCTCGAGCGCCCCGGCCCCCTCGCCCATGCGCCTTTTTCGCTCTCTTCTCGTTGGTTCCAGTGGCTTGTGCGTCGCCCTCTTGGGCGGTTGTAGTGAGGAGCCCTCGGGCGGGGGAGCGTCGGCAGGAGCCAGCACTAGCGCAGGAGCTACCAGTGCGGCCGGCGCCGCTGGGTCGCCGGGTCTTCCCGGCGCCGGTAATAGCGGGGTCGCAGGCGCCAGCAACCCTGGCGGGGGCACGAACCCGAACGGCGGCGCAAACAGCGGCGCCGGCTCAGGCAACGGCGGCAGCGCCAGCGCAGGCTCTGCCAACGGCGGCGGTGCCGGCTCGAGCAACGGTGGCAGCGCGCCGCAGGGCCCGCCCACGGGCATCACTGTCGCGACGCATGACTTGGCCGTGAACGGCATGGGCACCGTCTTCAACGTCGCCGACAACTACTTCAACGACGGCTTGGTTCCGCCAACCCCAGTCGCCAACTTCGGCTGCCAATCACAGATCACCGCCGTCGCCAACGACGACGGCTCCCTCGACGTTGCCTGGCTCGACTATGCGGGCGGCAAGGGCAAGCCCTGGGCGCTGCCAACGCCGGGCATGATCTACATCACGCACGTCGACGCGGCGCTCGGCACCGCCACTACCACGGCCTCGGGCATCAAGTCGTACAAGCTGCTGGGCTTCACCAAAGACGCCGACGGCGCGTTTTACGTGGCATACAACAAAGATCACGCCCTCAAGACCAGCACCCAAGGTGACCAAAACAACCTGAACGGCAACGAGCAGCACGTCGCCAAGCTGGCCGGCGGCAACGTAGCCTGGGATCAGCTGCTGTTCGGCAACCAAGACAACAACGCCGACGCCACTCCCGGCGATCCGGGTGGCGCGGCCAGCGGCGTCCTGGGCTACGACCCGATGAACGAGCGCCTGGTGCTCTACGTCGGGCACTCGATGATGTGGACGCCCACGCGCCACCAGGCCGGCTACTTGCGCCTACTCAACCCCGAGTCGGGCGCGGTGATTCCGCCGGCAGGCAACGACACTTTGCACTTTGGCGCGGGCTGGTTCTATTCGCACAACTTCAACCAGCGCCTCTTGATCGACGGCGGCAACTATTACGTGCTGGCCCACGGCGACGCCTACGCGCGTCAGCTGGGCTTTGCGCGCTGGTCGGTCGCCAACTACACGGGCAAGAACGCCACCGACTTCGACCAGCCGTACTTCGAGATTGACGGCAACGAAGGCGACAACAACACCAACGCCCAAACCGGGCAGTTCATCCGCTTGGGCGACGGACGCTTTGCGATCGTCCACACCAGCTCGCAAGGCCGCGGCGCGCGCGACGTACGGCTGGTCTTCGCCAACGGCACGAACGGCGCCGCCGACGCAGCGTCTGCGCGCTGGCTGACGACCAACCAAGGCACCACGCACGCCACCATGCCCAAGCTCGAGCAACTGGGCGATTACCTGCTGGTCACCTACGCACTGTGGGACAGTACCAAGGGCCACCAGCTCATTTGGCAGGCGACCCTGCTCGACACCGCGGGCGCCACCGTCGCCGCCCCCAAGGTCGTGCCCGACGTCGAGTTCGTCGATGCGGCGCCGCTCTTCCGCTTCAAGAGCGGACCCAACGCCGGCCGCGTCGGCTGGGTCTCGGGCAACGCCGCGCACACTGTGTCGGTTCGCGTCGCTAGCCTGGCCTACTAACGCCCCGGGGGCCGTGGTACACGGCCGAAAGTGAACCGGGACACGGCAGGCGAAAACCAGCCCAGCGGGCCTCGCTTTCCGCTCTACGCTCAGATCCTGGTCGCCATGCTGCTGGGCTTGCTGGCGGGTCCCTTGCTCGGGGCGCGAGCGCAGGTGCTGGGCACGCTCGGCAAGATCGTGGTGCAGCTGATCAAGGGCGCCGCCACGCCGCTTTTGTTCTTTGCCATCGTGCAAGCGATCTTGACGACCGAGATCCGCGGGCGCGCCGCGCTGCGGCTCTTGCTGTTCGCGACGGTGAACGCCTGCATCGCGCTCGGCATCGGTTTGGCGCTCTCCAACTACTTCACGCCCGGCCAATCGCTCGCGGATTTTTCGGGCGCAAAAGCGTCGGCTGCAGCGGCCTACGCGGGCAAGAAGATCGATCTGGTAGCGACGCTCGAAGGCTTCGTCCCCACCAACTTCGTCACGCCCTTTGCCGAAAACCTGGTGCTGACGATCGTGCTGCTGGCGTTGCTGTTCGGCTTTGGTCTACGCCGCGCCCGGCGCGAGCAAACCTTGGCCGGCACGCAAGCCTACCGAGCCGTCGAAGACGCCGTCACCACCCTGTTTCGCGTGGTCGAGGTCGTACTGGGCTGGGTCATTCGCTTGGTGCCGTTCGCGGTGTTCGGCGTCGTGACCAAGGCCGTCGGCGAGCACGGCTACGCGCCGCTCAAAGGGCTGTTCGTCTACGTTCTGGCCGGCGTGGGTGGGCTGCTGATTCACGTGCTCTTCACCTACCAGGCCTGGCTCTTGCTGTTCGCGCGCATGCCGCTCGGCAAGTTCTGGCGGGCAGCGCGCGAGCCGGTGGCGTACGCGCTGGGGGCCAACAGCAGCCTCGCCACCTTGCCCGTCACGCTCCGCGCGCTCGATCGTTTGGGCGTGCCGCGCTCTGCGTCGACTCTGGGCGCGTGCGTCGGCACCAACTTCAACAACGACGGCATCATTCTGTACGAGGGCATGGCCGTGCTGTTCGTGGCGCAGGCCAGCGGTATTCACGTCACCTTGGGCGAGCAGCTGCTGGTGGCGGGCGCTTGCTTGGTGGCGGCCATGGGTGTGGCTGGGGTGCCCGAAGCCGGCTTCGTTTCGCTCGCGCTCGTGCTCAACACGGTCAAGCTGCCGCTCGAGCTGCTGCCGCTGCTGCTCACGGTAGATTGGATCATCGCGCGTGGTCGCTCGGTCGTGAACGTGCTGAGCGACATGGTGCTGTCCATCTTGGTCGCCAAGCGCCAGGAGCTAGGCACGTAGTGCGCGCCCAGCGACGCGCGGCAACCTGGCTCGGCCTGCTGAGCCTCGCTGGAGCGCCGCACGCTTTCGCCCAGGGTCCGAGCACGCCGAGCGGCGGCGCGCCCGGGCCAGCCGTGCCGCCAGCCGACGACGCGGCGAGAACCGCCGTGGTCGTCCCGCCCCAGCTCGTCTCGGACGCCGTCGTCCCGTATCCGGCGGACGCCCACGGCGATGCGACCGTGGTGTTGACGTTGACCGTGAACGCCGACGGCAGCGTCCGCCGCGCCGTGCCCAACGCCACGAACGAGCCATTTTCTAGCCTCGCCGTCGCCGCCGCGCAGGCCTTTCAGTTCAAGCCCGCCACGCGCGCCGGCAAGGCCGTAGCGGTGGTGATTCGCTTCGAAATCGTGTTTCGCGAGCCCGTGCCGGAGCCAGGAACTGAACCGGAGTCCGAGCCGCCCGCAGTCGAAGCTCCGGCCACGGACGCTTCCAGCGCTGAGGCTTCGACCGCCACGCCCTCAGCAGCCAAGCCGCCCGCAGCCACAACCGAGACTGCCAAGCCGGTCGAGATCGACGTCTGGGGCGCCAAGCTGGCACCCGCCGTGTCGTCGTTCACGCGCGCGGAGGTTCGGCAGCTGCCCGGCGCCTTCGGAGATCCGTTTCGCGCCATCGAGTCGCTGCCAGGCGTCACGCCCATCGTCTCGGGGCTGCCGTTTTTCTACATCCGCGGCGCTCCGCCCGGCAACGTCGGTTACTTCCTCGACGGCGTCAGGGTGCCGTACCTGTACCACGTGGGCCTCGGGCCTTCGATCGTGCATCCGGGCATGGTGTCACGCGTCGATCTGTATCCGGGCGGATATCCGGCTGAGTTCGGGCGCTTCGCGGGCGGTATCGTCTCGGGTGAAACGACGGCTCCGACCAGCACGGCCCACGGAGAAGGCAACGTGCGGCTGTTCGACGCAGGCGCCCTCGCGGAGGCCGGCTTTGCCGACGGCCGCGGCACCGCGCTGCTCGGCGGTCGCTACTCGTACACCGCCGCCATCGTCTCGCTTTTGGCCCCGACTATCGAGCTTGCGTACCACGACTACCAGGCGCGCGTTTCGTACGATATTACGCCGCAGGACCGCGTCACGGTCTTCAGCTTTGGCTCGTACGACTTGGTGGCCGAGACGATCAATGATGTGCAAAACGTGCTGTTCGGCTCCGAATTCTACCGCGCCGACCTGCGTTACGATCACACCTTCGACGACGCCAGCACGTGGCGCAGTGCCGTGACGTTGGGTTTCGATCAGACCCGCATCGGCGAGCAGCGCAATTCGCAAGATCGCATGCTCGGCATACGCAATCGCTACGAGCGACCACTCAAGGGCGGACATCGCTTACGCGGCGGCTTCGACGCCAGCCTCGACGGCTACACCGCCGACAAGCGCACCTACGCGGACCCAGAAGATCCGAACACCATCCGCTTCGACAACCTGTTTCCACCCCGTACCGATTCGGCTGCAGGCGTGTGGGCAGACGCGGTGTGGCAGGTGACGCCGCGCCTGGAGCTGACGCCAGGTCTGCGCGCCGATGTGTACGCCTCGGACGGCGTGAGCGCCGTCTCGGTCGATCCGCGCATCGCCGCGCGCTTCAAAATCACCAACAAAATTCGGATTGTGCACGCCTACGGCATCGCGCATCAGCCGCCGTCGTTCGTCGTGCCAATCCCAGGCCTGACGCCGGGTAAGCTGCGGGGCGGCTTGCAATCCGCCTGGCAAACCGCAGCCGGTGTCGAGTGGGATTTACCAGCGGAAACGAGCGCCAAGGCCACGCTGTTCCACAATGCCTTCTTCAAAATGACCGACGTGCTCGGCATCGCTGGCCGCAGCCGCGGCGAAGCGCTCGACGCGCGAGCGCGGGGCGAGAGCTTGGGCTTGGAGCTGTACTTGCACCGGCGCCTGACCAAGCGTCTGGGCGGGTACTTGTCGTACACGTTGTCCCGCTCCACTCGCCAGCTCGACGGCTACACGTTCCCAGCGTCGTTCGACCGCACTCACGTGGCCAGCGGCGCGCTCGCGTATGACCTGGGCCGGCGATGGCGCATCGGCGGGCGCTTGGTCTTCTACACCGGCGTACCGAAGCAGAGCACCGTCAGCGGCGCCACCGCGCCGCCTCCCGCCGAGCACCCCGAGCGCGACCCGAACTTTTACCGCCTGGACGTGCGGCTCGAGAAGCGCTGGCAAATTGGCAAGAAGGCCTGGATATCGTTCGTTGCCGAGTGCCTCAACGCAACGCTCAGCAAGGAGACGCTGGGAACGCGTGAGATTGGGCCCGTTACGATCCCGAGCCTCGGGGTGGAGGCGGGATTTTGAACAAGCTCTGCGCGCTCGCTAGCCTGCTGGCGTTCCCGCTCGCGTGTCTGCCGAAAGACACGCGGCCACCGCCTTCCGTGGTGCTGTTCACGGCTTCGCCGAGCGAAGCGACGCAAACTGGCCGCCTCGCGACCGAGACAGCCGACGGCTGGTCCATCGAATTCGAGCGCGTGCTCGTCGCCATCGGCCGAGTATCGCTGGATGGCGATGACTGCAGCGTCTACTCCGACGCTGGCTACGCTCGCGTCTTGAACCTGATCGGCGCGCCCAACAGCCAAAAGATCAGCGATTCTTACGCGCTCGGTCAGTGCGACTTTGGCTTCGGCATCGGCAACCCGCAAAGCGAGTCACCGCTCGGCGTCGGCGCGACGAAGGACGACCTGGCGTTCATGAGGACCGCCGGCACCGATCACTACGGTGGCCCCACCGGCATCAGCTTGTACGTCGCCGGCAGCGCCACCAAACACGACCAAAAGCTGACGTTTGCCTGGCCGTTCCGCGGCCGCGCCCGCTTCCGCGAATGCGCGAGCCTGCAAGACGGCAAGCTGACGCGAGGCTTCGACTTGAAGGAAGACGGCGAGGTCACGGTCAACGTGGTGGTCCACGCCGAAGCCCTCTTCGCCGAAAGCATCATGGATCCCGACTCGGCCTTGCGCTTCGACGCCGTCGCCAGCGCCGATGCGCTCGGCAACGCCGACGGTGAGGTCACGTTCGACGAGCTGCGCCTGGTGATGCTGACGGACTTGCAAGGCGGCGACGCCTACGTGCCCAACAAGACGAACCAAGATGTTGGCCTCTTGTGGTCGACGCTGGAAGACTTCATCTACCTGGGCGCCGCCCCCAACGTGGCGCGCTTTCAAGAGACGGGCGAGTGCGACACGCAACTGGGCGAGCCACCGCGCGGGGGCTGACGCGGCGTCGCTTTTGGCCTAGAAGGGTCCACCTTGCTCAATCGAATTCGCGCCAAGCTCAGCGGCATTCTGAACGCTCCGGCCACGCCCACGCGCGCGCCCGCCCGAGCGCCCGTGAAACGTGAGCCCGCGCCGGTCATGGTGTACTTCGAAAAGGACCGCAACCAGCGGCTGATCGAGCGAGTGCGAGAGCTGCTCGAGGCCAAGCAAATCCCGTTTCGCGCGCTCGACGTGAGCGGAGACGCCGCGACGCTGGCTTTCATCGTGCGCGAGGCCAAGTGTGAGGACGACGATCTGCCGATCGTGTTCGTCGGCGGCACGGTGGTCGGCGGCTTCAACGAGCTGGTCGACTGGGACGTCTCGGGCCGGCTGAAGACCGCCGTCTTCGGAAGCTGAAGGGACCTGCCCCGACGCGCTAGTGCCCCGCAGCGCGCCAAACCAAGCCCAAGTACACCAGGCCGCCCGCCGTTGCGGTCGCGATACCGCTGATCAACCACACTGCCAGCAAGCGGCGCCAGCCAGGCTGCACCGTCACCAAGAGGCGGCGCCGTTCAGCCACCGCTACCGCCGTCACCAGCGATACGGCCGGCAACAGTAGGTTCCACCCCGTCCAGGTAGCGCCAACGGCTTTGGCATCGGTCGCCCCCAGAAACCGCAGCAAAAAGTCGTCCACGACGTGGAAAGACAGCACCAGCAGCCCGTAGCTGATCACGCCAGCCAGCACCGCGGCCCGCACCTGGCCGAGCAGCGACAGCACGCGCGAGCTGCTGGTCCAAATCCGCTTTCGAATGTGCAGCACCCACAGCACCGCTGGCGTTGCCGAGCTGCCGACGATGCACAGCAAGATCAAGCGCAGCTCTACCGTGCCGAACGTGTAACCGCTCGCCAGCTCGATGCCGCTGATGGCCGTGGTGGCGGCGCCGATCAACAGCAGCACGGCTGCTAGCAGCGTGAGCAGTAGCCGCGGTCGCGCCGCGTGTACGTCGGCGTCGGACTCGGACAGGTGCTCGGCGCGAGCCAAGCTGGGAACGGGCGCCTGCGCGCCTGGCGTCAAAGCCGCCGACGAGCCGCGGCCGCTGGGCAAAGCATCGAGCGCTTGCTCGAAGGCTGCCATGTCCGGATACCGCTCGTCGGGATTGCGCGCCATGGCCCGCTCGATCACCAGCTCCAGGTGCGGCGGAATGGTGGGCACGAGCGAGCGCGGGCGCGGCGGCTCTGAGTTGAGCAGCGCCAAGATGATGGCCTGCGGCGTCTCGCCCTGAAAAGGCGCTCGCCCCGTGAGCACCGTGTACAAGATCGTCCCCAGACCGTACACGTCGGCGCGGTGGTCGACGCGCTGACCGCGCGCCTGCTCGGGCGCCATGTACGAAGGCGTGCCCATGATGATGCCGGTCTTGGTCAAGCTCTGCTCGCCTTCGCCGCCGCGAAAGCGCGAGAGCCCGAAGTCCAAGACTTTGGCGAACAAATGCGGCGGCGCGCCCTTCGAGAAATCGCCCACCAAGAAGATGTTGGGCGGCTTCAGGTCGCGATGAATCACGCCCCGCGCGTGCGCCGCGCCGAGCCCTTGGCACAACTGGCGCGTGATGGAGACGGCGTCGAGGACGTCTAGCCGCTGCACCTCTTTCAGGTGATCGGCAAGGTCGATGCCCTCGAGGAACTCGCACACCATGTAGGGCATGCCGCGCGGCGTGACGTCCACGTCTAGCACCGTGACGACGTTCGGATGCGAAATGGCCGCCGCCGACTCGGCCTCGCGCTGAAAGCGCGCCAGCACCTGCGGGTTGTTGGCCAGATCCCCGTGCAGCACCTTGATGGCCACCCGCTTTTGCGCGATGCGCTTGTGCTGCGCCAAGTAGACGCGACCCATACCGCCCTCACCCAAGAGCCGCTCGACCGCGTAGGTGCCGTTCAGGGTAGTGCCGACCAGGTCGTCACCCGACGCTGGTGCTTCCAGTCCGCGCCACGACTCGATGATGTCGCCGGTGCGGAGAAGCTGGGTGTCGTCGCTGCTCGACATGTCGCTTGGGAGCATGCTCTGATTGGGCCGTGTCCTCAATCGCGTTTGCGGCCTTGACGTCGCTGAGTCCACAGAACATCGCGCTGATTTCGGCCGAGATCGGCGGAACGCCGGACAGCTGGACGGCGTCCGAAATTGGCGACGGCAACGTCAACATGATCTTCCGCGTGGTGGGGCCGGGCGGGCAGGTCTTGATCAAGCAAGCCGTTCCTTACTTACGCTGTGTAGGTGAGAGCTGGCCGCTCAGCCTGAAGCGCAATTTCTTCGAGTGTAAAGCCCTGGAGGCGCACGCCGCGGTAGCGCCGCAATACCTGCCGCGGGTGATGGCCTTCGACGAAGGCTCCGCCGCGATGGTGATGGAGTTTTTGGGTGAGCACATCATCTTGCGCAAGGGCGTGATGCGCGGGGTGCGATACCCGAAGTTCGCGGAGCACATCACCGACTACATGGCGAAGACGTTGTTCTTCACCTCCGATCTATTTTTGTCGGCTGGCGCCAAGAAGGCGCAAATGCAGATCTTCTGCGAGAACGTCGACCTGTGCAAGATCACGGAAGATCTGATCTTTACCGACCCGTACCGAGTGGCAGACAAGAACCGTTGGACGTCACCGGGGCTCGACGCCATCGCGCAGCGCTTCGCCAACGACGCCGAGCTCAAGATCGCGATCACCGAGCTGAAAGCCAAGTTCCTGGGCTCGGCCGAAGCGCTGATCCACGGCGATCTGCACACGGGCTCGATCATGGTGAACCAGGCCGAGACCAAGGTCATCGACCCCGAGTTCGCGTTCTACGGCCCGATGGGCTTCGACGTGGGGCTGCTCTTGGCCAACTTCTTCTTGGCCTACTACAGCCAAGCCGGGCTCGGCTGTAACCCGGTAGAGTATGAAGGCTGGTTGCTCGAGCAGGCAGAGCTGATCTGGTCCAAGTTCGAGCAAAAGTTCTCGGCCTTGTGGGACACGGAGCTACACGGCGACTATTTGCCGGCACGCCTGCTGACCAGCGATACCCGCGCTCAGGTGATTGGCCGGGTACGCGCCGACTATGTGGCCCGCCTGTTCGAAGACTCGCTGGGATTTGCTGCGACCGAGATGATTCGGCGCATTCTGGGGCTGGCGCACGTGGCCGACATGGATGAAATCGAGGACCCAGCGGCCCGCGCTTCGAGCGAGACGCGCGCCCTGCTAGCCGCTAGAGAGCTGATGCTGGGCCGCCGCAAGTACCAGACCATCACCCAAGTGTTGGGCATGATCCGCGAGCATCGCAGCCACAATCCGTCATGAAGAGCCTCACGTCACTCGCCCTCACCTCCGACCCCAGCGGCCTCCGGGTGCTCGATCAGCGCCTGTTGCCGCACGAAGAGCATTGGGTCACGTGCCGCGACCCCGAGCACATGGTCGAGCTGATTCAGGGGCTCGCGGTGCGGGGCGCTCCGTTGATCGGCGTGGCGGCGGCGCTCGCGCTGGCTCACTACGCCGAAGGCGGCGCCAGCGCCGAAGCGCTCGAGCGCGCGAGCACGCGACTACGCGGCGCCCGCCCCACCGCCGTAAACCTGATGGCCGCCGTCGATCGCCTGCTGGCTCTGCCCGAGCTGACCCGTGACAGCGTGGTGCGCGAAGCCGAAGCCATTTTCGAAGCCGACGTGGCGTCTTGCGAGGCGCAGGCCGAGCTCGGCGCGGCGCTGATCTCCGATGGTGATTCCATCCTCACCCACTGCAACGCGGGCGGCTTGGTGGCGGCCGGCATCGGCACGGCGCTGGGCGTGCTGCGACGCGCACACGAGCAGGGCAAGCGCATCCACGTGTACGTGGACGAGACGCGCCCCCTCCTGCAGGGCGCCCGCATCACCGCCTGGGAGCTGGGCAAGCTCGGCATCGACCACACGCTGATTTGCGACAACATGGCCGCTTCGTTGATGGCCCAGCGCAAGATCCAAAAGGTGTTCGTCGGCGCCGACCGCATCGCGAAAAATGGCGACGTCGCCAACAAGATCGGTACCTATGGCGTCGCGGTCCTGGCCCACCACCACCAGATCCCATTCTACGTCGTGGCGCCACGAACCACGTTCGACGCCAGTTGCGCCTCGGGTCGTGACATTCCGATCGAGCAGCGCGCGGCCGACGAAGTGCGGGCCGGCAAGGCCCCCGGCACGTCGCGCGTTTACAACCCGGCCTTCGACGTCACGCCCCGTGAGCTCATCACCGGCATCGTGCTCGACGACGGCATCCTTTAGCGCCAAAAACGGCCGCAAATGGCGCTGCGTTCTAGCCTGCCGCGGGCGCCCGGGCTACGACCCCGCCCACGATGAAGAGTCTCTGGAACGAGCAAGAAGCGGCGGCGCTGGGCGCTGATCCCCTGGCGCTCAGGGTCTACACGTCTCGGCTGCTCGGGCGAGAGCCCGCGCTCGTACTGCACGGCGGTGGCAACACTTCGGTCAAGGTCAGGACGCCCAACCTGTTCGGCGAATCCGAGCACCTGCTGTACGTGAAGGGCAGCGGTTGGGATCTGGCCACCATCGAGGCCAAAGGCTTCGCGCCCGTGCGCATGGAGACCCTGCTCAAGCTGGCCGCGCTCGAGAAACTGACAGACACCGACATGGTGCGGGTTCAAAAGGCCGCCATGACCGACCCGAACGCGCCGACGCCGTCGGTGGAAGCCATCTTGCATGCGCTCATCCCGTTCGAGTTCGTGGACCACACGCACTCCGACGCCGTCGTGGCCATCACCAACACGCCTGGCGGCGAAGAGACCATCAAAAAGGTGCTCGGCACTCGCGTGCTCTACGTTCCGTACGTCATGCCCGGCTTCGCGCTGGCGCGGCTGGTGTACGAGCTGACGCGCGACACCGACTGGTCCCAGTACGAAGGCATGGTGCTGCAGCACCACGGCATCTTCTCGTTCGCGAACGACGCGCGCCAAAGCTACGAGCACATGATCCGGCTGGTTTCGGCCGCTGAAGGCTTCTTGGCGAGCAAAAACGCGTTGAGCGCGCAAGCAGCCGCAGCGGACGCAGCAGCCCCTGCCGCCGAAGACCTGAAACAGCTCGCCACGCTGCGCAAGGCCGTCTCGTTGCAGACGGGCGTCGCCATGGTCGCGCAGCTCGACGCTTCGCCCAGCGCCTTGGCCTACGCCGCCCATCCAGCCGTCGCCGCCATTTCGGGTCGCGGCCCGCTCACACCCGACCACGTGATCCACACCAAGCGCACTCCGCTGGTGCTAGGCACCGACATCGACCAAAGCGTCGCCGGCTACGCCAGCCAGTACCGCGAGTATTTCGATCGCAACACTTCGCCCGGCCTCACCATGCTGGACGCGGCGCCGCGCTGGGTCGTTTGGCCCGCGCACGGCGTGGTTTCGTTTGGCGCGTCTGCCAAGCGTGCAGGCGTGGTGGCGGACATCGTCCGGCACACCGTGCGCGCCCAAAGCTGGGCGGAGACGCTGGGCGGCTGGGCGGCGTTGCCCGAGCGCGACATCTTCGATGTCGAGTACTGGGAGCTCGAGCAGGCCAAACTCAAGAAGTCGGGCGGACGCCTACCGCTCGAAGGCAAAGTCGCGCTCGTCACCGGGGCGGCTGGCGGCATCGGCAAGGCCGCCGTCGACGCGCTGCGCGCGCAGGGCGCCGCCGTGACCGCCATCGACATCAGCGCCAGCGTCACCAGCACCTGGAAGGGCGCAGAGGTACTGGGAATCGCGGCAGATTTGACGGTTCGCGCCGCCGTGGACGCGGCCGTCGCAGCCACCGTGCGCCGCTTCGGTGGGCTCGACATCGTCGTCGCCAACGCCGGTATCTTCCCGGCCAGCGCCAACATCGAGTCGCTGAGCGACGACGTCTGGGAGCGCACCCTCGACATCAACCTGACGAGTCAGATGTACTTGTTCCGCGCGGCCGCGCCGTTCCTGACGCTCGGCTTGGACCCGGCGATCGTGGTCGTTGCGTCCAAAAACGTCGCTGCGCCCGGTCCCGGCGCTGCCGCCTATTCAGCTTCCAAAGCGGCCATGACCCAGCTAGCGCGCATTGCCGCGCTGGAGCTGGGGCCGCGCGGCGTGCGGGTCAACATGGTCCACCCACACGCGGTGATGGATACGGCGCTGTGGACCCCGGAAATCCTCGCCAGCCGCGCCAAGCACTACGGCATGACGGTCGAGCAGTACAAGCGCAACAACCTGCTTCAGGTCGAGGTCAAGTCGAAGGACGTAGCCGAGCTAATCGCCGCGATGGCGGGCCCGCTCTTCGCCAAAACGACCGGCGCACAGGTGCCGATCGACGGCGGCAGCGACCGCATCGTGTGATGCAGTCGCCACCGCGAAGCCTCGCTCAGTAGAAGCTGGCAAGTCGCAGGTTGCGCGACGAATCCGTGACGTCGGCGAAGGCGATGGCCGCCAGCCCGTTCGCGCTGCCGCCCATGACGAAGCGGCCGAAGTAGTAGTCGAAGTAGGCGTTGGTGATGGTCACGCCTTCGATCGGCTTGGGGCCTAACCAGGCGCCCGCCGCAGCGTCGAAGCGCTGGTAGACCAGCGAATACACCCCCGTCTCGACGCTCGACGCCCAGATCAGCAGCAAATTGCCGTGTGCGTCGGTCGTCATACGCGGCATGCGCGGCGCGGCTTTCGTCGTGGCACTCTGCATGGGCGCGGGAGTACCCCAAGTGCCGGCGCTAGCATCATAGCGGACCAAGTCGATCACGCCGTCCTTGGACAGGTACGCGGCGACGAACGACGTGCCGTCGAACACCAGCGCCGGTGGCTCCGTGAATACGCTCTGGAGCGTCCCGGCAACCTTGACGTAGTTGGCCCACTTGGCGTTGGCGGAGTCGAAGTGGCTGGACACGAGCTCGACGCCGCGCTGCCAAACCACCAAAGGCTGACTCTGCGCGTCGAAAGCCACGGCCGGTACACCACGATTGGCTTCGCCGGCGCCGCTGAGGCTGCCGGGCAGGACCTCGCCAACCGACCAGGTCGCCGTTTGCTTCGAGTACCTCGCGACCACGATCCGGTCGCGGCTAGAGGCATCGGCGTCCAGCCACGCCGCCACGGCGTCGCCGTTCTTGGCGGTTGCGGTTTGCACGCCAGCCTTGGCCGTGTACGCAGAAAGCGCCTTGCCATTCGTCGACCAGGTGCCCCGCGTATCGGTCTGCCAAACTTGGACGTCGGAGCCCGCGCCGAAGTAGTGCATCGTGCCGTCGTCCAAAGCCAACGCGCCTGCACTGGCGTTATCGAAGCGCGAGCTGCGTTGCGAGGCGCTACCCCACTGGCCATCCCGGAACCCGGCCGTTGCCACGACCGGCCCCTGCCCAGCAACCTGACCGTCGCTCTCCTCGTACCAGCTAAGCAACGCCAAGCCGTTCGGGGAAACGGCGGAGTGAACGTCAGCGCAGAAGTGGTCGAATTTGAGAGTGAAGGGCTTGGCCGGCCCGACCGCCTTACCGCGGCCGAACCAGCGCGCCATCGCCGCGCAGCTGTCTTGCGTCTTGGCGAGCCAGCTCACGAGGGCTTCCCCGTCGCTGTTCAGCTGCAACTCCTGAGGAGCAGCGCCGATGACGCCAGGGACGACGGTCGCCTGCGACCAAGAGCCGTCACGGACCGCGAAGCCAGAGCCGAAGGCTTCCGCCAGGCCCGCCCCCTCCACGTCGGCGACGGCCGTCGTCAGCTCCACTTCGTAAGCTGCCAGGAGTGCCAACGGCTTGTCGGGCGTGAAGGTGACGATCGAATCAGCGTAGGTCAGCTGCCCCAGCACCGGCACGCCGCCATCCAGGATTCGGATGTTGGTGGCGTTGACGGTCGCTTCGTCGAGCGGCTCGCTCAGTGTGATCACGATCTTGGCGTCCGGCTCGATGCCCGTTGCCTCGTCCGCCGGAGCGATCGTGACGACCGTCGGTGGTGGGTTGAAACAGTTGGCAGCCAATTGGCAGTCAGGCGCTCCGCCAGCGCCGGCGCCCGCACCCGCGCTCTGGCCCGCGTCGCTCCCGGCAGCACCGCCCACGACGCCCGTACCGGCCTCGCCCGCGCCACCGCCACCGACGCCAGTTTGGGAGCCCGCGTTGCCGTCGCTGGGCGCTCCGCCCGCGTTGTCCCCACCCACGTTGTCGTCGACCTCGGGGCAGGTGTGCGTCTCGCGGCAATCGCCGCTGAAATCGCTGCTGCAAGCGGCCACGCCGCCAAAAGCCAGGGCAACGACCGCTCCCAGCCCGATGCCCCATCCCAAATGTCGCTTCGTGTTCATCGCTCGCGCTCCCATTCAACCGTCAGAATCGGTAATCCGCCCCGCGGACCGACATTGGTCCACGGGACTATTGCCGTATCGGCGCGGTCGCAAGCCAGTTGCGTGGAAATTTGGAGAAACACCCAAGCGGACGTCGCTAGCCAAAGGTCGCGCGCACGGTGAGCGCTGTCCCGCCCCAGCGCGGCAGCGTCTCGGCGGCGTCCCAGGCGGCGCGGCGCAGGCGCCTGCGCAGCCCCGCGTCGCTGACGAAGGCGCTCAGCATGGCCCCCAGCCCGAACGCTTCGCCGGGCTCGAACACCAAGCCGGCGCCACTCTGAGCCACCAGCTTTTCGGCGGCGCCAACCCGCGCAGCAATGAACGGCACCGAGGCCCACAAGGCTTCGCTCAACACCATGCCGTAGCCCTCCAGCTCCGAGGGCAGCACCAGCGCGTCAGCGATGGCCAACTCGTCGCTGACGCCCGCGGCCGACAGCGGCCCCAAAAACCGAACCCGCTTCTTCACGCCGGCAGTCGCGACGGCGTCGCGCACCTCCGTGGCATAGTCGGGCTCGAGCTCGGCTCCGACCAACACCAGCTCGACGTGCTCGATGGGCAGGCGCGCAAAAGCCTGCACCAGCTCCAGCACGCGCTTGCGGCGTAGCAAATTGCCCACGAACAAGAGCCGCAGGCTCGAGCCGCTCGGCTCTTGCCCGCCGGTCAGCGAGCGGGGCAACCGATCGGCGCCGGGCTCGGCCACCACGGCCCGGCGGCACAACCCCTCGTCGCGCAGGCGATCGGCCGTAACGTGGCTGGTGGCGACGCAAACATCCGCAGCGTCGATGACGGCCTTTTCGAGCGCCAAAAGTGCGTCTCGCGCGGCGCCGGGCGGCTTTTCCCAAGCCGACAGGTGATGCACCAAGAGCACGCGGCGCAGGCCCTGCGCACGCTGAAACAGCGGCAAGAGCTCGCGAAAGCACAGCTCGTCTCCGACCACGACGTCGAAGTCGTCGCCGCTCAAAGCGGGCGTGTCGGCGCCGGGCGTGAGCGAGACGACCGTCACCGTGTCGCCCAGCTGGCGCAGCTGCTCGACGACGAGCCGGTCGTAAATGTAGCCGCCCGTCACCTGCTCCAGCGGGCCGTACACGACCCAGGCAATGCGGCGCGCGCCGAGCGTCATCGTGCCCCTCCCACACTGTTGATCGGTAGCTCGAAGCTGGCCCACGCCACGGGCGACTCGCGCAAAAGCACCGAGAGTGTTGCAGGCGCAGGCGGTGCCGCGTCTGCCGGCACCTTGGCGATCTCTTGGGCAATGCTGGTCGCCAAGTACTGAGCGAGCCGCTCGGTCGTCGACGTGCGCCCTGGAAACGCCGCGTGCTCGTCCAGGTTCGTGTAGTCCAGGGTCGCCAGCACCCGACGCAAGATGTCGCGCAAGGCTCCGATGTCCATCACCACGTGGTGCGGCCCCAACGCGGGCGTGCGCACCGTGAGCTCCACGCCGTAGGTGGCCCCGTGCAGTCGCTGCGCCGGACCGAAGAACGGATCGGCAAAGCTATGAGCCACCATGATGTGATCGGAGACGCCCAGACTGAACATGCTGTGCCTCTTAGCAGCTAGCTCGGGTAGCTGAACACCGTCTGCAGCGCTTCGCCCGGCGCTTTCGCCAAACGCGCGTAGATCGTAGGCGCCTCGGCGAACGACACGGGGCTGTCGAGCAGCGCGTCCAACTGGGGATTCTTCAGCAAATGGATCACCAGCTCGAAGCGCCGTTCGAATGACCACCCCGCGCCGTGGGAGGGTGGAATGCGCGAGACCTGACTCGAGCGCAGGCTCAAGCGCCGCCGGTGAAAATCCGTACCGAGCGCGACGGGCGCGGTGCGCTGGCCGTAGAACGAGGCCACCGTCACGACCCCTTCGTCGCGCACGCACCGCAACGCCAACTCCAGACAAGCTGGGTCGCCGCTGGCTTCGATCACGACGTCAGCCGCGGATGAGCCCGGCGGCGCGGGCAGGAGCGTCGCGCTCGCTTCATCGAAGCCGAGCGCCAGCGCGGCGGCGCGGCGACGCGCGGAAGGCTCGAGCAAGCGCACACGCCCGGCTCCGCTTTTCCGAGCCAGATACCCGATGAGCAAACCGACGACGCCACCGCCCACCACCAGCACGTCGTCGCCGAGCGCCACGCCCGCGTCCCACACGACGTTGACGGCGGTCTCGAGGTTGGCGGCCAGAACGGCGCGCGCGGCCGGTAGCTCGGCTGGCAACACGCGCGCGTTGCCAGCGTTCAGCACCTGCTCGTCGCCATGCGGCGCGAGCGCAAAAACCCGCGCTCCCCGCGGATGAACGGCGCTGGTCGATTCGACCACCTCTCCCACCCAGGCATAGCCGTAGCGCCGCGGGTAGGTCGGCGCACCGGGCGCGTCCAACGAAGGATCAAAAGGAGTCGGCCCTTCGCCACGGAACAAGAGCAGCTCGGTGCCTTGACTGATACCGGATGCCAGCGCCCGCGCCCGGACTTGGCCGTCCACGAGCGGAGCCGCCATGCCTCGTCGTAGCTCGACTCGATGCGGCCCGACGAACCACAGTTCGCGTCCGCTCACGGGACGGCTCCGCGCGGGTAGACAACGTCACCCAGCAGCAGCACGTTGTGACCCAAGCGACTCACCTCCACCCGCTCGAGCCGCAGCGCCTGCCCCAGCTGACTCACGCCGAGCTCGCACACGCTGGACGTTGCCGGCGCGCCGAGCCACAGCGGCGCGATCTCGACCTGAGCGCGCTTCGCCAAGCGGGCCTCCAAGAACGACGTCAACACTTTGGCGCCACCTTCCACGAGCAGTCGTGAAACGCCGCGCGCGGCCAGCGCCTGCAGCGCTTCGCCCAGCGCCACGCGCCCCTGCCGATCTGCCGAGGTGAGCAGCACCGTGGCGCCAGCAGCTTCGAGCTTCTGCTGGCGCTCTTGCGAGGCGCGCGCCGCGCAGCCGAAAATCACGACCTCACCGGCTCCGGCTTCGGAAGCGAGCAGTCGCGCGCCCGGCGGCAGCCGCAGCTCGGAGTCGAGCACCACGCGCAGCGGCTGCTTTCGCGCTCCACCGCGCGCCGTGAGCCTTGGGTCATCGTGGAGCACGGTCTCGATGCCGACCAGCACCGCGTCGTGCTCGGCACGCGCCAGGTGCGCCGCAACGACGCCTTCCTCGCTGCTCAAGAGCGCGCGCTCGAAGCCGGGGCCGAGCCCGATGCGGCCATCGAGCGACTGCGCGAAATGCAAGGTAACCAGCGGCTCTGCCACGCGCTAGCGTAGCGTTCGCGCCAAGACCGTGTCAAAGCCGCTGGCCATGGCGACTGTCCGGCTCGTGGTGACGACCACCAAAAAGCTTGCACCGCTGGTGAGCGAAGCGCTGTTTGCGGCAGGCGCGCAGGGACTCGAAGAGCGGCCGGGCCGTGGCGCCACGCTCGTGACCTACGCCGAAACCAAGCAAGCCCTCGCGTCGCTGTTCAAACGCGCACAAAAGGCGCTCGCTGGTGCGCTCTCGCCAGAGCAGCTACCGAGCCACAGCATCGAAGTCGACGACGCCGAAACCTGGCGGACGGCTTGGACCGAGCACCTGCGCCCCGTCACGCTCACGCCACGCCTCATCTTGGCACCCACCACTGCTGAAGCGCCCGCTCTGCGCCGTGGCCAATCGCTCGTCTTTTACCAACCTGCCCTGGCTTTTGGTGACGGCGACCACCCGACCACGCGGCTCGCGTCGCGCGCCATCGAAGCGCACTACAAACGAACGCCGGGTGGCGCGCTGCTCGACATCGGGGCCGGCACTGGCGTGCTCTCGTTCGTCGCCGTGCGCAGCGGCGCGCGGCGCGCCCTCGGCACCGAAATCGACCCGGAGGCCCTGCAAGCAGCAGACACGAACGCGGCACTCAACGGTTTGTCGAAGACCACGCGCTTCGTTCACAGCGAAAAGCGCATCTCCGGCAGCTTCGATCTCGCCGTCATCAACATCGAGCTGCGCCCGCTGCTCCAGGTGCTGGGCAGCCTGCCCGCCGCAGCGCGTCGTGTCCCAAAGCTGTACGTCACTGGTTTCCTGACGACGCAGCTGGCCGAGGTGACGGCTGCCGTAAAAGCCGCAGGCTTTGAGCCGACTCAGCGCCAGCGCGAGGGCGACTGGTTGCTGCTCAAGGCCACCCGCTGAGCGCCGCCTCAGGTTTTGTCGTTGCCAAAGCCTGGCTTTGTGAGGTTCATTAGGGCTGCGGGTCAGAAGCTGAGGATTAGGTTTCATGACTCTCCCCATTTTTTCTCTCGCAGGCCAAGTTGCGGTCGTCACCGGCGGTGCGTCCGGCATCGGTAAAGCGCTCTCGCTCGGCCTGGCAGCAGCCGGCGCTGACGTCGTGCCCACTTCGCGCCGCGAGGCCGAAGTCTCCGCCACCGCCGCCGAAATTCGCGCGCTCGGCCGCCGCTCGCTCAACGTCACCTCTGACGTCACCAGTCGCGCCTCGGTCGACGCGCTGCGCGACGTCGTGCTCTCCGAATTCGGCAAAGTCGACATCTTGATCAACTGCGCCGGCCGCATTCAGCGCATCCCCACGCTCGAAACGAGTGAAGAGCTGTGGAACGGCATCATGGACACCAACGCCACCGGCACGCTGCGCGCCTGTCAGTCGTTCGGCCCCTCCATGCTCGAGCGCGGCTATGGCCGCATCGTCAACATCGCGTCGCTCAACAGCTTCGTCTCGTTCCACGAGGTCACGGCTTACGCCGCCAGCAAGGCCGCGGTCGCGGCGCTGACGCGCTCACTCGCCGTCGAGTGGAGCGCCAAGGGCGTCTGCGTCAACGCCATCGCGCCCGGCGTCTTCCGCACCGACTTCAACCAAAAGCTGCTCGACGGCACCGAGCGCGGCCGCGAGCTGCTGTTGCGTACGCCCATGAAGCGCTTCGGCAAATTCGAAGAGCTCGTCGGCGCCGCCGTCTTCTTCGCCTCACCCGCCGCCAGCTTCGTCAACGGCCAAATCCTGGCCGTCGACGGCGGCTTTTTGTGCAGCGGCGTGAACCAGTAGCCCCCGCAGCAACGCTCACTCGAGGGGGCTGCCGCGCCGCAGCCCTCCTCGCAGAAGCTCACGTGGCAGCGCTCGGTCTCATCGAACGGCAGGTCTCGGGTCAATGTCGACCTGACAGCTCGTCGCGAGAACCTGCGAGATCCACAGGAGGCGGGGAGGCGGGGAGGTCCGCGAGTTTTTCTTGTTTTGAGCCGAGCGGCGACGCACGAAAACTGCGCAGTCTTCGCTGAGCGACGTTTGGAGCGAAACCCCAAAATTCTCGCCTCGCGGACCTCCCCGCCTCCCCGCCTCCTGTGAAATCTCGGGTCGCACAAAGTGGCCCAACGCCGTTACGGAAGCTTCTGCTGCGGGGGGCTGCGGGTTGGCAGCCCTCGACGGCTCAGAGCTCGTCGTAGCCGCGGCCTTGGAACTGCAGCAGGCAGAAGCCGTGGCCGAAGGGGTCGTGCAGCAGCGCGAGGCGGCCGTAGGCGTGCTGGCTCGGCGGGGATTCGAGCACGGCGCCTGCCGCCAGGGCTCGAGCTAGGGCCGAGTCGAGGTCGTCGACGACGAAGTCGAGATGGAGCGGCGTCCAGTGGCGCGCGTAGCTGCGGCCCTGTTCGGCGCCGGCAAACGCTGGAGAGCCGCCCTGCTTCTGGAGCAGATAGATAGGAGCCTCCGCGCCGAGCAGCTCGACGAAGCCGTTGTCGAAGCGGCGACCGATGCTCAGCTCGAACGCGGCCGTGTAGAACGCGACGGCAGCCTCGATATCGTCGACGTCGAGGTTGATCAGCACCCGCGCCATGGCTTCAGTCCTCCGCGTTCTCCAGCGCCCCCGCAAACGTCAGGATCAGCGAGATGCGGCCGCTTTCGTCGATCTCGCCGGCGTCGAAGGCTTCGACGCTCGGGCCGTCGCGGAAGTCCGCCACCGCGCGGTACCTAAACGTGGTGCCGTGAGCGTCTATCTTGCTGATGACACGGATACCCAGGAGCTGCGGGTTGGAGTGGAAGCGAGCGAGCAAATCGGCGAGCTCCGCACGACCGTGAAGCTCGCGGTTGCGTGTCACCATCCGGCCGTCTTCGGCGAAGCACGCTTCGAGTAGCTGCGCGCGCACCGCTGGGTCGCGCTCCTGTGACGCAAGGATGTACGTATCGACTGCGACCTCGACCGCGCTCCGCATGCTGCATGCCTAGCAGCTATGTTTTGAGCACGCCTGGCAAAACTGCGGTGCCGTCTTGACCGAAGGTCGTGTTCGGAGCGCCCATGGCTTGCAAAAGTGTCACATACAGATTGCTGAGTGGGGCACCTTTGAAGTCGACCGACTTGCCGGTCTCGAGCGCACCGCGGCAACCACCGACGATGACAGGGGCAAGGTTGGTGTGATCGTGAGGATTGCCGTCGCCCATGTCGGGCAGCAGCAAAAGCGCGGTGTTGTCGAGCAGCGAGCTACCGTCAGCTTCTTTGACCGCTAGTAACTTGGCGGCAAAGTCGGCTGCTTGCTCGCACTGCCAGGTCTCGAGGCGCAGCAGCGCGGCGCGCCCGTCGGCGCTACCGTCGTGCGACAGGGCGTGGTGCCCGGCGACGGCGTTGACGAACGGATGCGAGCGGCTGCTGAGGCCGTTTTCGATCTGAAACGTGATCACGCGGGACTGATCGCAGCGCAGCGCCAGTAGCATCAAGTCGTTGAAGGCGACGACGCGCTCTTGGTAGCCGAGGCCGGCGCCCGGTGGCTCACCCACTTCGCAGGCGCCAAGCGGGCTTTGTAGACGCACTTCGAGCTGTCGGACCGCCGTCAAATACTCCTCGAGCTTTTCTTGGTCGCGCTTGCCCAGGCGTTGGCTCAGCTGGCCAGCGTCCGTGAGCGCATAGTCGAGCACGCTGCCCAGCGACGCCCGCCGGATGGCTTGTTGCTCGGCCGTCGCGCCCTCGCTGGTGCCGCCGAAGAGTTGGTTGAAGGCCGTCAGCGGGTCCGTGAGAGGGCTCAGCGGCTTGCCCGGAGCGGCCCACGAAATGGACTGCGTGTAGGTACACGACGCGCCAAAGTCGCAAGCCGAAGGCTCACCAGCTCCCCACTGCAACGACGGAAACCGCGTGGTCGGAGCCAGCGCCTTGACGATGGCCTGGTCGAACGAAATGTCGTTGGTCAGCTGGTTGAAGTTGTTGAGGGTCGTGCCCGTCAGCAACGTGCCGGTGCCACGCGCGTGATCGCCGGCTGCCGTCGAGTTTTGTCCGGCGGTGTGGAACAAGCCCGACATGAACAGCAACTGCTGCTTGAACGGCTCGAGCGACGCCGATGCCTGGGGCAACGTGAAGGAGCTACCTAGCTCGGGCGGAACCCACGTGCTGGGCATGCGCCCGTTGGGCAAGAAGTAGACGACCAAGCGCTGCGGAGCTGCCGCGGCCTGCGAGCGCGCGGGCTTGGCGGCGAAAAACTCCAAGGACGGCAGCGCCACCAAGGCGCCCGCACCGCCCAAGAACCAGCGTCTGCCCAGCTGCTTCACGGCGCCACCTCCTGAGCAGGTTGACGCCGAAAAGCCGGAGAAAGGGCGATCGAGCGGAGCAGCTGCGGCAGCGTGGTGGCGGCACCTTGCGCGTCGGCCAGCGCTTCCCAATATGGCTGATCGCCGGGAACGAGACTGCGCCCGAGCGCGTAACCGTACAGCTTTTGCGTCAAGCAACGGGTGAAGCGCGGGTCGTCCTTCAGCTTCGCGACCAGCTCGAGCCCACCTGCGTACGGCGCGTCTGCCGCGAAGGCGTCGGCGTTCGAGGGTACGCCGCCGGTGGTATCGATGGGCGCGCCGGCCTCCAGGGTGCGCAGGCTACCGATGCCGTCCAGCTCTTCGAGCCCGAGCCCGACCGGATCGAGCAAGTTGTGGCAACCCGCGCACGCCGGGCTCTTGCGGTGCTCCGCCAGGCGCTCTCGCATGGTGACGTCGGCCTCCGGCTCCTTGAACGCGGGAATGTCGGGCGGCGGCGCTGGCACCGCGCGACACAAGATGCGCTCGAGCAGGAAGCGTCCACGTTTGACCGGCGACGTGCGGTTGGCCTCCGAGCTAGCCGTGAGCCACGCGCCCTGAAACAGCAGGCCCCCGCGCGCCCCTGCCGGCAAGCCGACGCGCGTGAGCTGATCGGTGCCGGGCAGCGGCAAGCCGTAGTGCTTCGCCAAACGGTCGTTTACGAAACCAAATCCCGGATCCAGCATCTGCCGCACGGGTAAATCTGCTCGCAGAAACGCGCCAAAAAACTCGCTTACCTCCGCTGCCATGGCAGCCTGCAGCGGCTCGTCGAAGTCCGGATATTTCAGCGGATCTTTAGTGACGTGAGCCAGCTGCCTGCCGTTCAGCCACTGCGCGGCAAAGCCTTCTTGCAAGGCGCTGGCGCGCGGATCGGCCAGCATGCGCGTGACCGCGCTCACCAGGCCGTCGTCGGTCTGCAGGCTGCCCGCCTTGGCGGCCTCGAACAGCGCTTGGTCTGGCATGCTGCTCCACAAGAAATACGAGAGTCGACTGCCGATGGTGTAGTCGTCGAGCGCTACCAGGCCTTTTGCGTCGACCTGCGGCACCGCGCTCAGGTTGAAGCTGGGCCGGTACAGAAAGTTCGGACTGACGAGCAGCGAGCGCACGACTAGCGCGACAGCGTCGTCGTCCGTCTCTTTGAGGCGCAATTTTCGCCAAAGCTCGAGCAAGCGCTGCGACTCGAGCGCGCTGAGCGGGCGCCGAAACGCGCGCTCGGCAAACCCGCCGAGGATGCGCTCGTAGCAAGCGTCGGCGTCAGGCGCCTGGGCAGGCTCGCAGGTGTAGATTTTGGAGCGCGCCGCCGGCACCACCTGCGCAACGCTCTTGGCTTCGATGGAGCTTACCACCAGCTGATTGGTGATGTTGTCCGCCGGCAGGTTGACGTAGTTGTCGCACTTGACCGTGACGGTGTGCGGCCCTGCGCCCAGATCCGAGGTAAAGCTGAAGAGCTTGGGCGCCGAGGGCAGCGCGTCGACCGTGAAGGTACGAGCCGGTTCGGCGTCGACCTGAATGCTCATGACCGGGAGCGCTGCCTTGGAGGTGGTGCCACCCGCCGGCACGCTGATGGTCACCGTTTCAGCCTGCGCCAAGCTGAGCCGTGCGACGAGCGAGCTACCAGCCAGCGTGAATGCGGAAGCGCCGAAGCCATAACCGGGAGCTTTGCCGAGCGCCTTGGCTTCGAAGTACTCGCGGTAGCGAGGCGTCACCTGCAGCGCCGCCTGCACGAGGTCGCGCGCTGCGCTGGCGTACAGGTCCATGAGCGCGGGTGACAAGCTGAGCCCCTCGGCCAAGTTGTCGAAACCTTCGAGGCTGCTGTCGGGCGGAAAGTCGTCCGCAGGGGTCAACGACGTGCCCAGCAGCTCGCGGACGGTGTTGTTGTATTCCAGCCGATTGAGCCGATGCAGCAGCTCCGGCGCCAACGGTTCGGGAGTGTCGACCGCCGGCGCGCCGCCGGAAGCGGGACCGGTTCCAGACGACCCACCGAGCGGCGCCGCTCCAGCGGCGGAGGGACCGGATCCCTGTTGGCCCTCGATGCTGCCAAAGCAACCAGCCACGAGACAGGCACAAGCCGCGGACGCCAGCTTTTGCGAGAGCATCGGAGCTAAGTCGACCGAGCGTGACTTTTCAGACCAGAAAACGCTCTACTGCCGGAAGACGCTGGCGCGCGCGCCGGCGCCACTGCGGCGCTGGGCCCCGACGGACATCACCCTACATGTTGAAGCTGGTCGCCGCCCCCAACGCTCTGAAAGGCAGCCTCTCGCCCTTTGCCGCCGCGGCTGCCATCGCGGCCGGCGCTCGACGCGCTACCCCCGACCTTCAAGTCGTCGAGCTCGGTATTGCCGACGGCGGGGACGGCACCGCCGAGGTGATTTGCCGCGCGCGCGGCGGCAGCTTCCGCGAAGTGGCGGCGCTCGATCCGCTCGGGCGCGCTCGTACGGCGCGCTACGGCTGGCTGGACGACGGGACGGCGGTGATCGACGTGGCGACCGCGTCGGGGTTGGCGCTACTTGCGCCGGCTGAACGCAACGCGCTGGGCGCCACCAGCTACGGCACTGGCGAGCTGCTCCGCGCCGCGCTCGACGCCTCCGCCAAGCGCATCGTGCTCGGGGTGGGGGGTAGCGCCAGCGTCGACGGCGGAAGCGGCATCTTGGAGGCGCTCGGCGCGCGCTTGCTCGACGCCGAGGGCAAAACGTTGCCGCGCGGAGGCGGCGCGCTCGGCAGGCTCTCGCGTATCGACCTGAGCGGTCTTTCGCCGCGCGCGCGTGAGGTGCCAATCGACATTGCTTGCGACGTGGACAGCGCGCTGCTCGGCGAGCACGGCGCGGCACGCTTGTTCGGGCCGCAAAAAGGCGCGGATGCAGCGGGGGTCGAGACGCTCGAAAGCGCGCTCGCTCATTTTGCAGCCATCGTGGCGCGTGATTGCGGCCGCGACGCCAGCAGCGTGACCTCGGGCGGCGCGGCTGGCGGCGTAGCGGCGGGCTTGTACGGCGTGCTGGGGGCACGCTTACTGCCCGGCGTCGACCTGGTGCTCGACGCCGTGGGCTTCGACGAAGCGCTGGTCGGTGCTTCGCTGTGCATCACCGCCGAAGGTCTTTTGGACCGGCAGAGCCTCCGCAACAAAGGCCCCTTCGGGGTGGCCAAGCGCGGAGCCGCGCGCGGGGTGCCAGTGGTAGCGCTCGGGGGCGGCATCGCGGGCGACGTCACTGACGCAGATTTTCCAGCTTTCGCCGGCATGTTCTCGATTTGTTCGCGTCCCATGACGCTCGAGCAAGCCATGCGCGACGCCGCTCCGCTGCTCGAGGCTGCGGCAGAGCGAGTCGTCCGGCTCTTTGCGCGCGCCCGCTCGAGCGAGCGCGCTCAGCAACGCGACGACTAGCGAAGCCGTGAAGCCGCGCGGCAAAGTTTCGCCCTCTGGTGCGATTCTTCACGCCTGCGGCCGCTTCGACGCGGGTGCTACGCGACAGCATGCGCTCGCTGCTCCTTCACGCCCTGCTTTTAGGCTGCGGATTCGGCTGCTCGGGAACGGAGCCGAACACGGCCTGGAAGGGGGCTGACGGCGCGGGCGCAGGCGGCACCGCTCCGTCCGGCGCTGGTTCCACGAGCGCTGGCTCGACGAGCGGCGGCAGCTCCCCGTCCGGCGCCGGGCAAGACGGCAACGCCGGGCAAGCCCATGCGCAGGGCGCCGGCCCCAGCGCGGGGACGGCTTCGTTCACGGCTGGCGCCAACGGCGGCGGCAACGGCGGCGCCAGCAGCTCCGGCGCAGCCGCCGGCACAGGTGCGGGCGCGGCCGGGGCGACCGGCCAATGCGACCCGGCGCTGACGGCCAAGAACCGTGCGACCGTCGCAGCCGCGCTCGACGGCCTGTTCGTCGAAAAGAAGGTGGCGGCAATCGACCAGTACTGGGCCGATCCGTACTTGCAACACAACCCAGTCGCCATGAGCGGTGTCGCGACCTTCAAGAGCATCATGGGCTCGTACGTCACCTCGGGCGGATTTTCGTACCAGCGCCTGCGCACCTTGGCCGACTGCGACTTGGCGGTGGTGCAAGGCAAATACTCCGGCACCGGCGTCATCTTCGACATGTTCCGGCTCAAAGACGGCAAGCTCATGGAGCATTGGGATTCGGACTCCAATCAAGCTTCGGACTCGGCCGGCGCGATGACGCTCACAGCCGGCAATACCGAGCCGAACCGCGCGCAGGTGCTGGCGTTCATCGAAAAAGTGCTGATCGGCGGCGAGCACGCGGCGGCAAATCTGCTCTTGGGCTCGAGCTTCGTCGAACACCGCGCGGCGAGCGGAAGCGGCGCCGCCGCGTTTTTGGACTACGTCGCCAAGGACAGCGTCAGCTACACGAAAGTGCACCACGTCATCGCCGACGGTAACTTCGTGTTCACGCTGAGCGAGGGCAAGCTCGGGACCAAGAGCTACGGCTTCTACGACCTGTTCCGGCTCGAGGCGGGCGCCATCGTCGAGCACTGGGACTCGCGCCGCGCAGTGCCTGCTTCCACCGCGAGCGGCCTGCCAATATTCTAGCTAGCGCGCGAGGCTTCCAGCGTGGCGCGCGCGGCGCGAGCCCGCTGCCAATACAGCTCAGCCAACGGCTGACACTCCGGCGAACAGATGGTCGCGGCGTGCTCGGACCACTCCAAGTACTCGAGCCTACGCTCGTAGGTCCAGTTGGGCGGGAGCAGCTTGATGTTGCTGGTCAGGTCCGCAAGCTTGATGATCTTGACGAGCGCCTCCATGGCCGGCAGCTCTTCGAGCGTGATCTCACGCCGGCGCTTGCGCGGTAACGCCTTGTCATCGGAGAGCGCCTGAACGAAGCGGCACACTCGGTCTCCGTAGCGCTCGCTCACTTCGTCGGCGCTGGTGGGCGTGTCTTCCAGTACGTCATGCAGCACGGCGGCGATCAGCACGTCCACGTCCTCGACCTGAGCGACGTTGGCGACCAGCATCGCGACCTCGATCAGGTGGTTCACGTAGGGAGCCGCATCGGGCCCCTTGCGCCGCTGGGCGCTGTGCCGCTGCGCTGCGAAATCGAGCGCCTGCAAAAGCCGAGAAAGGGCCACCTCAGCTCAGGCTACCCCAGCCCGGCACCGCGCGGGGGAGGCTCGTCCGAATTCATTCGGACGACGGGGCGCGCGCCGCCCCCTCCAGGAAGGTCGACCCCACAGCTCGGACCGCAAAACTGTAACGCCTACGCTTCGCGGATGTTCCGAGAACATGGCGGGGCGAGCACGCCGCCCTGCAAAGCCCGGCGAGCCGCCTAGCCCGCGAATCCACGCAGAAATCTGGCTGTACTGGCCGCCCCAGCCCTTGCCGTTCCGGTGCAGTCCATGCGACACCGAAACTCGTGAAACCCGCCGACGCTCGCCCCGAAGACCGCGCCCTGCAAGACGACATGCGATGGCTCGCGAGCCTGTTAGGGCGAGTGATTCAGAGGCTCCAGGGAGATGCAGTGTTTCGGGCGGTCGAAGACCTGCGCGTGGCTTGTCGCGCCCGTCGCCGCGGTGACCCGACCGCGCCGTCGCTGCGCGACCTGCTGTCCAAGGTGGACGCGCTGCCGTTCGAAATCGCCGCCCCCACCGCGCGCGCGTTCACGGTGTTCTTCTTTTTGATCAACACGGCCGAGCAGGTGCACCGCGTGCGGCGCCGCCAAAGCTACTCGACGGCCGAGGGCACGTCGCCCGCGACCGCGCAGCCCGCCAGCGCGCTGTGGGCTTTCCAAGAGCTCAAGCGCCGCGGCAAGTCGGCTAGCGAGCTGCGCGCGTACATCAAAGACCTCGAGGTCCGCCCCGTGCTCACCGCGCACCCCACCGAGGCGACGCGCCGCACCTTGCTCGAGCTGCAAGCGCGTCTGGCCGAAGCGCTGCTCGCGCGTGAGCGCGCCTCCGCGGGCGAGCTGCGCCGCCTCGAAGAGCACGTCGAAGGCGAGATCGAGCTGCTTTGGTTGACCGACGAAGTGCGTCGCAATCGTCCGAGCGTGCTCGACGAAGTCAGCCAGGTCATTTGGTACCTCGAAGATCGCTTGCTCGACGCCTCGGCCGAGGTCGGCGAAGCCGCCAGCACCGCCTTCCGCGAGGTGTTCGGCGAAGAGCTGGACGTCACTTTGCACGTACCGCTCGGCAGCTGGGTGGCGGGCGACCGCGACGGCAACCCGTTCGTGACGCCCGAAATCACTCTGGCCGCCGCGCGCCGCAACGCCCACGCCATCTTGGGCCACTACGCCAAGAAGGTCGGCAGCCTGATCGGTCGCCTATCCATCTCCGATCGCATCGCATCGCCGCCGCAGTCGCTGATTGACTCGTTGGAGCGCGACAAGCCGCTGTTGCCCATTGCCTGGGAGAAGAACAAGAAGCGCAACGCCAACGAGAGCCTGCGCTTGAAGCTGACGTTCATCGTCGGCCGCCTCGAAGCCACGCGTCAGGAAGTAGCGTCGCGCGACGCCAACCGGCCCGAAAAGCTCGAAGGCGCCTACGCGTCCTCCGAGGAATTCTTGGCCGATCTGCGCTTGGTCGAAGAGACCGTACGCACGGGCGGCGCCGAGCACGCCGTGCGCAGCTTGATTTCGCCGTTGGTCGCTCAGATCGAGACACTGGGCTTCTCCGGTTATTATCTGGACCTGCGAGACGACTCCGAGACCCACACGCGCACGGTCGACGCCATCGCGACCAGCGTGGGCGTCGGCAAGCTGGACGAGTCGGGTCTGCGCGCCGAGCTCTTGGGCAAGCGCCCGCTGCTGTCACCGCACACGCACTTGGACGAAGAAGCGACCAAGGTCGTGAACGTGTTCCGCACCATGCGCCAGGTGCAGGAAGAGTTCGGCGAGCGCGCGTCCGCGACGTACATCATCTCGATGTGCCGCAAGGCCGAAGACCTGCTGCGCGTCTTGCTGCTCGCGCGAGAGGTCGGCCTGTGCGACCTGACCGCCGACCCGCCGGTGTCGCACCTCGACGTGGCGCCGCTGTTCGAGACGCAGCAAGACTTGGCCAACGCGCCCAAGGTGCTGCGCGAGCTGGTGACCGATCCGGTGTACGCCCGCCAGCTCAAGGCGCGCGGCATGCATCAAGAGATCATGCTCGGCTACTCCGACTCGGCCAAAGACGTCGGCGTGGTGGCGGCTTCCTGGGAGCTGTACCGCTCGCAAGAGCTGCTCAGCGCCGTCGCGCGTGAGCACGGCGTGACGCTCAGCCTGTTTCACGGCCGCGGCGGCACCGTTGGCCGCGGCGGTGGCTCGCCGGTGTACCGCGCGCTCACGGCGCTGCCGCCGCAAACGCTGTCGGGCAAAATCAAGATCACCGAGCAAGGCGAGATCATCTCGCAGAAATTCGGCCTGCCTTCGATCGCCGAACGCAGCCTAGAAGTGATGCTGACGGGCACCTTGATGGCGCACTTTTCGGATTGGCGCGAAGGATTGCCGTCCGGCACCGAAGAGCGCTTCCGCGCCGCCATGGAGCAGCTGAGCGAGCAGTCGCGCGTGGCGTTCCGCAGCTTGGTGCACGACCAAACCGCCGTATTCGAGCTGTTCCTCACCGCTACGCCGGTGCGCGAGCTCACGCACGTTCACTTTGGCTCGCGCCCCGCTTACCGGGAGCGCGGCGCCGGCACCATGGCGGGCATCCGCGCCATTCCGTGGAACTTCGGCTGGACGCAGATGCGCTTGATGGTCTCGGCTTGGCTCGGCGCCGGCAGCGCGCTCGAGACGATGATGAACCAGCCCGGCGGCGAGCAGCTGCTGAAGGACATGGCCAAGAGCTGGCCCTTCTTTGGCGACCTGCTCGACAAGCTCGAGATGGTGTGCGCCAAGGCCGACCTCGAGATTGCAAAGTTGTATGTCGACCAGCTCGGCGGCAACCAGCAGATCACCGCCGAAATCGAGCGCGACTTCATGCGCACCGTGCGTTGCCTCAACGCCATTCGCGGCCGCGATCTGCTGGCAGACCACCGCTTCCTCCAGGGTTCTTTGGGGCTCAGAAACCCCTACGTGGACCCGCTGAGCCTGCTGCAAGTCAGCCTGCTGAAAAAGAAGCGAACCCTGGCCGAAGATCATCCCGATCGCCCCTTGCTGGATCAGGCGCTGGGGACCACGCTGAATGGCATTGCGCAGGGTATGCGAAACACCGGCTGACGCTCACGGGCGGGGTCCAGGGTGACCCAGGAACCCGAAAATTCGCCTATTTCTGCTGCCAAGCCCCCAGAAGAAGTCGGGCAGGGGCGCTACGTGGTCACAGGCTCGCTCGGCGCCGGTTCCCAAGGCGAGACGCTCGAGGCCGTCGACAAGCGTCAGGGCCGCCCGGTGGCCATCAAGCGCTTCACGCTGCGTGGCGCCAAGTCGTGGAAAGACGTCGAGCTGGCCGAGCGCGAGGCCACCGTGCTCGCCGCATTGAACCACCCTTCCCTGCCGCGCTACGTCGAGCACTTCGAAGAGAACGGCGCGCTCTACCTGGTGATGGAAAAGGTCGAGGGCGAGTCGCTGGCAGCGCGTCGGCGTCGCAAGGCGCCCCTCGACTACGAGCAGGTGTTGCGCTTCTTGCGTGAGGCAGCGACGTCGCTCGCCTACCTGCACGGCCAGACGCCGCCCATCGTTCACCGCGACATCAAGCCCGGCAACGTCATCTTGCGCCCCGACGGCTCGTACTGCTTGGTCGACTTCGGGTCGGTGCGCGATCGCTTGAAGCCGGAGGGCGGCAGCACCGTGGTCGGCACCTTCGGCTTCATGGCGCCGGAGCAGTTTCAGGGTCGCGCCGCACCTGTCAGCGACGTGTACGCGGTCGGCGCCACCGCGCTCTGCTTGGTCACCGGGCGAGAGCCGGAAGACCTGCCGCACAAAGGCCTGGGCATCGACGTCGAGAGCGCGCTACGCGGCCAGGTCGACAAGCGATTGATCCAGGCATTGCGCAGCATGCTCGAGCCGGACCCAGACAAGCGCGCGCCCTCGGTAGAAAATGCGCTCTTGGTCGCAGGTCTCGCGGCTCCAGCGGCGAGCGGCTCCGGCACGGCAGAAGCCGCCAAAAAGGCCCGCCGCGCCCGCTTGGAGGCCGAAGCCCGCGCGGCAGGCAGAAGCAGCGCGCACCACGGCTACTCCGCGCAAGCCGAGGAGCACGCGACCGGCCGGGGCCGACGCGCGGAGCGCGAAGCGCGGCGTTACGCCGAAAAGGTCGAGCGCCAGGCGCGCAAAGCCGCCAAGCGCGAAGAGCGGCGCGCGCGTCGCTACGGCGCAGGCCATTGGCAACGCCCGCACCGTGCGGTGCCGCCCGGCATCTTCTTGGGCATCATCATCCTGCTCGCGCTGCGCGTGGCCAGCGTGGCTACGTTTGCGCTGTTCCAGATCCTGCTGCCGCTGCTGTTCACGTTCTTGCCCATCCCGGGCCGGCGCGAACGCATGCTGCAAATCGGCCAAGCCGGTCAACAAGGTCTGCGCACCGCGAGCGAGCACATCCGCTACCACTTCTTGGGCGGCCCCACACCGACCGGCATGCAAGCCTTTCAGGGCGACATCGAAACCACCGGCGCCGACGTGACCGACGTCGACAACGAAGCCCCACCGGTCCGGCGTCAACGCGTCTCGCTCGAAGACGCCGCTGACGATCTCGCGGACCGCATCGAGACCAAAGCCGACGATTTGGAAGCCGAAATCGAGGCTTTGGCCGCCAAAGCCGAAGCCGCAGCACCGCGGCAGCGCAACTAACCAGCGCGCCATAACGATCGCACGCCCGCGTGCACGCCTTCGGCTGCTGTCGTACTGCCAGGTCGTGTCGAGTACCTTCGAAATTCACAGGGAGACGGGGAGGTCCGCGAGCCAAGATTTTGGGTTTCGCGCTACCGCCCGCAACCTGAAAACCTGCTCCTGCTCGCTGCGTCTGAACCTGCTCCTGCTCGCCCTCGAGAGAAATATCTTTGGCTTTGGTCCTCCAGGTCCTCCAGAGACAAAAATGCGTTCTCGCCCTCGC
>DATAKF010000381.1:0-8508 GCA_036261775.1 Polyangiaceae bacterium | reverse complement strand
TTCATCGAGTTGGCCGACACCATCAACAGCGGCATGCCCAAGTACGTGGTGGAACGTGCGGCCACCGCGCTCAACGATCACTCGAAGCCCGTGCGCGGCTCGAACGTCCTCATCTACGGCGTGGCCTACAAGAAGGACGTGAGCGACGTCCGCGAGTCGCCAGCCTTCGCGGTCATTCACGGCTTCATGGAGCGCGGCGCCAACGTCTCGATCATGGATCCGTACGTGACCGAGGTGGACGAAGAGGGCGTCATCCTGACCGCCGTCGACCCCAAGAGCAGCTTCGCCAACTACGACCTGGTCGTGATCGTAACGGACCACACCAAGCTCGAGCGCGAGCGCCTGTTCAAGGAATCCAAGCTGGTGCTGGATACGCGCGACGCGCTGCGCGGGCTCACGGGCGACCGCAGCAAGGTTTACGGGCTCTAAGCAGAAGCGCTGCTGCCGGGGCGCCTCCCTCAGCGTGGAGAGGCGCCGGCTGTGCCATACCTGGAGTCGCCGGGTGGCACATGGCACACAAGAGGCCAAGGGCGCGTAGAGTCATAAGTTTTCAGATTTACTAGCCTTTCACGTGTCGATCCGGCAACGGCTCGTGACAAGCCGGCGCCAGAGCACTTGGCACATTTCGTGAAGGTGTCGGGCCCTTCGAGGGCCTCACACCATGCGCTTCATTTCGTCCGCCACGGGTTCACGTCGTTCCACGCGCTTCCGTTCGGCGCCGTTCGTTCTCTTGTTGGCTGCGTCGCTGGGGGCGAGCGCGGCGTGCGGGTCGGACTCCAAGCCGCGCAGCACCGTCGTGACGGAGGGCGCGGGCGATCGCGCTGACAACGGGGTGCTCGCGGTCGATGAGCCCAAGATTCGGGGCAGCATCGAGGAGGGCAAGCTCGCGATTGACGTGCCGGTGACGTCGCTCGTGGGCCGCGCCGTGAAGGGCGAGCTCACGCTGCGGCTGCTGAGCGTCGACGGCAAGGAGGAGCTCGAGGCTGTCAAGCTTCCCTACTCGCTGGGCGCCGAAGAATCTGCGGTGTTGAGCGCAAGCCTTGCAGCGCCCGAAGGGCTCGTCGAGCAAGCCGACTTGGTGCGCTACAGCGTGCGCATCGACGAAGGCGCGGGCAGCAAGCTGCGCGTCACGCGCAGTCTCCGTTACGTGGTGCCGCTGCTCGACTTGCGCGTCGAAGGCCCGGCTACGCTACACCCGAGCCGCGACGGCTTTTACCGACTGCGCGTGCAAGACGTGCTCGACGGCAGCCCGGTCGAAGGCCAGGACGTCACGTTCGAGCTGGTCGAAAACGACGTGGTGGTGGAGACGCACGAAGCCACCACCGAGGTCACGGGCGACGCGCAGGTGCGGCTCAAGGTAGAGCGCCCGGGCGCCTACAAGGTGCGGGCGCAGATGGCGACGCACGGCGCCAAGGCCAAGCTCGAAGATCCGATGAAGGTCGACAGCGGCCTGGGCAAGCTGCTCTTGACCAGCGACAAGCCCATCTACCAACCAGGCCAGCTGATCAACCTGCGGGCGCTGTCGCTCTCACGCGCCGGGAACAAGCCCGCTGCCGGCGAGACCGCGACCTTCGAGGTCGAAGACGGCAAGGGTAACAAGGTGTTCAAGAAGGCGGTGAAGACCGACAAGTTCGGCGTCGCCTTCACTCAGTTTCGGCTGGGCAGCATCTTGAACGAAGGCACCTTCAAGCTGCGCGTCATCTCTGGCGAGGTCACCAGCGAAAAGACGGTGAGCGTATCGCACTACGCGCTGCCCAAGTTCGACGTCGCGGTCACCACCGAGCAGCCCTGGTACGCGCCGGGCGGTACGGTGAGCGGCAGCATCGACTCGAAGTACTTCTTCGGCAAGCCGGTGACGGGCTCGGTGGTGGTCGAGGGCTACGCGATCGCGGCCGGGGCGACACTATTTCAGAAGACGCTCGGCACGTTGACGGCCGACGGTCACTACGACTTCTCGCTGCAGCTGCCGAGCGTGTTGCCCGGCTTGCCGCTGGAGCAAGGCAACGCTGCCATCGAGCTGCGGGTGACGGTGACGGATAGCGCTGGCCAAGTCGTCGAAAAGTCGCGCTTGGTGACGGTCTCGGCGCAGGGCGCCAACGTCGCGCTGGTGCCCGAATCGGGCTCGTTGGTGCCGGAAATCGAGAACGCGCTGCTGCTGTTCGCGACCGATCCGCTCGGCGCGCCGCTCGGCAACGCCGACGTGACCATCACGGCGCCCGACGGCACCAAGCTGTTGGCCGCCACCGATGAGTTCGGACAAGCAACGCTCGGCTACACGCCACCGGCCGCCGCTACGGCTGGCGAGACTGATGCCGGGAGCTTCAAAGCTGCCGTCACGCTCGAGGGCGGCAAGACCATCGCCGCTACGTTCGACTTTACGACTCAGACCGGCGCCGATCACCTGATCTTGCGCACCGACAAGTCAGTGTACGAGGTCGGCGAAACGGTCAAGATCGACATCACGTCGACTGAGCCGAAAGGCACCGTTTACGTCGACTGGCTCAACGACGGCCAAACCGTCGACATGCGCACGCTGACGGCCGTGGACGGTCAGGCGTCGTTCACGACCACCATCGACAATACGCTGGGCGGCAGCAACCGCATCGAGGCCTACTTGGTCGACGAGCAGGGTCAAATCGTGCGCACGGGTCGCACCATTTTTGCTCGCAACGACGCCGCCTTGAACATCGAGGTCTCGGCGGATCAGGACGTGTACGCGCCGGGCACGCCGGCCAAGCTCACGCTCTCGGTAACAGACGAGGCGGGCGAGCCGGCAGTTGCGGCGCTGGGTGTGCAAATCGTCGACCAGGCAGTATTTGCGCTAGTTGACGCGAAGCCGGGCCTCTTGCGCACCTACTTTGAAATCGAAGATCGGCTGGCCAAGCCCGAGTACGAGCTGCACGCGCCGGAAGCCGACTTTTCGAGCCTGCTGTTCTCCGACACGGCGCAAAAGAACAAGGCCAAGAGCCGAGCCGCGCAGCAAAAGACCAGCGCTGCATTGGCGGCGATGAAGAACACGTCCATCACCGGCATTCAGCACGGCAGCTTGGGCGACGTGCAGAACGCGATGCGCGCGCTGTTGCAGCCCGTGAACGAAGCTTTTCAAGCAGACCTGACTCCCAATCTGAAGCGCGTATCGTCGGACGCCGCTGCTAGCGTCCAGGCGCGTGGCTGCACGCCATTCGGCGACTGTGGGAAGAGCGACTTCTTGACGGAGCTGAACACCGAGCTCAGCAAGCGCATCGACGTTTACGACTTTTGGGGCAATGCGTTCAACGTGAGCTGCACCTACGACGTGCTGATGCTCACCGGCGCCGGCCCCGATGAGAAGCGCGGCAACGCGGACGACGTCGCCTTGAGGTTTCCGACCAGCGGCCTGTTCGGCCCTGTGCTGAA
The DNA here is from genome assembly GCA_036261775.1 of Polyangiaceae bacterium. GTDB lineage: Bacteria > Myxococcota_A > Polyangia > Polyangiales > Polyangiaceae > PMG-095. The sequence continues at coordinate 5,112 of DATAKF010000381.1, read as the reverse complement.
TCTGGGTGAGGCCGATGGCGAGGCCAGCCCCGGTAACGGCGGCCCCTTGCTCGGCACGGGCGGCACCGGCGCCACGGCACCCAGCGCGGGTGGCGGCGCCAGCACCGGCGCGGGCGCCATGGGCTCGGGCGAGAGCGGCCCGCGCGTCCGCCGCGACTTTCCCGAGACTTTGTACGTCAATCCGTCGGTCATCACCGACAGCACCGGCAAGGCGACCATCGACGTCGACATGGCCGACAGCATCACCGAGTGGCGCGTGTCGACGCTCGCCAACTCGGCCGACGGCAAGCTGGGCGGCAGCGAGAGCGGCATCACGGTCTTCCAAGACTTCTTCGTCGACGTAGCGTTTCCGGCGGCGCTGACGCGCGGAGATGCCGTCACGTTTCCGATCGCGGTCTACAACTACCTCGAAGTGCCGCAGACCGTAGAGCTCGAGCTCCAGGCCGGCACCTGGTACACCGCCCTGGGCGCCACGACTACGAGCGTGCAGCTCGAGCCGGGCCAAGTGAAGGGCGTGAGCTTTCCGGTCAAGGTCAACGACGTCGGCCTGCAGAGCCTGACCGTGGTCGCGAAGGGCCAGCAGAAATCAGATGCCGTCGCGCGGACGGTGCGGGTCGTGCCGGACGGCAAAGAATTTCCGGTCGCGTTCTCGGGCAGCTTGGACACGCCGTCGGCGACGCACTCCGTGACGTTTCCAGCCAACGAAGTGCCGGGCTCGCAGCAGCTGTACGTCGACATTTTTCCGGCATTTTTGGCCCAAGCGGTGCAGGGCATGGACAGCATTTTGGCGGAGCCGAACGGCTGCTTCGAGCAGACCACGTCTTCGGCTTGGCCCAACGTGCTGGTCACCCAGTACATGAAGGACACCAAGCAGATCACGCCCGAGATCGAGATGAAGGCCGAGACGTTGATGAGCACGGGCTACCAGCGCCTGCTCACCTTCGAGCACAAGGGCGGCGGCTTCTCGTGGTTCGGCGAGCAAGATCCGGAGCCGTTCTTGTCCGTCACGGCCTTCGGCATCATGGAGTTTTCGGACATGGCGCGCGTCCACGAGATCGACCAGGCCATGCTGACCCGCACCATTGCCTGGATTGTCGGCCAGCAGCAGCCCAACGGCTCGTTCAAGGGCGACATGTCCGAGTTCTTCAGCTTTCACACCAGTGAGGTGCGCAACACCGCCTTCACCGCGTGGGCCCTGGCCAGCGCGGGCGAAACCGGCCCGGCCGTCCAACGTGCGCTCGAGTTCGTGAAGCAAAACCTCGACGCCAAAGCCGACGCCTACACGCTGGGCATCGTCGCCAACGCCTTCGCGCTCGCGGCCCCCACCGACCCGCAGCTCGCCGAAGTGTTCGAAGCGCTGGATGCCCTGAAAATCAGCGACGATACTGGCGTTCATTGGGACACGGGCGACACGCAGACCAACTTTTACAGCGCCGGTGACGACGCCGCCGTGTCGGCCACCGCGCTCGTCGCTCACGCGCTGCTCTTGGCCAACCACGGCCCCGCCAGCGTCGACGGCGCCCTCAAGTACCTGACCAGCAAGAAGGATCCGAGCGGCAACTTCGGCTCGACCCAGGCCACCATCTGGACGCTCCGCACACTGCTGCTGTCGGCCAAGAAGGGCACCGCCAGCGCGGTGGGCAGCTTCAGCGTCAGTGTGGACGGCACCGTGGCGCAATCGGTGTCGCTCACCAAGGCGCAGAGCGACGTCATGACCCGCATCGACTTGACCGAGCTTGCCACGCCCGGCGCCCACGACGTCAGCGTCGCCTTCACCGGCACCGGCACGCCGAGCTACAACGTCGTCGCCCGCCATCACCTCCCCTGGTCCCTCGTTCCCGCCGACCCCGTCGGCCCGCTCTCGATCAGCGTCGCCTACGACAAGAGCGACCTGTTCGTCGACGACACCATCACCAGCACCGTCACCCTCAAAAACAACCAAGACGTCACCCAAAACATGGTCTTGGTCACGCTCGGTATCGCCCCCGGCTTTTCCGTCAATACCGCCGACCTCCAAAAGTACTTGGCTTCCGGCGCCATCTCGAAGTTCGAAACGACCGGCCGCCAGCTCATTCTCTACATCACCGCGTTGGCGCCGCTCGCCATGCAAACGTTCGAGTACACCTTGCAAGCGACGTTGCCCGTGACGGCCGTGGACGGTGGCGCGGAAGCGCGGCTGTATTACGAGCCGGAGAAGACAACGCGGGCGAAGGCGCAGGCGGTGCGGGTGGCGGCACGGTAGACGGACCGCCTCTCGACGAGCCCAGGCCCGGTATTGGGATCGATTGCCCCATACCAATAGGGTTGCGTCAGCGGCTGCGTCAGTCCTCGAATGCCGGGCACGCCGAAAGAGAGAGATTGACGTTTGGGGCACTAGACGGCTAGTCCGACTTGGACATGTCAAAGGCGTTGGTCACCTGCTTCGTGAATGTGGTCGCGTGCACTTTGTGCGCAAGCGCTTGGGGTGAACCCGGAGCGAACGGGAGCGCTGCGGTCTCCCTCTCCGCAACCCCGGCGACAAACACCTCCAGCGAACCCGCAACCTCGAGCAGCGCTGCAACCGCTGACGCTCCCCAGGTATTTCAAGCGTACGAACCAGGGTACCCACCTGAAGGCAACGTGCTCGAGCTGGGTGTGTGGGGAGGCGCGCTCTTCCCGAGCAAGCGTCATAACCTTCGGAGCGAGTCCCTGCCGCGCGAACGCTACAACAGGTTTGGTCCGGAGATTGGCGCGCGCCTCGGCTACTACCCGCTCTCCTTCCTCGGCGTTGAAGGCGAAGCCATGGGGGCCCTCAGCAAGACCAAGACATCTAGCACCGGTGCTGGCCTTTACGCGCTGCGAGGCCAGTTGGTCGTGCAGGCACCCCTCCCCTACGCGGTACCCTTCTTGGTTGGTGGCGTGGGCCGCCTCGGGTCCATCAGCGAAGCCATGGGAAAGGACTCCGACGTTGCCTGGCATTTCGGCGTCGGCGCCAAGTTCGCGCTCACTCAAACGCTGTCATTGCGGGTCGACGGTCGTGACAACTTGACGGCCAAGTTGGGCGGCAAGGGTCAGGCGCACACGTTCGAGGCCATGTTGGGGCTGACCGCGGTCATTGGACGCACGAGGCGCGAGCCGCCGCCTCCCCAAATTCCTACCGACACCGATCATGACGGCGTGATGGATCGCAAGGACCAGTGCCCGAGCGAACCGGGCGCACAGCCAACCGGATGCCCCACCGACAGCGACGCAGACGGCGTGCTCGATCGTGACGACTACTGTCCGAAAGAGGCAGGCCCAGCGCCGAAGGGTTGTCCCATCATCGACACCGATCCCGACAAGGACGGCGTACCGCTCCCCTGCGATGCCTGCCCCGAGGAGCCCGGCGTGAAGCCCGATGGTTGCGCAGTGAAGGACAGCGACTCGGACGGCATTTTCGACGACAAGGACAAGTGCCCCAAAGAACCCGAGACCAAGAATGGCTTCGAGGACGACGATGGATGCCCCGACAAGCTGCCCGAGAAGATCAAGAAGTTCACGGGCGTGATCCAAGGCATCTTCTTCGACCAAGGCAAAGCGACGGTCCGAAAACAGTCGACCCCGACGCTGGATGGCACGGTGAACGTGCTCAAGGAGTTCCCGACGATCTCACTCGAGATCTCGGGTCACACCTCCAGCGAAGGCGACGCTGCATTCAACCAAAAATTGTCGCAAGATCGCGCGGACGCGGTCAAGCAGTGGCTCGTCGACAAGGGCATTGCGCCCGAGCGACTTCGCACGCGCGGCGCCGGCTCGGACGAGCCCCTTGCGAACAACAAGACAGCTGCTGGCAGGGTCAAGAACCGCCGCATCGAATTCAAGGTCGTGCAGTAGGTCCAAGCGCGACTGGCCCGCTTCACAAAAGCGGCGCGCCCGCGCGATGGCCTCGCCAGGTCATCGCGCGACGGGTCTGCGCGCGACGGATCTGCGCGGGGCGCCTGCCGTCCTGCGCGACGCAGCGCCGAGGCAGGTCTTGCCGGGACGCCGTCCGTTTTGGTGTCCAACGTGACTACTCGTTGAACTTCGCTTCGACGGCCGCCTTCTGGTTGCGAATGAACTCGCGGACGCGGCCCAACAGTTGCGGCGACGTGATGGGTACGTGGTCGGGATTCTCGAAGGACGTTATCTTCGGTTCGACAGCGCCGTTGGCATCGCGGCTCAAGCTGATCTGAAACACGGAGTACACCTTGTCCGTCAGGTCCCGCGGCTGCGCGTCAACGTAGACCTTGCCGTCCTTCGGGTCTTTGCGCAGGTTGCCCACTTGGACCGTGATGTTTGCCATTTCTGGCATCCGGCGCGCAGAACTCACGAGAGTCAAGCGCGCCCAGGCTAGTCGGCGCGATCCGTCTGCCGGCTCAGCGGCTCGAGGGTCAAAAGCTACATGCTTCGCATGGCTCTCAGCCTCCCGCGCGAATGGCCCGGCGTCGTCACCACGCGCATCGGTGAGCGCTGCACCGTCGACATGCCCGACGTCTTCTTCGACCCGGAGGGCACGTTGCCCGAAACCGTCCAGCTCGAATTCACGCGGCCGCCCATCTACCCCCAGCTCGATCAGACACAGCTCGGTCGGCACCTGGCCAACGCCGTCGAGCGCCGCGTGCGCGAGGCACGAAACGCGATGGCGCGGCAGGGCAGGAAATTTCTCGGAGCCAAAGCCCTCCGCCAGCAGCCCTTCGACGCCGTGCCCAAAACCACCGAGCCCCGCCGCAATCCGAATCCGCGCATCGCGGCCGCCCACACGCCCGAGCGCGTGCAGGCCATCCGAAACCTACTGGCCTTCCTGCGCGACTACCGCGCCGCCTGGCACGCTTGGCGACACGGCAAGCGCGAGCAAGTCTTTCCGGCGGGTACGTACGCTTTGCGAATCTACGCTCGCGTCGCCTGCGCGCCGGCTTGCCCGGCGTAGCGGCGCCCGCTGGCGCGAGACGTAGCCGCCTCGGTCGCAAATGCAACGACGGCCGGGGCAGAGCTTTGTTTGCGCGCAGGAGCCGGCGCGAGGCTGGAGTTCGGCGGCGCGCTGGAGCTGGCGTAGAGCGCTTTGGAGCCGCTCGAAAGCACGAAAGCACGCTTGCGGCGCCTCGCAGGCGCGACCAC
>DATAKF010000380.1:0-5667 GCA_036261775.1 Polyangiaceae bacterium | reverse complement strand
AGCGCAGCGGCACGCTCGAGATGCTGATCACGCTGCCGGTCAAGGACAGCGACGTCATCTTGGGTAAGTACCTGGGCGCCCTCGGCATGCTGATGGTGTTGGTACTCGCAACCGCGGCCTATCCGCTGGCCATGTTCAAGTGGCCATGGAACCTGGGGCCGCTCGACACCGGCCCGGTGTTCGCGGGCTACCTGGGGTTGGCGCTGTTCTGCGCCACCGCAGCCGCGATTGGCCTCTTGCTCAGCTCGCTGACCGAGAGCCAGTCGATCGCGTTCTTTTTGACCGTGTTCACGCTGATCGTGCTCTGGTTCACAGGCTCGCTCGCGCGCTGGGTGGGCGGTACGACCGGCGCCGTTCTCAACTTCATCGCCTTCGACTCACGCCTGTCGGGGTTCGCGCGCGGCTTGATCGACACGCGCGACGTGGTGTTTTTCCTCTCGGTGACGATCACCTGCTTGGTCGTCTCGTTCCGCGCGCTCGAGCGCAGAAAGTGGGCGTGAGCCGTGGCTACGCAAGATCAGAAGACGAAAGCTGCGACGCAAACTGGCCTGTACCTGGCCGTGATCATCGCGATCGCGGTCGTGGCCAACATGCTGTCGTTCAAGGCTTACACGCGCCTCGATACGACGCGCAACGAGCGCTACACGCTGAGCAAGGGCAGCGGGCGCTTGCTCAGCTCGCTCAAGACTCCGATCCAGATCGACGCCTACGTGCCCAAGGCTGGCCTGGCCCAGCTCGACACGTTCGTGCGCGATCTCACCGACTTGCTCAAGGAGTACGAGCGCGACGGCAAGGGCAAGTTCAAGTTCACCTTGATCGAGCCGAACACCGACGAGCTGCGTGAGCAGGCCAAAGAAGCCGGCCTGCAAGAGCAGCCGTTCGGCGAAATCGACCAAACCAGCAGCGGCGACCAGGCCACCATCTCGAACGGCTACCTGGGCCTGGTCTTCAAGTACGGCAGCGAAAAGGCGGTCATTCCGCAGCTGCCTTACCAGAACGCCGACGGCTTGGAGTTCTGGATCACCAACAAGATCCGCGAGATTCGCGACAAGGCCGACGACATCAAACACCGCATCGGTGTCGTTACCGGTAAGGACGAGCTGAAGCTCAGCGACGCCAACCTGGTGCCCAAGCAGGGCCAAGGCCAAGGCGGCCCGACGCTGAAGGGCATCCTCGAGCAGGCGTTCCCGTTCTACAAGGTGGAAGACCTGGACCTCAAAGATGGCGCCAACGCCATCGACAAGGATCTGGCTGGCATCATCATCACGCAGCCGCAGAAGGACTACACCGAGAAGGAGCTGCGTCGCATCGACGAGTTCTTGCTCCTGGGTGGCAAGTCGCTGGTGGTCTACGCCTCGGCCGTCAACCTGAAGCCCAACGACGCCACGATGAGCGCCACGCTCAACACGCACGGCCTCGAGAAGCTGCTCGACGGCTACGGCATTCACATGAACAAGGACGCCGTGTTCGATCACGGCGCGCAGTTCCGCGTTCAGGTGATGACGCAAGGCGGCCAGCCCGCTTGGCTCCGTCACCCCGGCATCGCGCACGTCGTCAATGACTCGCGCATGGACGAGAAGGAAAAGCTGCTGGACACGGGGTTTGCCGGCTTCTTCCGCTTGGACGAGGTCATCTTCCCCTTTCCTTCCAGCCTCGAGCTCAAGCGCGACAAGCAGCCGGCCGACGTGAAGCTCGTCGCGGTGGCGCGCTCCACGCCCGCCACCAGCGTCGACAAGTCCGACACCGTCGACATGAAGTTGCGCGAGCAGTGGCGGCCGAAGCCCCCGCAAGATCAGCGCGTGCTGGCGGCTTATGCCGACGGCAAGCTGAAGAGCGCGTTCGCCGGCAGCCCGATGGAAGGCATCAGCCCTCCGGAGCGCTCGCCGCAACCGTCGCGCGTGCTGGTGGTGTCCTCGAGCTTGTTCCTCACCAACCCGTTCGCCTACTCGGGTAACGGTCCGGACCTCGGCGGCCAGTTCGCGATGTTCGGCGCGGTCGGCGGCGATCCCAAGCTGCTGGCGCTGGCCCAGCCGTACACCAAGTACCTCACCTCGACGATCATCTCGCTCAAGAACACGTTGGACTGGATGTCGGGTGACGCCGACCTAGTCGCTGCCAGTGCCAAGCTGCTCGGTGAAGCCAGCTTGACCTACAGCAGCGTCACCAAGCCCAAGTTCAAGGCCGAGGAAAACGAAGAGGAAATGAAGAAGAAGGACGAGGAGTATCGTCAGGCTCGCAAGGATCTGCAGACCAAGATTCAATGGTTCCTGATCCTGGGCATGCCCGCGGCGTTCGCGGCCTTCGGCGTCTTCCGGTGGCAGAGCCGCCAGTCGCGGCGCAACCTGCTCAAGGCCTGAGCCTCATTCGGAATTCAGAGCGAGACCACAGAACATGGCAATGAACACCGAAACGAAGCTCTACGTGGCCTTGGCCGTGCTCGGCGTGCTCGGCGGCGGGCTCTACCTCCAGAACAAGAAGGAGGCAGAGCACGCCGCCAGCCACACGCTGGGCGGCCAGGCAGCGGCGCTGCCCAAGATCGACATCAAAGACGATGACCTCAAGGCTATCGACAAGATCGTCCTCAACAAGGCGGGCGAAGACGGCGGTGCTCCCATCGACATCGAGCTCACCCGCTCGGGCGAAGACTGGAAGCTCACCAAACCGGTCGACGCCAAGGCCAACCAAGCCAACGTGAAGTCGCTGCTCGAGAACCTCAAGACCTTGAAGGTCTCCGAGCAGATTGACGCCGCTACCACCGGCTACGCCAAGTACGGCGTGGCCGACGACAAGGGCCTGCACGCCGTGTTCAGCAAGGGCACGGCGGTAGTGCTCGACGCGCGCTTCGGCGACAACGGCGGGCGCGGCCAAATGACGCGCTTGGCCGGCAAGGACGGCGTGTACGCGGTCAAGGGCTACTCGAGCTACTTGTACGCTCGCGACGCCAAAGGCTGGCGCGATCTGTCGCTGTTCAAGTTCGAAGAGGGTGACGTCACCGCCGCCACCATCCAGAACGAGCACGGCAGCTTCAGCTTCACCAAAGACGGTGAAAACTGGAAGGGCAAGTTCGAGAAACCGAAGGGCGCCGCCGAGTCCATCAAGGACTTCGACGACTCCAAGGTCAAAGACTTCGTCCGCGCCTACAAAACCCTGAACGCCGACGGTTTTGCCGAGAAGGGCAAGACCCTGGCCGACGTGGGTCTCGAAAAGCCGATCGCCACCCTGCAGCTCACGCTCAAAGACGGCGCCAAGCGCGACGTCAGCATCGGCGCCACCGCCGAGGGCTCGAGCCGGTGGGCCAAGGTCAGCGGCAGCGACGACATCTGGAGCATCAGTAGCTGGGCCGCCGATTGGGGCCTGGCCGAAGAGAAGAAGTTCCAGAAGGAAAAGGACAAGGACAAGAAGGACAAGAAGCCCGACGCAGCTCCCGGCGGCTCGCCGCCCGGAATGCCCCCTGGCATGGGCGATCATCCCTAGGGGGCGGCACGCGCCGCCCTGTTATAACGGGAGGTATGCGGGCTTTCGCCAGCTACCTCCCGTTACTGTTTTTGTTGGCGAGCGGCTGCGCACGTAAGCTGCCCGGCCCCGCCGAGTGCCGCGCCTTCGCGCTGGCTTCCATCGGCGTCGAGCAAGATACGCCCGCGAGTTTGCTGCAGGCACGCGCGCCACGCCTCGCCGCCGAGGCCGACGCGGTCACGCAGCGCTGCCTGGCGACGCCCTGGGACTACCAGCTGCTCAACTGCTTGGGCAGCGGCGGCAGTAGCCGCGTCTGCCTCAGTCGCTTCGAGACCCGCCGCCTAGCCTCGGGCCGGCCATAGCGCGCTACTCGTCCAAATCGACGATGCGGCCCTGCTCGACGGTCCAGTCCGACGTGATGCCAGTGCTGCGCGAACCGCAGGCTTGGAGACTCAAGGGCCCGGTCAGGCCGGTGTAGTAGAGGTCGCGTCCGCGGGCGACTTGATCGAGGCCGTTCTCGAGCGCGTCCCACTTCACGCCTTCGCCCGGTGGCCCCGCGGCGTCCAACATCGCCGCCGAGAGCTCGAGCGCGCCATCGGCCTGCGTGGATTTGGCCAGGGCCATCGCCAAGAGCGCCATGGCGTCGTAGTAAAAGTAGGCGCCCTCGAGCGGCTCGTCGCCTTGCCAGCGCTCGGAGAAAGCTCGCGGAAACTCTTCGCCGTGCTCGTAAATCTTGGGCGCAACGCCGAACGCGCCGTCGAGCGCTTGGGGCGCAACGTTCTGCACGAGCAGGTCGGTCTTGAGCAGCGGCGACAAGAACCAGCGCGGCCGCTTACTGCTCAGCGCTTCGAACTCGTTGATCAGGATGGCACCTGCGCGTGGCGAAGCTGCCAGAATGACGTCGGTGACTCCGGCGCGATTGGCCTCCGAGACGACCTCCGCGTAGCTCTGCGCTTGGGGATTCAGCTCGAGCTCCAGCGCGACCTCGCCACCGAGCTTGGCGAAGCGGTCCGCGGCCGCGCCACCCAGCGCGCGATCGTAGGGTGCCGTGCTGTAGAGCACGGCGACGCGCTCGACTTGTTGTGCCCTCGCCTGCTTGGCCAAGGCTTGACCCAGGGACTTGGCGGAAGGCGCCAGGCGAAACCAAGGCGTGTCACAGGTTCGGCTCGGCTCGGCGGCTGCACCGACCAGCGGCGACAGGAACAGCACCTGCTTTTCCGCCAAGACAGGCCGCATTTCCTCAGCAATTTCGGCACTTTCCGGACCAATCACTGCGACGGCGCCAGCGTCCGCTAGCTCTTCGGCGGCGGCGAGGCCGCGCCCCACCTCGGAGTGCGTGTCGCGCGAAACCACGCGCACCTTCGTGCCGTCGATGCCGCCGCCCGCGTTGATGCGATCGGCCGCGTACAGCGTGGCGCGCTCCAAGTTGCTAGCCGTCGCCGAGGCGCTGCCAGTGAAGGGCAAGAGCAGGCCAATCACGATGCCTCCTTCATCGCCGTCGTCGTTGTTCACCGAGCAGCCGCACGCCGCGAGCAACACCGCGCAAGCCGCGAGGCGACGTCGATCAATAAACATGCTCGACCTCCAGAAAGAGCTGCGCCGGCTGCAGGGGGTACTCGAACCCGGAGAAGCCCGGATCTGGACCGCGCGCGACGAGCAGGTTCTTGCCGCGCAGCGCCAGACGGGTTTCGTGGCCTGGCACCAAATACAGCTCGCGCGTCGCTAGCGTCACGTCGAGCTGAAAGTACGGCGGTAGGTCGAAGCTTTCACCGTGCTCGACGATGCTGGTATCGGCGGCGCGACGCGGCCCGACCCAGATGCCCTCGGCGCCGAGCTCGAGCGGCACCTCTGGCAGCGACGGCACCGCGAACATCGCGCCAGCGCGCACGATCCACGGTGGATAAGCGACGTTTTGCGCGCCGACCAGCATGGCCGCATAGCCTTCCTGGCCGAGGTCGCGCTCCGACCGAACGAGGTCGAAAGAGGCGTAGAGATCGTAGCGAAAATCGCGCACATCAGCGCGGGTTTCCCAGGAAAAGCTGCGCTGGCTGGCCGCGTTGCGCGCTGTCTGGTTGATGCCCTGTGGCGTGAACTCCGCCTTGTCGGTCAACCAGCTGTAAGAAACGCCCGAGGTGACACCGAAGCGGCGATCCGGCACCCACGACATTTGATACTCGGCCGTCCTGACCAGCTGCGGGTTGAGCCCAGAGTTGC
>DATAKF010000379.1:0-10952 GCA_036261775.1 Polyangiaceae bacterium | reverse complement strand
GAACAACGAAAAACTCGCGGACCTCCCCGCCTCCCCGCCTCCCTGTAAAATCTCGAGACTCGCGGATCATGACAGGTCCCCCAGGAGCTTGGCGTCGTCGAGCAGGGCGCGAGCTGAGCCGTTGTAGACGACTCTGCCGTGACGGATGACGTAGGCGCGGTCGCAGACGGCCAGGGCGCTGCGCACGTTTTGTTCGACGACCAGCACGCCGATGCCTTCGTTCTTGAGACGGGCGATGGTGCCCATCACGTCTTGCACCAACTTGGGCGCTAGGCCCTGCGACGGCTCGTCGAGCAAGACCAAGCCGGGGCCGCCCAACAGCGCCCGGCCAATGGCGACCATTTGCATCTCACCGCCGCTCAGGTTCTCGCTCTCGCGCTCGAGCAGGTACTCGAGCGCTGGGAACAAACCGTACACTTCTTTCTCGGTCCAGCTGCGAAAGGCGGTCTTCTTCTTGCCAAGCTGCAGGTTGGTCTTGACCTTGAGCGCCGGAAAGATGCGACGATCGTCTGGCACCCAGCCGATGCCGGCGCAGGCAATGTCGTTGGTCGCCGCGCGGGTGATCTCTTTACCAGTGAAACGAATCGCGCCGCGGCGCGCAGGTGTGAGACCCAAGATGGACCGCAGCACGGTGGTTTTGCCGGCGCCGTTCGGGCCCAAAAGCGCCACCGCTTCGCCCTGGCGGACCTCCAGCGACACGCCGAAAAGCGCTTGAGTTTCGCCGTAGTACGTCTCAATGCCCTGAATCTCAAGCATGAGCGGTTTCTCCCAGCTTGGATCTTCGCACCCACGGATCCGAGCGCAGCTCGTCCGGCGTGCCCTGAGCGATGACCTGGCCCCAGTGAATGACGCTGACGCGATCGGCCAGAGTGAACAAGAAGTCCATGTCGTGCTCGATCATGACGATCGTGAACTTGCGCTTCAGCCCCAGGATGAGCTCCAGCAGGCGATCGCGCCCCTCGGCGCCCATGCCCTGCGTGGGCTCGTCCAGGAACAACACTCGCGGCTCGGCCGCTAGCGCAACCGCGATCTCCAGCGCCCGGCGCTCGCCGTACGACAGGTTGTTCGAACGCGCGTCGACGTTCTCGAGCAAACCTACCTGCTCGACAATCTTGAGTGCTTTGTCGATGGCGGCGCCGTCTCCGGCCACGCTCTTGAGCGGATTCATCCCGGCTTGCCGCATCTGTGGCACGGCGAACAGCACGTTCTCCAGCACCGTGAGCTCGTCGAACAAGCTCATGATCTGAAACGACCGCGCTACGCCCTTTTGCGCGATCTTGCGCGGCGAAAGCCCGGTGATGTCTTCGCCGTCGAGCAACACCTGGCCGCGGTCGGGCGGAAAGTGACCGGTGAGCACGTTGAAGCAGGTCGACTTACCGGCGCCGTTCGGGCCCATGATGCCCGACAGCTGGCCTTGCTCGAACGACAGCGAAATGTCCTCGAGCACGACGCGGTCACCGAAGCGCTTGCTCAGGTTCCGAGCCTCAAACAGAGCCATTCTCAGCCTCCGGCGCAATGGCTGGGGCGGCCGTTTTGGCGCGCCCGCGCTCCCCCAGCTTCCTCTTGTAGTGCTGAAACGCGCCCGCGATGCCCTCGGGCTGGAACAACACCACGCCCATGAAGAGCAGGCCGTACCAAAGCAGCCAGGTCTCGGTGAGCGCACCGAGCAAGTCGCGCGCGACGATGAACACGAGGGCGCCCCACACTGGGCCCCAAAAGCTCACGGTGCCGCCGCCGATCAAGACGGCCATCACCACGAAGCCGGAGCTATGCACGCTCATGACGTCCGGGTAGGCGCTCTCTTGCGTGGCAGCCATCAGCCCGCCCGACAGACCCGCGAAGGCGCCCGACAGCGTGACGACGGCCCATTTGGTGAGCCACACGTTGTAACCAACGAAGCGCGCTCGCGTCTCGTTCATGCGAATGGCTTGCAGCGCCTTGCCGAACGGCGAGTGCACCAGCCGCCAGAGCAGCACCAGCGTGACCGCCAGCACCCCGAGCACGAAGTAGAAGAGCGTGACGTTGTCTTTCAGCAGCTCGGACCGGTGCAGGTTGAGCATGCCGTCCTCGCCGCCGGTCACGGACGTGACCTTCATGGCCAAGAACCAAAACACCTGGCCACACGCGATGGTCAGAAGCGCAAAGTAGATGCCCCGCCGGTGAGCCACGAGCGACCCGACCAGCCCGGCCCCAGCCGCGGCCGCCACCATGCCGCACACCAAGCAAACGAGCGAATTTTGGCTCAAATGTTGGTAACAGAGCCCAAACGCATACGCGCCAATACCGAAGAACGCTCCCTGCCCGAACGCTGGCAAGCCGGTGTAGCCGAGCAGCAAGTTGTACCCCAGCGCGTACACCATCCAAATCGCTACCTCGATGCCGAGGTACTGATAGAGGCCGGCGTGCTCGGCCCATAGCGGGTAGGTGGCCAACAGGCCCACCGTGATCAGCATGGGCGCGGTCACCCACGCCTGGCCTTTGGCCTTCGCGCCGGGGCGCGGAGCAGTGAGGGGCGTGTACAGCGACATCAGGCCTCGAGCGCGCTCTTCTTGCCCATCAGCCCGCGTGCGCGGACACTCAGGACCAAGATCAAGAGAAGGTACATGGACATGACGGACCACTCGGCGGCATAGCCACCCGTGAGCCCGACCGTGACGCCGACCAAGAGCCCAGCAATCACGGCGCCCCAAAAGCTGCCGACGCCGCCCAGCACGATGATCAAGAACGACGGAATCACCGCGTCGACGCCCACGTGAGGCCGCAGACCCCAAATCGGCGTGAGTACGATACCGGCAGCGGCCGCCAGCGCGGCGCCCAGCGCGAACACGAACAGCCGCAGGCGACCGATGTTGATGCCGAGGGCTCGCACCATCTCGGCGTCGTGAGCGCCGGCTTTGACGCGCGCTCCGTACGGCGTCTTCTCGAGAAAGAACCACACCAGCGCCATCAGCACCACGCCCAAAAAGGCCGCAAAAAACCGGTACTTGGAGTAGATGAGGTCACCCACCATGAAGCCGCCGTCCACGGCCTCGGGCACCGGCAAGCTCTTCTCGCCAGGCCCCCAGACGATACGAATGCTTTCTTCGATCACGAGCGAGGCGCCGAACGTCAGCAGCAGGCCGTACTCGGCTTTCTTGCCGTAGGTACGTCGCACCAGCCGCTCGAGCCCCATGCCGACGAAACCGATCAGCGCCGGAGCAACCACGAGCGCGAGCCCGTAGCGCACGGCCATCGGCAGCTCCAGGTAGGCGGCCCCAGCTTCGCCCATCCAACCGGGATTGATGATCTCGACCGCCACGTAGGCGCCCAGCGCAAACAGCGAGCCGTGCGCGAGGTTGATCACTTCCATCACACCGACAATCAGCATGAACCCTAGGGCCAACAGCCCGAACAGGATCCCGAGAGCTAGACCGTTGACTAGATGGGGCAACACGTTGGTGACTCGCGGTTCAGGGTTCGTAAACGGGCGTGGACTCGAGCGGCTCGAGCTTGCACTTGCCGTCCGCGTCCTTGTCGGCGACTTGGCTCGGGTCGGTGTTGCTGAGGATCTTGAATAAGTCGTCGGGCGAATTCGACGCCAGATTGGCGGTAGCGAGGTAGATGGTCTGCTGCAGCTGGTGCGTCGCCGGGTTCATGAAGGCGTCGTGGTGCTGCAGGCGCGTAGCAGCCGGAATTTTCAGCTGTTCCAGCTCCTTGATGATGGCGCGGTTGTTGGTCGTCTTCAGCTTGTCGACCGTCTCGAGCAATGCGCGCGTCGCCCAGTAGCCGTTGTAGAAGACGTTGCCTGGCGTCTTGATCTTCGAGTCGGCGTTGGCCTTCAGGTACTGCGCGTTGAACTCTTTTACGCCCGGCAGGTCGAGGCCTTGGTACCAGGTGGTGCCGAACACGCCGAACAAGTCGGTGCGCGGCAAGCCGTAGATGTCCGGCCAGTCTTGCTGGTTGTTGATCCAGGCGTACTTTTCGCCCAGCTTCATCTGCGCGACCTGCGCCCGCAGCGCTTTCAAGTCGTCACCACCCACGGCGGCTGCGACAACGTTTGGCGCCTTCTGCTGCAGCTTGAGCAAGATGGCGCTGAAGTCGCGCGTGCCCTGCGGAACCAAGATCTCGTCGATGATCTCGCCGCCGGCTTCGGTTACCTGCTTGCGCGTGGCCTTGGCAGTGTCGTGGCCCCACACGTAGTCGTTGGTGATGAGGAGCCACTTCTTGCCGAAGGTGCCGATGGCGCTCTTGACCGCGGCTTGCGAGAAATTGTTGCCGTTGCCGTCCCAGACGAACTTGACGCGGTGGCAGTTTTCTCCGGCCTCGGACGGCGAGCTGCTGTTCGTATTCAGGTAAATGACGCCGTACTTCTGCGCTACCTGTGAGATGGCGTTGGCGACGCCGGAGCTGACGCCGCCGATGATGAACGCCACCTTGTCTTGCTTGATCATACGCTCGGCAATGCGTGAGCCGGTGGCGGGTGTCGTTTCCGTGTCCATGTGCACGTACTTGATGGGCCGCCCCATCACGCCGCCCTTGGCGTTCATCTCCTCGATCGCCATGATCACGCCGCGCTTGTCGGAGTCGCCGCTGTTGGCGTACTGACCGCTCGCGTCGGCGGTGATGCCGATCAGGATCGGCGCCTTGCCATTGGCGGCCGCGCCCGACGCAGCCCCGCTAGCATCCGCCTTCTTGTTGCACGCCGCGCCCAGCAGCCCCAGCACAGCGACCACGGCAAAACGCGTACTCATCATTTCTTGAGCTCGACGCCGTTGAGCTTGCAGTGGGCGGCGACCATGTCTCCGACCAAGCCGTCGGGCTTGGCGGCGAGCGCCGAGACGAGCGAGTTGAGCACCTGCGGGCCCATGGGCGCCGTGAGCGGCACGTCGGCCACCATGCGGTTGTAGTAGCGCAGGTCCTTGGCGGCGTTGGCCAGGCTGAATTTCAGCCCCGAGTAGTCGCCGCTCTCCAAGATTTTCGGCACAATCAGCTGAAAAATGCCGCTATTGGCGCCGCCGCCGCCCACCACCTTGGCAAACTTGCCCAGGTCAACGCCGGTCGCGGCGCACGCGCACAGCGCCTCGGCGATCAGCGCCGCGTGGCCCATGGTGATCAGGTTGTAGATGAGCTTGGTGCGCGCGCCGGCGCCGACCCCGCCCATGTAAAAGATGTTCTCGCAGAACGCCTCGAGCACCGGGCGAATCTCGCCGAACACCTGCTCCTCGGCGCCCACCATGGTGTTGAGCTTGCCGGCTTCGGCGTCAGCGGGGCTGCGCGCCAAAGGCGCGTCCACGTACGCGGCGCCTGCGGCGGCTAGGTCCTTGGCGACGCGCTCGCTCATGGCGGGCTCACTGGTCGAACAGTCGAGCAGCACCATGCCCTTCTTGAAGGCCCCGAGCACGCCGTTGTCTCCGTAGACCACCTGCTCGACCTGCGGCGCGCCGGTCACGCACAAGATGACGACGTCGGACGCTTCCGCGATGGCGCGCGGCGTCTTGGCCTCACTGGCGCCCTGCGTCAGCAGATCTTCGATCGGCTTGCGGTTCTTGTGCGCCATCACGGTGACCGGGAACCCTTTCGCCAGGAGGTTCTTGGCCATGCCGTGCCCCATCAATCCGACGCCAACGAAACCGATCTTCTTTGCCATGGTGACTCCTGCTGCGCGTGGGGCTGGGCCAACCAACGCAGGTTTGCCGCTCGATTCGAGACGAGCAGGCCGTGCCGAGTAGGTTTTTCCAACGTAGAATATTTGTTCTATTTCGTCAACCGATAGAACCTACTTTCAGAATTTTTAGAATTTATGTTTCAAATATTCCCGTCTTAGATTATTCATTCTCAGAGCGCTGCGTGTCGTGCGTCGTCCCGCCCTCGAGCGAGCCGATGTGTGTGCGATCCAGTAGAGGAGATCGGCAACGTGTTCAGTTCCACCAGTCTACGAGCCAGTCCCAAAATCCGGACCGAGCCCAGCAAAGAGGCGCGAGCAGGCCTAGGCGAGACGACGAGGCGTACAGAAGTACGCCGAGGAGGAGCAACGACGGGATGCGACGCGGATCTGCAGCTGGGCGACGGGAGGGTTTTGGGACTGGCTCGAAGAGCGTGTTTCTGCGCAGGCCTTGCGTCGGCCCTACTGTTCGCCGGCAGCGCCAAGGCAGAGATTTTTCTGCTCAAGAAGGACAAGCCAAACGACTGGGAAGTCTCGACCAACGGCCGCGTCGACTCGTACCTGAACTGGATCGGTGGCGAGACCATCAACACGGGCAACAGCGGCAACCTGGTCGACCCCAACAACCCAGCCGCCATCGACCGCTACATCCTGGTCGGCCCGCAGATCCCCATCCGCGGCAACCCGTCGCCAGCTGGCGCGCTCGGCAACGCCACCAACGACAAGGATCTGAGCACCTTCCGCATCCGCGGCGGCTTCGCCAGCACCATTCTGGCGTTCAACGTCTACAAACAAATCCTGCCCGACGTGAAGCTCACCATCAAGATGGCGCTGTGGGCAGGCATTCAGAACGGCTTGAACAGCTCCAACTTTCGCCAGTTCAACGACAGCGCCTCGGTCGACTTCCGCGAGCAGTACATGGACCTGTCCGGCAGCTGGGGCGCTGCTTGGGGCGGCCGGCGTATCGGCTTGTTCAACCGCGGCGGCATGAAGATGGATTGGTTCCTGATCCACCAACATGGTGTCGGTCACCCGTGCGACGTCGATTCGAACGCTTCTGCCACCTGCGGCCACACCGGCGTCGGCTCCATGTTCCCGGCCCGCCACGCGCAGATTGGCTACGCGACGCCGAACCTGGCCGGTCTGCAGCTGTCGCTGGCCGTGCTCGATCCGGCGATGATCGACCAGTTCTGGAACCGCACCATCGCCCCCCGCTTCGAAGGCGAGCTGGTGTTCCACAAAGACATGACCGACCGCCCCGTCGGTAAAGACGAGATCAACGTGTGGGCCAACGGACTCACGCAGATGATCGGCCGCACCGGTGAATCACCGCGCAACCTGCCCGATCCTGGCATTCCCGCGGACTCGGTGCGCAGCGTTTGGGGCGCGGGCGGTGGCGTGTGGGGCCGCTTCGTCGGCTTCGGCATCGGCGCCACGGGCTGGTATGGCAAGGGCCTCGGTACCGCGTGGGCCCTCGGCAACACCGCCATCGACAACGTCGGCGAGCTGCGCACTCACTTTGGCTACCTGGCGGCCGCGAACTACCGCGTCTCCAATTTCGAGCTCGCCGCTTCCTACGGTTCCACCAACGCCAAAGAAACGGCTTGGGACGCCTCGCCGCAAAACCCGATCAAGCTGAGCGTGATCAAGGAAGTGCGCGGCATCGGCTACAAGCTCGCCTACCACATGACGCCCGTCGTCTTCTCAATCGACGGTATGATCCTCAGGTACACCTGGCACCGCGGCGAAGTGCAGAACGCCAATACGATTAGCGCGGGCATGCTGGCTGAGTGGTAGGCGGGGCGGATTGGGGGTGCGGTGACTTGCGGATTGGGGGTTAGGAGCGAGGGGTTAGGGATTAGTCGGCGGAGGGGTGAGGGGCGAGAGGTGGGGCGCGCCGTTAGTTGGCGATAAGCGCCATTTCTGCTGCAGAGAGCGCGATGCGGCGGGCGTCCCAGTTTTCTTCGAGGTGCTCGACGGAGCTGGTGCCGGGGATGGGCAGCATGATGGGCGAGCGCGCCATGAGCCACGCGAGCGCGATTTGAGCCGGCGTGGCGTGGTGTTTCACGGCGATCGTCGACAAAATGGGCTTGGTCGCGGCAATGTTGCCCACCGCTAGCGGAAAAAACGGGAGGTAGGCGATGGCGTGACGAGTGCACAGGTCGAGCACCCCTTCTGGATCTTCGACCTCGGCGCGCGCTAGGCGTGCGGCTTCGCCGCCGCCGCCCGAGACATTGAACAGGTTCTGTACGGTCACGATGGGCGTGCGCGCCAACGCCTGCTCGATCTCCTTCGCGTTGACGTTGCTGAGACCAATGTGGCGGATCTTGCCTTCGGCCTGCATAGCGAGCAGCACGTCCAACGACTCGAGCAAGGGCACGCCGGCTGCGGGCATGTTGCGCAGATGCACGACGTCGAGTCGCTCGAGCCGCAACGTGCGCAAATCGTCTTCGGCGCCTTGGCGCAGCTCTTCGGGGCGGAGCGCGGGCGCCCAACGTTTGTCGGGCAAGCGTTTGCCGCCGAGCTTGGTGGCGATCACCAAGCCCTGCGGGTACGGATGCAGCGCCTCGGCGATCAGCTGATTGGCGACGAGCGGCCCGTAGTACCAAGCGGTGTCGATGAGGTTGATGCCCAGCTCGACCGCGCGCCGCAGCACTTGGCGAGCGCGCGCCGGATCGTCAGGCTCGCCCCACACTTCCTTGCCCGGCAAGCGCATGGCCCCGTAGCCCATGCGCTGAACCTCCAAGTCGCCCAGACGAATGGTGGCAGGGGCGGCGGCGTGACCTTCGGTGCGACGGGCTTGGGTCATGGGCTGACTATGCGCCCCCGGTCATGGCCCGCCTTGGGCGAAGTTGGCAGTAGTAAGCGGCGCTACTTGGCCAGCGCCCGGGCGACGCGCGGGGAGAGCGTCAGCGCACCGAAGCTCGCGGCGGGGTACAGGTAGTCTTCACCCGATTCGTCGACGACGCGCAGCATCCCCAGGCGGAGAGCTCCTGCATCGGGCAGCGTTCGGTAGATCTTGCGCTCGTCCAGCGACGCCCGAAATCCCCGGTTCGACAGGCAGACCACATACTTGGACCGCGATCTAACGGAGGAGGCGCTTGATCTTGGCTTCTTTGCGCCCGATGCCATGCGCTTCGTACCAGTGGACTTCCGCCGTGTAGATGCCGCCATCTGCGAGCCGGATCCTAGCAATGCCCTTCTTCTTTCGCCACTTACCCCTGCCATAGGCCTTCTCCAGTCGCTGCAATTCGCGAATGCGCCGCCCCACGGCAATGGTCGTGACGTTCAGAACTGCCCCGAGAATCTCGAACATGGGCGCCGCAGCGCCGTGTCGGACGCTCCAAGCCCCGAGTTGCGAGGATTCTTGCTCTGGTCAGAGGTGGGGTCCGGGCGGCGAACTGAGAAAAGTCGACCGAGCCATGTCGAGCCCAGCCGCTCGGCTCCGACTCATCAGTGGGCCGCCCTTTTGGCCCCGAAAAGGAACCGAACATGGAAAACGTCATTGGTAGCTCGAGTTTGCAGGCGCCGCGTCGCTGGGGTCGCAGCGTGGGGGCCGTCTTGGCGGGGCTCGTAGCCATCGTGGTGACCCACACCGGCACGGACGCCATCTGTCACGCAACGGGCGTGTTTCCGCCGGCAGGCGATGTGATGAGCGACGCGCTGTTTGGTCTAGCCACCGCTTACCGCGTCTTCTTCGAGGTGCTCGGCGCTGCGTTGACCGCGTACTTGGCGCCCGCGCGGCCGCTCAAGCACGCGCTCGTGCTCGGCACGATTGGCGTCGTCGCGTCGACGGCGGGCCTCTTGGCTACGATAAGCCACACCCCCCAACTTGGACCGCTGTGGTACCCGCTCGCGCTGATCGTGACGTCGTTGCCTGCGTGCTGGCTCGGCGCTGCGCTGGTGAGGTCGCGGCGCGGTGCGTGAGCGGCGTCTAGAACGTCACGGTCTGCAGCGTTGCAACGTCGGGAAACGTGCCAGTTTTGACGGCCGCACCCCACGTCGTGCCGTCTTTACTGACGAAGAACTGCCAGTCTTCGATGCGGCCGTTGGAGCCCGATTGACGCGGCAAGTACGAAAAGCCGGTGATGGGCTGGGTCGTCTTGAGATCGACGATCAGCGAATGCGGGAGCTTGGCGTCGTTGACGTCGTTGGGCGCGAACTCCCACGCGGTGTGCCAGAAGGTCGCGTTGTCGCCGTCGATGGCAGCGGTAGCGGGAGCGTCCTGATCGTCCGTCTCTTCCGAGTCGGCAGTCACGGTCCAATTGGTGCGGCTGAGAGCGACGTTGCCGGTGGTCATGATTTGGAGCTCGGCCACGGAGCTCCACACCTTGCCGTTCACCTCGGAGGTCGCGACCAGCTTGGCGTAGCGATGGCCAGTCGCGGAGCCTCCACCGCTACCGGCGCTGCTGCCACCGGCGCCGGCGCTGCTGCCGCCGCTGCCACCACTGCCGGCCATGCCGCCCGAGCTGCCGCCCACGCCGCCCATACCGCCGCGTCCACCAGCACCACCAGACATGCCGCCCGAACCACCAGCACCCGCCGCGCCACCAGTGCCCGCGGTCACTGCTACGCCACCCGAGCCCGCCGTGCTGCTGCCGCCCGTGGCTTTGGTCCCTGCCGTCGGCATGCCAGCAGTGCCTGCCGTCGGCATACCAGCGGCGCCAGTGTCCGAACCACCGCTGGTGGTGCCCGCCATGCCTTGGGTGAGCGGCCCTAGGTCGCTCTGGTTGGTGCCTTCGGCGCACGCACCGAACGCTAGGAAAGTAAGCGCGCCGGCGGTGATCCGCCCAGCCTGCCCGAACGAAAAGGCTGCCACGTCAGTGATTGCCCGCAGCGCGAAAAATTCATCCCTCGACGCTCGGGTGGACACCTGATGATCCCGATTTCGACTGGCAGAAAGCGGGCTTGGGAGAATTTTTTTGTCGCTCGGAAAGGCTTCGAATAGTTGGAAGGCAATGTCGTCGATAGCGCAGTGGCAGTGCGGATACCGGTCGGAGCTCGGCTTCACGAGCCTGAGTTTGCTACTGCTGATGAGCGGGTGTGGGCAGCCGCCCGACGCGGCCAGCCCTTTGCCGCCACCATCCGCGGTCGCGTCGGCCAGCCCGGCCACCGAGCCCCCGACCACCGAGCCCCACCTGCGTGACCTGAGGCAGATCACCTTTGGCGGCGAGAACGCCGAGGCGTACTGGTCGTTCGACGGCACGCAGCTGTCGATGCAGGCGCACCAGGGAGAGGGCTGTGACCAGATCTACCGTCTCACGCCAGGCTCGGCCCCGGCGCGCGTCTCGAACGGCAAGGGAGCGACCAC